>NZ_JBDTCG010000079.1:0-21926 GCF_039923675.1 Collimonas sp.
GAGTCGCCTTGCCGTTAAGCGTTGGCGTGGTGTCGTCGGTGACGCCATTGAGCGAAATCGGGCCGGTGACCGTGCCGAAATCGTCGACTACGCTGGTGATCGAAATGACCACGCCGCTGGTGTCCACCGTAAAGTCTATCGGCGTGGTTTCCGGACCATGGTTGCCGGCCTGGTCGACTGGTGTCGCTGTAAAACTGTGATCACCTTCCTCCAAAGGCGTGGCCGGCGTGAACGTCCAGTCGCCATTGCTGTCGACCGGCGCCGTACCAATCTCTACACCATTGTCCTTGATGATCACGGTGCTGCCAGGCTCGCCCTTGCCGGTAAAAGTCGGATTGGCGTCATCCGTGGTGTCGCCGGTGTTGATCGGCCCCGTCACTGCGCCGATATCGTCGGTCAGCGTCGGATTGACAATCGCGCCTGGCGCCGTGCCATCGACCGTGATCGGATAATCCCCGGTTTCGGGACTGACATTGCCAGCACCGCTGGTGGCCTTGGCCGTGAAATTATGCAAGCCGTCTGGCAAGTCAGTAGTGACCTGGAAACTCCATTGGCCCTGCGCATTCACCGGCGCCGTGCCCAACAGCGTGCCGTCGCTATACACCGAGACGATCGAACCGCTTTGGGCCGTGCCATGAATCTCCGGTTGCCGGTCGTCGGTGATGCCATTCGGCGAAACATTGCCGGTGATGTCGCCCTGGTCGTCGAGCACGCCGGTAATTGCCGGCGCCGGCGGCACCCCGCCTGTCAGCAAATCGAAATTGAACGGATCCGATGGATCCGAAATGTTGCCAGCCGGGTCCATCGCTTCCACGGTCAATGCATGACCACCAATATCCAACGGCAGTGTTGGCGTGAAACTCCAATTACCATTTTCATCCACCTGCGCGCTACCGATAATCTGGTCGTTGTCCTTGATGATCACGATCGAATTGGCTTCTGCCGTGCCTGTGATATCCGGCTGCGCATCGTCGGTGACGCCGTTCGGATTGATCGGGCCAGTCACGTCGCCCTGGTCATCAATCACCGAGGTGATCACCGGCTTGTCTGGCTTTTCGGTATCGATAGTCACGGTCCATGGATCCGACTCATCGGAAGCATTGCCGGCTGGATCGGTGACGATGATGGTGAAGTCGTGCTTGCCATCGTCCAGCGGATCCGGCGTAAACGTCCAGTCGCCATTGCTGTCGACCGGCGCCGTGCCAATCACTTCGCCGTCCTTGATGATGGTCACGGTATCGCCCGGCTCGCCCTTGCCAACCAAAGTCGGGGTGTCGTCGTCGGTCAGCCCAGGATTATCGATGGAACCGGTGACCGGGCCAAAATCATCGAGGATATCGCCAATGACCGGCTGGTCTGGCGCCGTGAAATCGACGGTCACCGTCCATGGTGCGGACTCCGCGGAGACATTGCCTGCAGGATCAGTAGCGACTACCGTGAAGGCATGTGATCCCTTGTTCAAATCCGTACCCGGCGTGAAACTCCAGTCGCCATTGCTGTCGACCAGCGCCATGCCAATCACGTTGCCATTGTCGCGAATGCTCACCGTGCTGCCTGCTTCGCCCTTGCCTGTCAGCGTCGGCGTCGTGTCGTCGGTAAAGCCGTTATCGGCCACCGTGCCCTGAATCGTGCCGACGTCGTCGTGCACGTCGGTGATGCTTGGCGCCGCCGGCGCTGTGGTGTCAATCGTCAGATCGAACGCCACCGGCGCGCTTTCGCCTGCCGCGTCCGTGGTCGCCGTCGCCGTCAGATGATGCGCACCTTCGCCCAGCTCGCTGGTCGGCGTGAAACTCCACAAGCCCGTGTTGGCACTGGCCGTGGTGGTGCCCAGCACATGGCCGTCAGTGTCATACACGGTGACGATAGCACCCTTGGTCGCCTTGCCGTTAAGCGTTGGCGTGGTGTCGTCGGTGACGCCATTGAGCGAAATCGGGCCGGTGACCGCGCCGAAATTGTCGACTACGCTGGTAATCGAAATGACCACGCCGCTGGTGTCCACCGTAAAGTCTATCGGCGCGGTTTCCGGACCATGGTTGCCGGCCTGGTCGACCGGTTCTGCTATGAAGCTATGATCGCCGTCCTGCAAAGGTGTGGCCGGCGTGAACGTCCAGTCGCCATTGCTGTCGACCGGCGCTGTACCAATCACTGCACCATTGTCCTTGATGATCACGGTGCTGCCAGGCTCGCCCTTGCCGGTAAAAGTCGGATTGGCGTCATCAGTGGTGTCGCCGGTGTTGATCGGACCCGTCACTGCACCGATATCGTCGGTCAGCGTCGGATCGACAATCGCGCCTGGCGCCGTGCCATCGACCGTGATCGGATAATCCCCGGTTTCCGCACTGACATTGCCAGCAGCGCTGGTGGCCTTGGCCGTGAAATTATGCAAGCCGTCTGGCAAGTCAGTAGTGACCTGGAAACTCCATTGGCCCTGCGCATTCACCGGCGCCGTGCCCAACAGCGTGCCGTCGAGATACACCGAGACGGTCGAGCCGATTTGGGCCGTGCCGTGAATCTCCGGTTGCCTGTCGTCGGTGATGCCATTCGGCGCAACATTGCCGGTGATGTCGCCCTGGTCGTCGAGTACGCCGGTAATTGCCGGCGCTGTCGGCACCCCGCCTGTCAGCAAATCAAAATTGAACGGATCCGACGGATCCGAAATGTTGCCAGCCGGGTCCATCGCTTCCACGGTCAGTTCATGACCACCGTTCAGCAACGGCAGTGTTGGTGTGAAACTCCAATTGCCGTCCTTATCCGCTGTCGTGCTACCGATAACCACACCGTTGTCCTTGATGATCACGGTCGAATCGGCTTCCGCAGTGCCTTTGATTTCAGGCTGCGCGTCGTCGGTGGTGCCGTTCGGATTGATCGGGCCAGTCACGTCGCCCTGGTCATCAATCACCGAGGTGATCACCGGCTTGTCTGGCTTTTCGGTATCGATAACCACGGTCCATGGATCCGACTCATCGGAAGCATTGCCGGCCGGATCGGTGACGATGATGGTGAAGTCGTGCTTGCCATCGCCCAGCGGATCCGGCGTGAAATTCCAGTTGCCATCCTTGTCCACCGGCGCCGTGCCAATCACTTCGCCGTTGTCGATGATGGTCACGGTATCGCCCGGCTCGCCCTTGCCGATCAACGTCGGGGTGTCGTCGTCGGTCAGCCCCGGATTATCGATGGAGCCCTTGATCGGACCATAATCATCGAGGATGTCGCCGATGTTGGAATTGCCCTCATCACCCAGCCCCGGCTTTCCTGGCGCCACGGTGTCGATAATCACTTCATACGGATCGGACGGCAAACCGATATTGCCCGCAGCATCGGTGGCTCTGGCAGTAAAATTGTAACTGCCATCCGGTAACTCGGTTGGCGTGAAACGCCAATTGCCATCGGCATCGGCCACAGCCGTGCCAAGCATTTGGTCGTTGCCATAAATCGTCACGGTGCTCCCCGCTTCGGCATGGCCATGCAGGGTCGGCGTATTGTCATCGGTAAAACCATGGTTGGCCACGGGCCCCATCCGTTCACCAAAATCATCGTCAACGCCGTCGATAACGACCTTGTCTGGCGCAGTCGTGTCGACGATCAGGTCGAAGCCGTCTGAAGGATCGCCGCCGTCGGCAGGCTGCACAATGATGGTGTGATTGCCGTCTGGCAGCGGTGTCGTCGGCTTGAAAGTCCAGCTGCCGTCATCGCCAACAATAGTGCTGCCGATGATCTTGCCGTTGTCGATAATGTTAATCTGCTCGCCAGGCTTGCCGGTGCCGGTAAATACTGGCGCTGTATCGTCGGTGACATCGCCGCTGTGAAGGGCGCCAGTCTTGTCGCCGACATTGTCCGTCGCCTCGCCAATGCTCGGCCTGAGATGGCCATCACCAGGGTTTTGCCCACCATCGTGGCCACCGCCGATACTACCGTCATCGCCACGGCCGATAGCGACCGCTGCGCCGATGATCCCCAGCGCGCCCAGCGCGGCCAAGCCCAGGCCGAGCAGGCTAAATGCCGGGCCGGCGACAAATGCGCCAAGACCAGTCAGGCGTTCGGCGCCCAGCACCTGCGGCGAGGTGGCGCCGTCAGCCAGCGCGGCGACAAAGTGGTCGGACTCGGCGTCGGTAGGAACGTATTGGTAATAGTTGCCGTCTTCGCCCAGCCCAATCAGCGTGCCGTCGTTATCGTAGTAACCTTCGATTACCAGTTCAGCATCATCGTAGCCCGTGCCTTCGAGGCTGATGTGCAGATCGTGGCCGACACGATGCGTAGTGACGTTCTCGGGCGCGAAGCCCGTATCGCTCTCGGCCAGGATGAATTTACCGCCTTTCAAGGCCTTGACCTTGGTCGGCGAGCCCTTCTTGCTGCTGCGCAAGTCGACGGTTTCCTTGATGACGTTGCCGTCCACCACAACCAGTTTTACTGTATTCACTGCCACGATAAAATCCTTTGTATAAACACTAAAATAAGCAACTAAAAATAGATAACGAAAATAGACAACAACTCCGCACTCTGGTAGAGGTCCCCTAAAATCGTCGCTTTTCGAGGTCTCTTACAGATAGAACCGGCGACCCGTGCCAGCTCGTTCAGGGCGTTACAACCAGAAATACACAGACTCCAGCGCTCGCTGGAGTTCGATGTAACAGGCTGAAGTGTATTAACCGGCAAGCATGGCGTGAATCGGACCATTCCCGATATGCACGCAATACAACTAGGACAAATCTTGTTTATCGCTATACCGCCCGGATTTGACAACTTGTCACAAATGCTGCGGCGATCCGGTAAAAAAACAGGCAGTCCGCCGGCAGTCCACCAATATCTGGCAGCATCTGGCAACATCTGGCGTCGCTCTGTCAGGACGCCGCGCTCAGGCCCCGCCGACAGGCTCTGTATCGTCCAGCAACATTTCCAGTTCAGGCAGAACGCTGTTCAACGCAGCCGGGTCGGCGGCCCGGCCGAGATGCTCCATCCGCACGCAGACGGCGACGACGTCTTGCTCGCGCATCATGGAATAGGCCCCCTTGATCGAATGCAGTTGCGTCAGCACCGTCTGCATGTCGTCCAGCGCCAATGCGCGGCGCATCGTCTCAAGCGAACGGCTGTTGGCGTCGCGCAAGGCTTCCCGCAATTTCACGTCCAGCAGGGGCTTGTGCGGCGTGGCCGGCGCCGATACCGATGCTGCGTCCGCCGGCACATATTTACCGACCATATGCGCTATCTCCTCCAGCGACATCGGCTTGAACAAGACGTCTGTAATACCCGCGCGTTCGCAACGCCGCCGTTCATCGGTAGACGCATGCGCCGTAATGGCGATGATCGGCTGTTGCGCGCCGCGGCGCCGCAACAGGGTGCTGAAGGTGTAGCCGTCCATGCCCGGCATGCTGAGATCGGTCAGCACGATGTCGTAGCGGTTTTCCGCATACAACTGCAACGCGGCGTTGCCGTTGTCGGCCAGGTCGGACAGGTAGCCCAGCACATTAAGCTGATCGCGTATCAGCGCCAGGTTGACCGGGTGGTCTTCGAGCACCAGTACACGGATTTGCCGCTGCGTCGCGCTGTTGACGGATGTCGCCACGACGCTATTATCGACGGCGCCGGCGACGGCTGCCGGCGGCGTGGGAGGCGCCAGCGCAAATGCGATTGCCTGGCGCAAGCCGGCCAGGGAATAGCAGGACACGATGCTGCGTTTGTGCTTGACGATAGCGTTCCTGGGGCCATCGTCAATCGCGTCGATCACCCAGGATGCCTGCTGGTACAGATTGTCTTCGTCGGCTACGCTCCATTCGCGCGGGCTGCCAAATATCAGCAAGGGCAGTCCTGGCTTCATTTGCAAGGGATGGGAAATGCATTGCAGCGCCAGACCCCAATGGCGCAGCTGCCCGGAAATAAAAGTACGCCATTCCGCCGATGGACACAGCAGGACGAGATCCGGCTTGCCGGCGAACGTCGTGTCCGGCTGGATCGCGTCCGCCTGCAGCGGCAGGCTGATGCTGAAGGTGCTGCCGGCTGCATGGCGGCTCTGCAGCGAGATGCGGCCGCCCATCAGCTCCGCCAGCCGCTTACATAGCGCCAGGCCGAGGCCGGTGCCGCCAAAGCGGCGGCTGACCGATGCGTCGGCCTGGGTGAATGCGCGGAACAGGCTGCGCTGTTGTGCCGCGTTGATGCCGATGCCGGTATCGCTGACGCTGATCGTCAGTTCCGGCTGCCCGCCGGCAACGGCCTGACAGCGCACGGACACGCTGACCTTGCCGTCGTCGGTGAACTTGATGGCATTGCTGAGCAGGTTGAGCAATATCTGGCGCAACCGGGCAGCGTCGCCATGATAGAAGCGCGGCAACGCCGGATCGCTCTTGTAGAACAGGCCCAGCCCCTTGGCGTCGGCCAGGGGTGCGAAAATGGCCAGGCACTGTTCCACTGTATCGATGACGTCGAAGCGCGTGTTTTCGAGCGTCATCTGGCCCGATTCGACTTTTGAGAAATCGAGAATGTCGTTGATGATGTCGAGCAGCGCTCTGGAAGAGGTGCCGACGGTCTGCAGGCGGTCGGCCTGCGCTTCTGTCAGCTGCGAGCGCTCCAGTAATTCAAGATTGCCGAGGATCGCATTGAGCGGTGTGCGTATTTCGTGGCTCATGGTCGCCAGGAACGCCGATTTTGCATGGCTGGCGGCATCCGCGGCCGCACGCGCCTCTTCCAGCTTGCGTTCCAGCTGCTTGCGCACTGTAATGTCGGAGAAACTGCAGAGCAGCACATCGTCGCCTTGATATTTTGCTTCGATCAGCTTCAGCAACAAGTGCGCGGGCCTGCCGCCAACCAGCTTGACCGCCAGATCGCGTTCAATGATCCGGCTGCCCTCTCCGGCCGGATCTGTTTTTTGCATGCTCCAGTAAAGATCGAGGAACTGCCGGTACAGCGGCTTCGCCGGGTTGTCGTAGGCGCGCATGATCTCATTCTGCAGCAAGGTTTCGCCGCTGCGGATCGACAACAAGCTCAGGCCCAGCGGCACGGCGGTAATGATGGTGCGGTTGAGGTTCTCGCTTTCAAACACCCGTTGCGAGCGCCGGAACACCGGCATGAACACCTGGCGGTCGAACAGCAACAGAAATGTCCATAACGCGCCAAGCACCGCCAGCGTGCCGCCGGCATAGGCCAGCAGCACCGGCCAGCGCGCCGCCAGGATGGTGCGCCAGGAATAGGCGTAGGCCAGGACCCAGCCGGTATCCGACAAAGGCTCGCTGATGGTGAAGTCGCCGTTGGTATAGAATTGCTCGGAGGTATCGAGTTTCTGCTGCCAGCTGCCGGAATCGATCACACGCTGGGTCAGGCCGGGATCGACCACCGCGTTATACCATTCGCTCATTACCGCTTCGCCGGCGCCATCGAGAATAATGAAATTGCCATCGTAAGGCGCCTGGTGCAGGCGTTTCCTGAGCATTTCAACCGGCTGGTCGCTGACAAACACAATGAATGCGTGGTCGCCGTCGAATGCCGGCTGCACCAGCTTGAACACCTCTTCGCCGGTAAACGGATCGCGCGCAGCCGGCAGCCAGGCGATGCTGCGCGATTCGCGCAAGCGTTTGGCGACTGCGGGATCGTGCAGGTTGCCGATATCGGGCGCGAGCTGTTTGATCAACCCGGTCACGTCCTTGGCGCCGGTGCTCCTGAGAGGGTCGCCGTTGCGCGGCGGCGGCATGATGGAGATGAAGCTGTCGTCCAGGTCGTAGAAATAACCGGTCAGTTCAAGCTGCAGCTGCTGCGCGCTGGCGCTAGCGATATATGCCTGCTCTTCGGTGAAAGAAAGATAGTCGGAGAAGGCAGCCGGCGGCCGGCCGACGCCGAGCTCACCCATGGCAAGCTGGGGATTGACCTTGTCGCTAGCCTGGATCACGACCCGGCCGCCATGTGCGGCGAAATCCCGGATCAATTGCGCGGGCGGCTTGCGGTGTTCAGTCCACAACATTTCCGCCTGAATCACGCCACGCCGCAAGGCAGCCTGCTTGGTTTCAATGTCCAGCAACAGCGACGCCTTGTGCATCAGGTAAACATAACGTCCTTCGGCGATGTAGTCGCTGATGCTGGATTTGATCGCCAGTGCGCCGGCAATCAGGATCAGGACCGACAACGCGGCGCCCCCACCCCACAGCAATCCGCGCTGGTAACGGTTTAGCCGTCCGAGCTCGCAATTCTCAACCACGACATCTGCTGCTTTGTCTTGGCTCGTCCTGATCGATGCAATATTATTTACTCGGAATAACATGACGGTCCTCAAAAAAAGCAGGGCTTGTATAAAGCGGCCGGCCGCAAGCCCTGCAGATAGTGAGTCCAATACAGAACGGGGAGAACGGGGCGGATTAAAAAAAGTGCGCCCGAAGCTAGCGAATCGCATGGCTTCGGGTTGATGGGATGAAGTTTATTTACTGCGGGATGCCACGTGAATCAGACAAATCCATATATTCCGTAAAATATAATAGGACTAGTCTTGCTTTCGAAAAAACTGCGGAAAAGCACGGAGGATGCGCCTGACTTAGAGGCTGTTGCGGAGTGAAAGTGACCTCGAAAAACGCCGTCATCCTCGCGAACGCGGGGATCCATCTTATTAGAGCGCAACTTGGATTCCCGCGTTCGCGGGAATGACCCGGTCCGGAATGACCCGCTCGGAAATGACGTGCCGGGGTTATTCGAGATGCCCTTAAGCACGCCCAAGGCGACATCAGGACAAGATTTACTGGTCAATCGAAAAACTGAAACGATCCAGCGCGCCTTTATCCGACGGCATTTCATCTACCAGCCCTGCCCAGTGAAAATCCGAGTCGCTTTCCGGCGTCGCCTGGAGGCTACCGTCCCTGGCATGTCTAATCGCCGCGGCATACGCTTCCCGCCGATGCTTCCTTGCGGCTATTTGTCTGATCCGCAGTATCTCCTGATCAGCGAATACGGTGACTTTGATCATGACGCCCTGCAGTTCTGGAACGCCTCTCAGATCCAGCACCAGCTGCTGCCACTGACCGCATTCATTCCAGCGCCTGAAACGCATGTAGACGGTGCCCGGCTTACCGAACCTGGCAGGCAAGCTATGCCAAGGCCGCCGATGAGAGACATGCCACAGCAATGCGTCGATGAATAACCGGTTATCACGGCCGGCGGCACCAGGATCGCCCCTCTTGCCAATCAGCAGCGGCTCCAACGCTAGCCACTGGTCGTCACGGAGCTTGGTGTATGACTCCATTTTCGCACCTCTAGTTTTTTGTCAACGGGATTTGCACGGCATGTTGCGCTGCTTGCACCTGGTTTTCTTCCGGGCCGCAATTGCCGGTGCGCCACTCTTCGATCATCTTCCGCTTGCCGGGTGTCGAGGCAAAGATAAAGTGGTTCATATCTCTGATGAAGCTGGTCCTCTGACTGCCGGAAAGCTGAGCAAATGCAAGTAACAGAGGCGTTACCTTGGCATTTTCTTTCATGGTGATATTCCCCTGGCGTGTATCATAAATTTTGGCTATACCCAATTAACATGCGCCGCACGGCCTGATCGCCGCGGGACATTTAAACAATAAGACAAAGTTTATTTGTTGCCACGCATATAGAAAATAAGACAATTCTTCAAATATGCCGAAATAGAATAAGACCAATCGGATTCAACAGCAGGGATCGTGAGGGCACGCGCTAGCTGAAGCGCCTAGCGGTTCATGCGACAGGGGAATCCGTCGCCGGCGCCATGTTTGCTTCCGCGCCGTATTTGATCAGGTCGGCATCGCGCTGGATGCCGAGCTTGCGCATTGCATTCATTTTTTGCGAGCTGACGGTTTTTTTGCTGCGGTGCAAACGTTCCGCAATTTCATTGATCGTCAGGCCGGCAATGAACAACCGCACCACTTCTCCTTCACGCGTCGACAGATTGCGCGACGTGGCGCTTGCCTTGCCGTCTATATCGAGCGTCTTGACGATGGATGCAATTGTCGGCGAGAAGTATTTTCCGTTGACATACGCTGCGTTGATGGCTGCAACCAGGTGATCCAAGGTGTCCGATTTGCTGAGGATGCAGGAAATGCCTTGCGTCAGGAGCAAGCGTACGACGCCCGGGTTGTCCACCATGGTCAACACCACCAGCCGGATATCCGGGTAGCGGCGCTGGATGAAAGAGAACAGCGTGGTGCCATCTCCGTAGTCGCCGCCCGGCATGGCGTAGTCCGACACCAGGACGTCGCAGGGATGTTCGTCGAGGACCGCAATCAGTTCCGTGGAGTTAAGCGCCTTGCCGACCAGCTGGACGGTGCTCGCCTTTTCCAATTCATACTCGATGCCGAGCAACAGCGCCGGATGATCGTCGGCGATCATGACGCGTACAGAAAATTCCATCATTTTTATTCACTTCCTTACAACTCGTTAAGAGGCGCCCGGCCAATGCTGGCGCCAGCTGACGAGCGTTGCATGTTGATGTTCGATTCGCAAATATCCCGCCGTTTGACAAAGTTTTACAAAATTTGACGAAGGCGGACATGCGAAGGGGCGTATTCCACGGCGATTACATCGCAAGCGGTGGCTATCGCAGATGACGACAGAGTGAAGTCTATTGATTGCAGCGCGACAGGAGAATCGGACAATTCCTTAAATGCAGCACAATAAACTAAGACAATTCTTAATTTGTAGATAGGGCCACAAGGCGGGCCTGGAGACGAGACTGGCCGGCGGCGGCCAGCACTCCAATCAAGATATTTTAGTATCTGTCGACGAGGCAGGCCCGGTTTCGTTCCCGTATTTGATCAGGTCGGCATCGCGCTGGATGCCGAGCTTGCGCATGGCGTTGATTTTTTGCGAGCTCACGGTTTTTTTACTGCGGTGCAAACGTTCCGCAATTTCATTGATCGTCAGGCCGGAGACAAACAGGCGCACCACTTCGACCTCGCGTGTCGACAATGAGCGCGCCGCATCGTTTGCCGGACCCTCAGCGTCGAGCGTGCGGATGATGGCAGCGATCGTCGGCGAGAAATATTTTCCTTGCACGTAAGCGGCTTGAACCGCAACAGCCAGGTATTCCGTGGCATCGGATTTACTCAGAATGCAGGAAATACCCTGCGCCAGGAGCAGACGGATGATGCCCGGATTGTCCATCATGGTCAGCACCACCAGCCGGATCTCCGGGTAGCGCCGCTGGATAAACGCGAAGAGCGTGATGCCGTCGCCATACTCGCCGCCCGGCATCGCGTAGTCCGACACCACCACGTCGCACCGTTCCTTGTCGAGCACGGCGATCAGCTCCGTGGAATTACGGGCGGTAGCCACCAATTCGATGGTCTTGTTTTTTTCCAGTTCGTAGGCAATCCCGGCGATCAGGCCGGGATGGTCGTCAGCGATCGCCACGCGGATAGAAATTTCGTTCATTTTGCTCGGACCCAAGGGATAAGTACGTATAGATTGCACTTTACTTTATTGCCACTCAACAATAACATTAATTAACGAAAAACCGTATCATATTGCCAAAAATCAAGATGTACCGTCGTTGTGGCTCGCGCAGACATCCCAGTCTTCTTCTGTGCATTCTCAACACCTATCCGAAAGCCAGAATGCCGTATCTGACCAACTTACTGCCGTCCAGGCGCCGCGGATTGGTTTTATTTTTACCAATTATCTTTCTGCTTGCCCCTGCATCCAGCCATGCCCGCAACGATGCGCTTTTCAGCGCCCAGGAAATCCAGTGGATGACGACTCACCCGGTGCTGAACGTTGGCATCGACGCTGACAACGCGCCCACCGAATATCTCGACAATGGCAAATACAAAGGGATAGCATCGGGTTACTTGGATTTCATCGCAAAAACCACCGGCCTTGAGGTGCGTCTTGTGCCGCACGGCGACAAGCAGAATGTCCGCAGCGGCATGGACCAAGGAAAAATAGATCTTTATCCGATCGTCGCCAGCGCCTTCAACGACGCGCTGGTAGGCGACACGATCATCTACACGCCGCCCTATTACCTCGGCTGGACGGCGGTAGTTACCCGTCCCGACGCGCGCGTCACGCATCATTGGGAAGATTTGAAAGGGAAGACCATCGCGCTCAAGCGGGGCGCAGTGTATGCGGCTTTCCTCAAAGAGAATTTTCCCCAGATGCATATCGTCGATGCCGATAGCCTGGAGGACGCGCTGGAGGCCGTCGCCGACGGCCGCGCCGACGCCACGCTGGGCCTGGACGTGGTGCTGTTTGAGCTGGTGCGCAAGAAATTTCCCGGGAGGCTGAATTTTTCCGGCAGGATCGAGGACCATCCGGTCAATCTCGGCATGGGCATCCGCAAGGATGCGCCGGTGCTTGCCGCGATCATCGCAAAATCCCTGGCTTCGATATCGGCCAGGGACAACGAGCAATTGATACATGACTGGGAAGAAGGCATCGGCTATCGCCAGCGCTCTTTCCTGACCTTGCTGTCCGACTATGCAGCCGAAATCGCCGGCTTCTTGCTATGCTTCGTGCTGGTGCTGGTCCTGGCCTACCGGGAACGCCTGGCGCGACGCCGGGCGATACGCAGCGAACGGGAGAAATCGATGTTCCTGGCCGTAATGAGCCATGAGATACGCACTCCGCTCAACGCCATTTTCGGTAATCTCGAGCTGCTGGCGCGCTCGCCGTTGTCGGAACGACAGAGCGACCGGCTGGACACCGTCAACGTGTCGTCGCACGCGATGCTCGATATCCTCAACGATATCCTCGACTTTTCCAAGGCTGAAGCGGGCCAGATGCGTATTGAGACAGCCAGCTTCGACCTGGTGGCGGTGGTGGAGGAAATCACGGCCATGTTCGCTCCGGTGGCCGACGCCAAGGCGCTGAATTTGTACTATACGGTGGAACCGGCGCTTTGCCGCAGCTATCGCGGCGACTCGGCGCGTGTGCGCCAGATCATCGCCAACCTCGCAAGCAACGCCATCAAGTTCACCGAAACCGGGAAAGTGACGATAGCCGTGCGCAGCGCCGGCGCCGGGCAAGTCGCCATCAGCGTGACCGATACCGGCATCGGCATCGCTGTGGAGTACCAGCAGGAAATCTTCGATGCCTTCAGCCAGGCCGATACGTCGATCACACGCCGCTTTGGCGGCACCGGCCTGGGCCTGGCTCTCTGCAAACGGTTAACAGAATTGATGGGCGGCACGATCACAGTGCGCAGCCGGGTTGGCGGCGGCAGCACATTTACCGTGATGCTGCCGCTGGCTGCCGAACCCGGCGCCGAGGTGCGCGGCCAGGCTTTTTCCGGCGCGCTGCGGCTATCGCTCCTGTGTGCAGCGCCGGAATGGCGTGCAGCCATCAGCGCCCAGCTCAGGCAATGGGGGATCCAGGCTGATGTCGCCGAGCACCCGCGCGACCTCGAAACGGGAACCCGGCCTTTGCTGGTGTTCGGCAATCCGCGTCCCTGGAGCGTCGCCGATGAAAACATCCTGACGCAACGCGCCCCCTGGATTATCGACGCGATCGAAGACGGACCGCGCTCCCCTGTTGCCGAGCAAGGGCGCATTGTCGTATCGATTTATTCGCTGGACGGCTTGCATGAGGCGATTGCGCGGGCCAGCGGACAAGCGGAACCCGAGTCCTTCTCCGCTCCCGCGGCTGTCACCGCTATCACGATACCTCTCCCGGCGCCGCAGATCCATATGCTCGTGGCAGAAGACAATCCCGCCAACCGGGAGCTGATCCAGGATCAGCTCGAGGTGCTCGGGTACCAGGCCGACATTGTCGCGGATGGCCGCGCTGCTTTGCGGTATTTCAGCGAGCGGCGCTACGACGTGGTGCTGACCGACCTCAACATGCCGCTCATGGACGGTTACACCCTGGCAGCATTTCTGCGCAGCCAGGGAAGCAGCGTGCCGATTATCGCCATTACCGCACATGCAGGGGCCGACGAATTGCAGCGCTGCGAACAGTCAGGCATTTCCGGGGTGCTGCTGAAGCCGATGTCGCTCAATGCAATCGACCAGACTGTGCGCAAACATCTCAAACGAGACGCCGACCCTGCCGTGCAATCGGCCATCGCCAGCTCCGGCGAACCGGAGCATGCGCCTTTGCGTGCGGATTTGCTGGCCATCCTGGCGCAGACCTGCGAGCAGTCATTGTCCATCGCCCGCGATGCCATCGGCAAAGGCGACCTGGACGCCGCGCTGGCGCAGATCCATTCGATCAAAGGCTCCTTTGCCATGATCCAGGAGCATGAAGTGGTCACCGTCTGTGCGCAGATGGAAGCGCTGGGCGCGAGCGGCAACGCAGCAGGACTTGCAGATGCCTTGCAGCGATTCTCCGCCCTTGCGCATGAAGCCTTGGAAAGACGCGCCGCGCCCGCCCATGTCATTTAAAGAATACCCAGCCAATGTTTGGGCCTGGCCATGGATAACGCATTGCTAAAAAAAACCTGAAATTGAGATTCGTCTCATTGTTGGCGATTGTTTTGAGTCAGATAATTTCGATCTTATCTTTCCGGAGCAGCTTCCCCTCCAGGAATCCATCGTTAATGAAAGTATCGTCAAGCGGATATGTTGCCTTGCTTGTTCATGACGTTGTCAAACGCCGGCTCAACAGAAGGCACATATGCAAATCAAAAAGTATGCACGATGGGCATTTCCATCGGCAGAGGTCTCAAATTTCTTCAATCTTGACAGCAGCCTGCAACGGCGGGCTCGCAATCTCGATATGGGCCAACCATGAAGAACGGAAAACTGAAAGCGCGCGCAGATGCCTTGCTTGGCGCCGGGCGGTTCCGGGATGCGATCCTGCCCATATTATCAATTCTCAAAAGCGAGCCAGGCTGCGCTCCCGCCTATGAAAAGCTAGGCGTGGCGCAGCTCAGGCTGAAAAATTATCCTGCCGCCATCACCAGTTTTAAGCAGGCGCTGCGCCTGATGCCGGAAAATGCAAATGTCTGCGACGGACTCGCCGAAACCTATGGCTGGACCGGCGATCTCGCTTTGAACCGGCAGCTCGGCTTGCGCTCCTTGCAGCTCAAAGACAGCCAGGCGCGCAAGACACCGCCCAAGCATGCGCTCATGGAACGTCGCAGCGCTGGCAGCAAATTGATTGCTTTCAGCCTGTTTGGCGCCAAGCCGCGCTATTGCGAAATGTCAGTGCTGAATGTGCTGGCGGCGCGGCAGCATTTCCCTGGCTGGATCTGCCGCTTCTATGTCGACGCCACAGTGCCGCCTGACATCCTGGAACGCTTGCGGGCGGCGGGTGCTGAAATTGTGATGATGTCCGGCGCGCGCCTGCAAATACCCGGCACCATGTGGCGGTTTCTGGCGCTGGACGATCCGCAAGCGGCCATCGTCATCGTGCGCGACGTCGATGCATTGATCGGCGAACGGGATCAGCAGTGCGTGGCAGAATGGCTGGACGACGGCTCCGCATTTCACGTCATCCGCGATTACTTTACACACAGTGAACTGATCCTCGCCGGCCTGTTCGGCACCTACGCGGGTATCCTGGGCGACGTAGAAGCGCTGATGCAGGAATTTCTCGCCAGGCAGAAAAAGATCATCAGGGTGACCGACCAGGATTTCTTGCGCACCTGCATATGGCCGCAGGTCTTTGATCAAACATTCAGCAGCGATATGGCGTTTGGCTTCGGCTCCAGATTGTCACAGCGGATGCTGCCGTGCGCAGATCCGTATCAGCATGTGGGAGCCAACTTAGGGGGCTGCGCCATGATGGAAATCGCTGTGGCGGCAAAAACCGGCAGCGCGATCCGATGGACGCTAATCGATCGCAACGAAACGCAAGTTTGCACCTACGAATCCACTGTCGCGGCAGACGGAAAAATTGTAGTGGATATACCTCGTGTCTACGCTTCCTCAATTCGAACAGGCGAGTATCGGATTGAACACACATATTTAGCATCGGTAGTGTCCGGTTAAATGCCGTTTTAAACGTGTAAAACCCAATGTTGACATGGTCTGGCGGCTGATTTCATTTGACGCCGATTTGAATCTTGATTCTTCATTTTTGTGCAACTTCCTAGAGTTGATACTCTGGAAGGCGCGCCATGAATACAGGCAAGACGCTGTTTGCACAGATCATGGACGCTGTTCCATGGACGAGTTTTGGCGAATCGTCAATCGGTATTCTGGCAACGCTGGTGTGCGTCGCATGAATTGCGACGAACAGTTTCGTGTGATGGCGTTTGCGCAACTGACATGGCGTGAAAGTCCGCGCGATATCGACGTAACGTTGGGAGCCAATGCCAGCAAGCTTCATGTGATGGGCTTGCGTCACACTGTTCATCGCTCCACGTTGACCGATGCCAACGATCGGAGCGAGTGGCGCGATTGGCGAATTTGGTCCGATTCCGCCGCTGTGCTCATTCGTCGTGCGCACAAACCGTACTGCGACGAGCACTTGGGATTGGATCTGACCAATTCCGTCTATGCACCGGACTCGGCCGGTACATCCCTGCCAGCAATTGTGCCCGTATGCGCGGCCAGGCCGTCACCAGATAATGAGCCGTCTGCTTGATATCCGGACCATCCATTCCGGCTGCGACTTTGCCGGCCCGCAGGCGTTTAAACGCCTGCCGCAGGTTCTCTCTTCTCAGCGCTGCTTGCTGCAGCGCTGATCCCGTGTAACTTGTCGCATATCGCGGGAACATCACACACGGCTTCACCCTGCCCTACGGCCTCCCGCCCCGCTTGCGCGGGCAGCCAAATGATCGCCCAATTAGTTCGAGGCAGAATACGCACTACAGGCGACTTGAATTTGTTACTTTCCTGGCCCAGTCGCAGGGATTCACATCATTTGCACCTGTTTTAAGCAGGAAAATATTAATGAGAGAGCGTATTTTAATGTTTCCATGCGGCTATTTCCTTACCAGCATCACATTACTATTTTTCCAACCTTGATCACAAGGCACAGTTATTGCTGCGATTAAAGCATTTATTGATTCCTATGATTCGGGAATCCGATTTGTAATTGTGGGAATTAAGTTCGATTATAAATAAATGAAAAAAAGCGACATATCGGCGCCGGAGACTGCACATCAGGTCACGTCTACAAGTGAGCGGCCGTTGATGTTGCTATCCGTCATAGCCAGGCACGGTAGGCCAATTACCGTAAAGCAGCTTAGGGATGCAACGAATTTGCCTCAAAGCACGCTATATCGTCATTTGCTCCCGTTGAAAAAATGGGGACTGGTACAAGAACAAGATAATTTTTATGCGCCGGGGCCGTTGAGCGTTCAGTTGGCCTGGGGATTTGATCACACGTCCTATCTGGTAAGTAATGCACGTTCCGAAATGCAAAGGTTGGTGACGCTATGCGGGGAGAGCGTTGGGCTGATGGTTGCGATGAACAACCAGGTAATGTGTCTTGATATGGTGGAGAGCCAGCAGTCTTTACGCTGTTCATTTTCTAAAGGGCGTTCGCAACCGCTGCTGCGGGGAGCCTCGGCAAAGGTACTGCTGGCGCATCTATCGGAATTACTGGTCGACGCGGTAATCACTGAACAACTTTCCGGACAGCCGAAGGCGCAACAGTACTTGCGCCAGGAACTGGCAAAAATACGTGCACAAGGCTATGCCGTGAGCGAAGGTGAAGTTGATATGGGAGTGTGGGGTATCAGCGCCCCGATTTTCAGCAAGTCGGATCACATGGTAGGCGCCATCACCCTCATGTCTCCGGCCGTCAGAGCTGACGGTCGACAACAGGAGTTGATTGATTTGACGGTCAAGGCTGCCGCAGTCATCAGCGAGCGTTTGAAGTTGTACTGAATCCAGATAATTCAGATGTGCATGTCAACCAGGAGAGAGAAATGAACCACCGTCGCTTTTTCATCGCTTTAATCGCTGCAATCAGCATACTTGTACCGACGCTGAGTATCGCCCAGTCTGGAGGAGTAATCCGGGTGGCTACCGACGCAACCTTTCCGCCGTTCGAATTTTATCGGGACGGAAAGAGAACCGGTTTCGACATCGAACTCGTCGAAACCTTGGCCAAATCGATGGGAAAGAAAGTCGAGTGGACCGATATTGATTTCAAGGGGTTGATACCAGGGTTGATTTCGAAACGCTTCGACCTTGCCGCCTCGGGAATCTATATCACCGAGGAGAGGCGCAAGGTAGTGGATTTCACCGACCCATATTATCCGGGAGGGTTGGTGATCGTGGTCAAAAGCGACAACCGCAGCATACTTAAACCGGCAGACTTGGAAGGAAAAAAGGTCTCGGTACAGGTCGGCACCAAATCGGTGAATTATCTCAAGGAATACTTCCCACACGTCGAGCGGGTGGAAGTTGAAAAAAATCAAGAAATGTTCAACCTGGTGGAAATTGGACGTGCCGATGCCGCCGTGACCGGCAAACCTGCGGCCTTGGAATATGCAAAATCCCGTCCTGGTGTGAAAGTGCTCGACAAGCAAATCAGCATTGAGCTCTATGGTTTTGCAGTGCGTAAAGACACACCGGAACTGACACAGGCGTTAAACGCCGCTCTAAAGAAGTCCAAGCTCGACGGCAGCTACGATAAATTGGTAAAGAAATGGCTTGATGCAACCGCAAAATAAGCGGGTCGTCTGACATCTGAATGAATGGGGAGACAGGAAAATGAATTTTGATTTTATGCCGGTAGTCGCCGGCTGGGATGATCTTTTGCGAGGTGCATTGGTTACGATAGAAATTACGTCGACCTCGCTGTTGCTGGGTTGCGCGCTCGGACTGCTGGTCGGGATCGGCCGGCTGGATCGCAGCAGACGCCTGCGCTACGGCATATGCAGTACCTACGTTACCTTTATCCGCGGGACGCCGTTGATCGTGCAATTGTTCATACTCTTCTTTGGCTTACCCGAATTCAACATCCTGCTGCCCGCTTTTGTTTGCGGGATACTTGGCTTGGGAATTTATTCCGGCGCCTATGTGTCGGAAATTGTCCGTGGAGCGATTCAATCTATCGAAAGAGGACAAATGGAAGCGGCGAGATCGCTCGGCATGTCTGCCGGGACGGCAATGCGTACCATCATTTTGCCGCAAGCGATCGTGCGCATGATTCCGCCTTTGGGCAACGAATTCATCGCATTGATCAAAAACTCGGCGCTGGTTTCCTTGCTGACCATAGCTGACCTGATGCACGAGGGACAAAAGATCATCAGCGTTTCCTATCGCTCTCTTGAAGTGTACCTGGTGATTGCCTTGATGTATCTGGTATTGACTAGCGCCACCAGCATGATTTTGCAAAAAATTGAAAAGCACTTGCGTGCAGGAGGGGCAATGCAATGAACCAACCTATCATTAAACTTAGCGGCCTGGGAAAATCGTTTTCCGGCAATCGTATCCTGCATAGCATCGACCTTGAAGTACTGCCATCCCAAGTCATTGTCGTCATCGGCCCGAGTGGCTCAGGGAAAAGCACTTTGCTGCGCTGCTGTAACGGCCTGGAAGTGGCGGAAGAAGGAAGCATTGAAATCTGCGCACGGAAACTGCTGACGAACGGTAACATGCTTCCCGATCATGACTTGAACCATCTTAGAGAGCAGGTCGGGATGGTGTTCCAGTCTTTCAATCTGTTCCCGCATTTGTCCGTATTGGAAAACATCACAGTAGGACCACGCAAAATCCAGGGTATGGACAAACAGGGGGCCGAGGAGCTGGCACGGGCATTGTTGTCAAAAGTTGGATTGAGCCATAAAGCCGATTCAATGCCAGCTACATTATCGGGCGGCCAAAAGCAACGAGTCGCGATTGCTCGGGCCTTGGCGATGAAGCCAAAAGTCATGCTTTTTGACGAGCCGACATCCGCGCTCGATCCGGAATTGGTCGGCGAGGTTCTACAGGTCATGAAGGCGCTGGCGAACGAAGGCATGACGATGATGGTGGTCACACACGAAATGGGTTTTGCGCGAGAGGTCGCAGATATCGTCGTAGTCATGGATCACGGTCGTATTGTCGAATCGGGTCCGCCAGATAAAATCTTCGTCAATCCACGTGAAGAGCGGACCCGTAGCTTCTTGCAGGCGGTACTGACACGCAACGCCCAAAGTAGCGCCGCATGATGAATCGCGCGCTGTGGACAGGTCGGCAAGATATAGATGGTGCTGGTGATACACGTCGTCTACATCAAGTTGTATCGCCATTCGACGAGACGTCCCGGGGCGGCGCCGCCCTGATCGGTTTTGCCTGTGACGAGGGAGTGCGACGCAATTATGGTCGAGTCGGTGCCGCACATGGACCAGATGCAATTCGACGTATGTTAGCAGCTCTTCCAGCGCACGGTATCGAGCATGTGTTTGACGCCGGCAATCTTACTTGCGACGATGAACAGTTAGAGCAAGCGCAACAACGCCTAGCCGGAAAGGTGCAGCAAGTTCTCGCACAGCATGCTTTCCCGTTGACACTAGGTGGCGGCCACGAGGTTGCCTACGGCACCTTTCTTGGTATCATCCAACATCTGGGCCAAGCACTACATAGCGGTCATTTACTGATTATTAATTTCGACGCACATTTTGATTTACGCGAGTCAGAACTTGCAAGCTCGGGCACGCCATTTAAACAAATGGCGGATTGGTGTCATCAGGCCGGTATCGAGTTTCACTATCTTTGCTATGGCATCAGTCGGCTGGGAAATACACCGGCGCTGTTTGCACGCGCGGAGGATCTGGGAGTGCAATTCAAGCTGGACAGCGATCTTGTGTTTACCGATATTGTTGATCTCGGACGCGAACTGCTGGATCAACTTGCTGCCGCCACCTACGTTTATCTGACGATCGACCTGGATGTGTTACCGGCCGAGAAAGCGCCTGGCGTTTCTGCACCGGCGGCCTATGGCGTTCCGCTGGAAAAAATCGAGTACCTGACTCAGCTGGCAAAGAATTCCGGTAAATTAATCGCTGCCGACATTGCCGAATGTAACCCCAACTATGATCGCGACAACCTGACGGCAAAGGTAGCCGCTCGCCTTGCACACACGCTACTCCAATCCAGGAACATGTCTTTAAATATATCAAAAATATCCCGATAATGGCGGCAATCAATTTCCGCGATAATTCGATTTCGAAACGTCAGCCGTCTCGCAGTGATCCAAAGCAGCATTACTTGCGCCGCTTTGACGCACTGTCAGCCGAGACTAGGAAATCACTCGGTCTTGCTTGAAGCAAGAGCAAAATAAGCACTTTGTAGTTTGACGTTGAATACCCGGTTCCGAGAATCGTGACGGACCGTTTAGTTGACGGCGGTCACTTGGTCCGACAACGACTGCCAAGTCAGCGTCGAATTAGTACAGAAATGTATCCGGGTTTTAATATACAACCCACATCTGATGGCATTCACGTAACGCCGCACAAAACCCTAAACAGCACAGGCAAGCGATTAATTATTGGTTGGTCTGAAGAGGTGCGAGAGGCGATAGCCATGGCAATTGCCGCGCGCCCCGTAAAAATATCACCTTACATTTTCTGCAATAGATCAGGCAAATGTTACTTCAACGAAGAAAGCGGACGTGCAGGTGGTTGGGATTCAATGTGGAGCGGATTTAGCACACGTGTCCTGGAGGAAACCAAAGTGCAGCAAAAATTCACTGAACACGATTTGCGGGCAAAGTGCGCCAGTGACGCTTCAAGCCTTGAGCACGCTAGAGCGCTACTGGCTCATGCTGATAGTCGACTTACTGACCGTGTCTATCGCAGAAAGCCTGAGTTCGTCGCGCCACTGCGCTAACGTGTACGGTTCAAACTTCATCTGACACAGGTTGTCAGATGAGTTAGAGTTTCATGGTACCGGTCACTATCAGGAAAAACGACCGGCAGGAATCGGCCAGAAGCGGCCACCTATTTAAACAGCCGTTGGGCTGGTAGCTATGAAAATAACAGATGATATGGGCGGTAGTTGTCAACAAAGATGTCGCGTCACTTCATGCTGCAATCTTTAGTTCTTCATGCTCTTCCCGTTCAGGATTGAGCCATACTTCGTCCTTCAATTGCCAATTCCGCGTTTCGCCTGACCAGC
>NZ_JBDTCG010000080.1:0-175567 GCF_039923675.1 Collimonas sp.
CATATTCTCCCAGCGTGTGTTCGCGCAAGATTTTGAAGTCGGCAAAAAAGGGACTTACGACTACTGGAGCAATCAATACAACACGCCCAAGCCAGGCAGTTGGAGTTTCTGGTCACCGGAGTCACCAGCGGCGGAATATACAATAGGCAAAGGCATAAAGGCGAATACAACTTACTTCGGCAAGGTCATGACGGTAGTGACGTGGCCTATCATGAAAGTGGCTATTGGATTGGCCAACACCCGCATCAATGCGTTGCCACCGAAAGAGTGGTCGATCCCGCTGGACGCGCCCAATCTACCCGAAACCTTTAAGTCGAAAGCTAAGCGTTTCGGTGACGAAAGCGAGAAATTCGACCAGGGTTTCAACGCTCCTGGTCAGTCGCGTGACAAGAATCGCGTGCGCGAGGAAGACGACCCATATGCGGGAGACAATGCAATCAATCCAAAACATACCGAGGGCACGACAGAGCCGAGAGATAAAACCGACGCAGCCCAGGGCAATACGGACAGCGAATCGAGCTTACGTTATGAGTATCACGCGCTGCTACGTATGCAGGCCAAGCGCGAAGGCAAGTATGCGAACGACAAAAAGGTCACGGAAGAAGACAAGCCAGAAACCGCCTCCGATGACTACAAGGCCTGGCAGCAAAAACAAATCAAGACTACGCTGGTGGCGAATGTCAATTCCCACGCCACCGACCATTCGACTATTATGACCAACGGCATGCATGCGCAAAAGGCGCTGGCCTATGATGTGGCGATAGGTAATTGTCATATCTCGCAAATGGATTTGCACAAGTTGCGGATTGTAGCGGACTGGCGTTTCCTGAAAGGGCTGGACGATGATAACGCCCACAAGGTATTTGAGGAGTATTTCTTAAGTGGGAAGTTCGACCGTAAATCGCCATATAAATGGGCACAGACCAAAGGCAGCGGCGGAACAGACGGCAGCATACCGGATACGATCACCGATGAACGCGAATTTGCACGGGGCCATCAATGATGAATAACCTGATCGCTACCCGCAACAAGCGGCTCGGCTTGGCCGCGCTTGTTTTCCTGTTCGCTATGGGCATCGCCTTTTGGTTCAATTGGCACGCTAACGCCGGCACAACACAGATAGTCACAAATGGAGAACTCATGACCCGTATTTTAGTGCTACCAACTCTCGCTGCCGTTGGCGTGCTGGCGTTGCTGACTGCATTCGCCGGCACACCTATTCTTGCTACGGCGAACGCTGCTGCCCCGGCCACAAGTGAGCCGTCCAAGCCGTTCATGGCGCAGGTTGTCGGACTGCAATGGCTCAACCCTTTGCAGCGACGGGACTATTCCACCGAATGGCAGCTCCTTTGGACATTAGGTTTAGCTCAACCAAACAAGAACGATGATATGGTGAAAGCGCAACCCGAGAAATATGCAAAACTTCAAGTGATTGGATCTATTGCCGCAGGCAATAATGGTGAAGAAACCTTCAAGGGTTATCACCATAAATATGTTAGTGAGCTAGTGTTCCAATTTCACGACAACTACGGCGCCGACCCGCAATATTTTTATAACGTCCATTACCGCGACAATAAGAAGACCTGGCGCGAGCTGGCCGGTATCCATGTCGAATACGCGCTGCCAAAAGACATGCTCGACCCGGTTGAGGCGGCTAATTACACGAAGGACAAGATCACTCAGGCATTTGAGATCGGCAATGAAGACTCCCCCAATCTTTGGACTCGGAACACTCCACCGGATGTACGTGTGACGATGGGCGGCCCGAACGCTGGTTTCACGTCACTGACGGCAGCACTGGATTACCTGCAATCACATCCGAACGAAACCGTCTGGGCCATGAATTGGGATGCGCCAAGTCGTCCCAAAGATAAGCAGCTTAACGAAAACATGGTGCTGCTGGTCTTAGCCGGTCCCGGCTACAAGACCGAACGCGCCGCGCTCGCTTGGGTTGGCTACCCGGCCACCAAGGCCGTGGCCGACTTCAATGCGGAGAAGGGCAAGCCGTCCCGCGTCGTGCAAGCGTGGAAGGCTGTGCTGGACGCAGCTACCCACAACGCCGGCAAGCAGGATATCGATATCGGTTACGTGATTCACGACGCCAACAATACTCAGCCGGACTCGGGCGACCGTACCGCCAATCTGGCGCAGACACTCAGCACGGAACTGGTTGAATTCGATTTCAAGAAACAGATGTTCAATACGCCGGCATTGCTGGGGGAAATGGGAGCCGGTACCGCCTTGACCAATGTGGCTCTCGGCATCGCCTATGCTAACCATCTCGGCAAGAATGTGCTGGTTGCCGGCACTAGCGATGCAGCGCATCCGACTGCCGTGCTGGTCGTGCCACCGGCGACGGTCCGCCCTATCGACTCGGAAAAACCATGGTTCCGCGCCCGTGGCGAAGGGAACGCTTATTTGCCATGGTGGGGTATCCGGCACGATGCCGGCGAGCAGCAGCAAGGCTATTCAAAGTAATGTCGTGTCAATTGCGTTTAGCAGGAAAGAACACAGATGGTCAATAGTGGAGAATTCATGACCCGTATTTTAGCGCTACCTACACTCGCTGCCGTCGCCGTGCTGGCGTTGTTGACTGCATGTGCGGGTACACCCATCGTCGCCACGGCGAACGCTGCTGCCCCGGCCAAAAGTGAGCCGTCCAAGCCGTTCATGGCGCAAGTCGTCGGGTTGCAATGGCTTAACCCCTTGCAGCGGCGCGATTACCCGACCGAATGGCAACTGCTGTGGACCCTGGGACTGGTACAGCCAAACAAGAACGACGATATGGTTAAAGCTAATCCAAAGAAATATGAAAAACTTCAACCCATAGGAATCATCGCTTACGGAAATGAGGGTGAAGAAACCTTCAAGGGTTATCACCATAAATATGTCACTAAATTAGTGTTTCAGTTCCGCGATATCTATTTTTCAGATTCCAGCTACTTTTATAATGCGCATTCTCTTGACGACAAGAAGACCTGGCGAGAGTTGGCCGGCATCCATGTTGAATACGCGTTGCCCAAAGATATGCTCGATCCAGTCGAGGCGGCCAATTTCACGCGGGACACTATTATCGGTGCATTCGACATCGGGAACATCCATTTCCCCAAATCTTGGAGTAGAAACACACCACCTGATGTGCGCGTGACGATGGGAGGTGCGAATGCCGGCTTCACTTCACTGAAGGCTGGGCTTGACTACCTACAAGTGCATCCGAATGAAGCCGTGTGGGTCATGAATTGGGACGCGCCGAGTTTTCCACCCAAGGATGAACAGATCAACGAAAATATGGTGCTGCTGGTCTTAGCTGGTCCCGGCTACAAGACCGAACGCGCAGCGCTGGCCTGGGTTGGTTATCCGGCCACCAAGGCCATCACCGACTTCAATGCAGAGAAGGGCAAACCGTCCCGCATCGTGCAAGCCTGGAAGGCTGTGCTGGACACCGCTACCCACAACGCCGGCAAGCAGGATACCGGTATCGGCTACGTGATCCACGACGCCAACAATACGCAAGCTGATTCGGGCGACCGTACCGCCAATCTGGCGCAGACACTCAGCACGGAACTGGTTGAATTCGATTTCAAGAAACAGATGTTCAATACGCCAGCGTTGCTGGGTGAAATGGGCGCCGGTACCGCCTTGACCAATGTGGCTCTCGGTATCGGCTACGCCAATCATATCGGCAAGAATGTGCTGGTCGCCGGCACCAGCGATGCCGCGCATCCGACTGCCGTGCTGGTCGTGCCACCGGCGACGGTCCGCCCTATCGACTCGGAAAAACCATGGTTCCGTGCCCGTGGCGAAGGTAACGCTTATTTGCCATGGTGGGGTATCCGCAACGATGCTGGTCCACAACAGCAAGGATATTCAAAATGAAATACCTAAATTACGTTGGCGTCTCGATTGCTCTTTTTACGAGTATGTTTGTTGGAAGTGCTTCTGTTGAAACAGAAGCCAGCATGCCTGTCGCAAGGGAACTTTCTGCGCAGCCTCTGCCGACGGCCTGCACCAAAGAAGCCCGTGCAACTGTTAAATTGCGGGCAGATGAAGGAGATAAAATGGCCCAATTTTTGATGGGTCTGCGGTTTTTCAGGGGAGTCTGTGAAAGCCCACGCGAAGGTGACGACGAGAAGGAAGCTGTCTATTATTTGTCGAAGTCTGCGGCTCAGTTTCATCCTCCATCCATGTATCTTCTCACCCTTACTCATGGCTATCTGGAGGGCAAGCACGAAGAAGATGCATTGCGTCTGTTACGCGGCGCTGCAGAGCGCGGGTTTCGGAAAGCCGAGTGGGATGTCGGGAGACACTATGCCTTTGGAAAAAAATCGATTCGTAATAATCCCGAGGCATACGCTTGGCTTTCCCTTGCAGCATTACACGATCCGGCATTTCGCGACATGATTGACCCGCAAATTACTGAAGTGAAGGCTCGCATGAGTAAACGTGACATGGCAAAGGCGGAACAACTGAAAGATCAGCTTTTGGAAAAAATGAAACTTGTGCCGAAATACAGTGATGATCTTTGTTGCGGATCAGGTGGTGGGGAGCCAAGGAGAGAATGATTATTCAGCAATAAGCGGAAATTCAAGCTGAAGACCTGAGTACGTTGTTGTCGAATGGAAATAATGAGGAAGCTTGTGAAAATTGAAAAATCTAAAGTCGTAACTGGTGTCATGGCAATGCTGTCAGCTAGCCTGATTGCTGGATGCGCCTCGAATGTCACGATGGACGCTCCGTCAACTTCTTCCTATGAATGTCGCCCAAAACCAGTCGATGGCTTACCGTCGACAGGGAATGGAGCCTACGGCTGCCATTTTCAGCTACACGATACTGTGACAAAAGGAATTCTGGCCAATACTCCTTATTGGCTTGACGTTTACGCGCCATCTAAACCAGGTTCGCCAAAAGGGGAGCCAGTCGCCACGTTAAATGGTGTGACAGATTCCCAGGGACGTTCAGGATTTGTACGGGCACCATTTCCTATTACGCCGGAAATGGTTCGATTTATCAAGGTGATTGGCACCGGGCCGTATGGCAGGTCACCCCGTTTGTTGAGTCCGATAAACGGTTTGGGCGTGCCCGGTGCTCTTTATCAGATTAAATATTGCGGAGGGGAGCTCAGCGGCACCGCTGATGAACAGGGTTATGCCCCGATGTTCAATTCGGAGAGTTCATGCAAGATCGAGGCTAGATTTTACCAAAAAAGATAATGCCCGGCAGGAAATGCGATGCGCAATGAACTATGTAAGACCAAGTTGCGTGATTTGATTTGAACAGGAGAAATGAACATGCGTGGAGTTATCCGTTTGAACGATCCCACAAGCCACGGCGGCAAGGTGACGTCGGCTGCGCCGAACAGCAAGGTGATGGGCTTACAAGTGGCGCGCAAGGGAGATCGTTGCATCTGCCCGATGCAAGGCCATCAAGATTGCGTTATTTCCGAAGGGGATTCGGAGATGCTGATCGACGGTGTTCCAGTGGCCTTCGACGGCCACAAGACCAGTTGTGGCGCCGTGCTGATTTCCACTATGCCGAACAGCGGCCGCAGCTAGTGCGGCACTACGTTACGTTGTCCACAGTGTTATTTCAAGAATCGACGATGCACGCTTGAAGAAATGCAACTTCTTGCCAACGATAGAGGAGGACATTGTTTATCGAAGACCTACGTTGATGCCCATACACATCTCAGATGGCAATGCGGCGCCATCGGATACCTGCGGGAGGACGCTACCGCTGCCACCATGGTCCTCGATGATGGGCAAAACGGAACTGCTCAAATTTTACGACTGGTATGAGACCATGAAAGTGGCGCACCCCGGATGGGCTGATCCGAAAACCGATGCATTCATAGCGTGGCATCGCAACTGGCATCGCGCCCTGCTGATTCCCGGTGCTACAACTCCGCGCCGGTGAAGTAAGCTGAAATTTCCTATAAACTGTTTTTCAGTTGCTGGCGTAGAAGGAAATGTTGAACCGGTCTGGCTCGGCGCCGCTGCTGACGGTTCCAAAAAAATGAAATCTCATCCTGGTCAAAATGGCCAGCATGAGATTTTTAGAGTGCTACCACAATGCGGCGATCGCCCGATTACTGCAGCGCCGGCGCTGGCACGAACCGCCGGTTCTTGAAGTCCGTGAAGGCCTGGGCGATTTCTTCTTCGCTGTTCATCACGAACGGGCCGTGGCCGACGATAGGCTCGTCGATCGGTTCGCCGCTGAGCAACAGCACCACTGCGTCGTTGTTGGATTCCAGCGCGACTTTGCTGCCGCTGCCATCCAGCAGGACCATTTCCGATTCGCGGCCCACCGTTTCTCCGTTCACCAGCACCGTCCCGTGCAGCACGATCAGCGCCGAGTTCCAGCCATCTGGCAGCGCCAGTGCGGTAATACCGCCTGCAGCCAGCCGCAGATCCCACACATTCACGGGGCTGAAGGTGTGAGCCGGTCCGGCGTGGCCGTCGAAACTGCCGGCGATCACGCGTACCGTGCCGGCCTGGTCCGGCAACGCCACCACCGGGATGTCGGCGTTGCGGATGGCTTGGTAGCCAGGCGCCGTCATCTTGTCCTTGGCCGGCAGGTTGACCCACAGTTGCACCATCTCCAGCGCGCCGCCGCTGCGGGTGAACGCTTCCGAATGAAACTCTTCGTGCAGGATGCCGGCGCCGGCTGTCATCCACTGCACGTCGCCGGGGCCGATCAAACCGCCCTGGCCGGTCGAGTCTTGATGCGCTACCTCGCCTTTGTAGACGATGGTGACGGTTTCAAAACCGCGGTGCGGATGCTGGCCGACGCCGCGTGGCTTGACGGCAGGACTGAAATCGATCGGTCCGGCATGGTCCAGCAGCAGGAACGGGCTCAGTTGCTTGCCATGGCTGTCATAGGAAAACATGGAGCGCACAGGAAAACCGTTACCGACCCAATGAGGACGGGGAGCGCTATAGACACCGAGGACTTTCTTCATTTTCATCTCCTTGCAAAGGTTGCAAAATCTGTTGATGCAGGAATGATAAATCAGGAACGATGAAGGCGGTAGAGTGTAAAATTCATATTCAGCGTTCTATAAAGTGAACAATGAGGGTGGGACAATGAAAACGGAACGTTGAGGAGATGACATGCAAGATTTGAACGACCTCTATTATTATGTACAGGTAGTCGACCATGGCGGTTTCGCGCCCGCAGGCCGTGCGCTCGGCATGCCCAAATCCAAGCTGAGCCGCCGCATTGCGCTGCTGGAGGAAAGACTGGGCGTGCGGCTGCTCCAGCGCACCACTCGCCACTTTTCAGTGACCGAAATCGGCCAGACTTACTATGAACACTGCAAGGCGATGCTGGTGGAGGCCGAGTGCGCCCAGGATGCGATCGAAGTCACCCGCGCCGAACCGCGCGGCGTAGTCCGCATCAGTTGCCCGGTTACCCTGCTGCAAACCAATGTCAGCGCCATGCTGGCCGATTTCATGGTCAGCCATCCGCGCATCACAGTGCAGCTGGAAGCCACCAACCGCCGGGTCGACCTGGTGGCCGATGCGATAGACGTTGCGCTACGCGTGCGGCCGCCGCCGATTCCCGATAGCGATCTGGTGATGCGGGTGCTGGCCGAAAGCAGCCAATGCCTGGTCGCCAGCCATTTGCTGTGCGCGGGGCGCGAGCTGCCGCGGGCGCCGGCAGATCTGAACGACTGGCCGAGCCTGGCGCTGGGCGCTCCGCAGCAAACGCATGTCTGGAATTTGTCCGGTCCGGAAGGCGCGCAGGCCGCCGTGCACCACATGCCGCGCTACGTGACCGGCGACATGATCGCTTTGCGCGATGCGGCGCAGGCCGGCGTCGGCATCGTCCAGCTGCCGACCACGATGGTGAGCGAGCAGCTGCGCCAAGGCACGTTGTTACGCTTGCTGTCCGACTGGGCGCCGCGCAACCAGATTGTCCACGCGGTGTTTCCTTCCCGCCGCGGCTTGCTGCCGTCGGTGCGCAGCTTGATTGATTATCTGGCGCAGCGCTTCGATGCGCTCGACTTGCATTGAACCTATGCCGGCTCAAGCGATCCCGAACGGCGGCGGCCGGCGCTTGATCGGTTGCGATTTGACGATTGCCGTATTGGTCTCGGCTTTATCGGCAATGCGGTCGATAATCTTGTCGAGCTCCGCGATCGAGCGCACGAACAGCCGGGCGATATAGCAATCCTCACCGGTCACCTTGTCACACTCGCAGAACTCGGGAGTCTGTTCGATCAGTTTCTGGACGATCTGCAGTTTGCCGGGTAAAGGCCGGATGCGCACGATCGCCTGCAATTGATAACCGAGCGCTTGCGGATCGATGTCGATGGTGAAGGCGCGGATCACGCCGCGTTCTTCCATGCGCTGCAGCCGTTCCGAAACACTGGGCGACGACAGGCCAACTCGCTGGGCCAGGTCCTTCAGCGAAATGCGCGCATCGCCCTGCAGTGTTTCCAGGATGCGCTGGTCGATATTGTTCAGCATTGTCGATTCCTCGATAAATCATCGGTCTTGCCTTATATAGTAAGGCATATTGCGCATATTTCCTTTTGTCGGGTATGGAAAACGCGTTTGTAAAATGCGATTATCAACTCCTGACGATTTCCGGGACGATGCATGGACAAGAAGGTAAGCGGCACGGTCGAGATGACTGCGGCCATGGTGATTTCAGGGACTATCGGCTGGTTCGTCATCGTCTCGGGCCAGCCGGTCCTGGATGTGGTGTTCTGGCGTTGTGTGTTCGGCGCGGCGACGCTGCTGGTGGTGTGCGCCGCATTGGGGCTTCTGCGCGGCGCTTTCACTGTGCGCCTGCTGGCGCTGGCGGCGCTGGGCGGCGTGGCGATCGTGCTCAACTGGCTGCTGCTGTTTGTATCCTATTCACGGGCGTCGATTTCGATTTCCACTGCGGTCTATAACACCCAGCCCTTCATGCTGGTCGCGCTTGGCACGGTCTTTTTCTCCGAGCGCCTGACCATTGCCAAGCTCACCTGGCTGCTGATCGCCTTTGCCGGCATGCTGCTGATCGTGCTGGCGAAACCCGACGCCGCGTCCAGTGGCAGCAATTATTTTGCGGGCATCCTGATGGCGCTCGGCGCGGCGTTTTTCTATGCCATCGCCGCCATTATCACCAAGAAGCTGGCGGGCACGCCGCCGCACCTGATTGCGCTGATCCAGGTTTGCGTCGGCATCGTGATGCTAGCGCCTTTCGCGCATCTGTCGGCCTTGCCCAGCGATGTCCGTTCTTGGAGCATACTGGTGACAGTGGGTGTGGTGCATACCGGGCTGATGTATATCCTGCTCTACGGCGCGATCCAGAAGCTGCCGACCCACCTGACCGGCTCGCTGTCCTTCATCTATCCCATCGTCGCCATTCTGGTCGATTACCTGGCTTTCGGCCATCGGCTGCAACTGACCCAGTTGCTCGGCGCCGCCGCCATCCTGGTCGCCGCTGCCGGCATGAACCTCGGCTGGTCATTGTGGAAGCCGAAAGTCGATGCCGGGGATTCGCGCTCCACCCCCTGAAATCCGGGACTTGGCGCGAAATGTTTGATGGAAGGCGCTGTGCAAGCGCCTGGTTTTTGCTCAATACAGGACGGCGTCAAGCACAGCCTTGCCGGATGCTGGTTTTCAGTCGCGTACGATCAGTCTTCCCAGTAGAAAAGCGCGTCGTACTGCGTATAGGGCGGCTCCGCCAGGATAGTCGGTACTTCGATATCCAGCGGTAGCGAGTCGGAGAGGTCGTCCTTGAACGCCCTTACCAGGCCATGGCTCTCCAGAATCGCCTGCACTTCTGCCGCCAGCGCCGCAACGCCTGGCGTCGGCAGCCGGTCCAGCATGGCGCTTTCCGGCATATAGCTGCTGCCGCCCGTTGTAGTCCAGTGTTTTTCGCCTTCCATGAACACGAAATGGGGCGACAGCCGGCTAAGCAAGACAATCAGGCCTTTGTAGTGCGACCATTTCCTGAATATTCCGCTACTGCCGAATCGCCGCTCGGGTTTGTAGAACCAGGCATCGATAAAGGAGGCATATCCCGAACTGTAATGTCTCCACTCTATGCGCGAGAGCGAAGCGGTGTCACGGCAAACCGAGGCGCAGACGGTCTGGTAGAAATCCTGGATTTTCAGCTCGTCGTTACTGGCCCACGGCTGCCGTTCAGAGATGGAGCGTTGGGATAGCAGTAATTCGATTTGTGCGGGAGATAGCATGGTTATCGGTCAGGCAAAGCAGTTCAGATCCTATCGATACCTGAAATAATACAAGGCGGTGCACAAGCCCGCGCCGACAAGGTACAACATCCACGTCCTTGAAATGGCATAGGGATAAAGCATCAACGCAGCGCCGATCCATTTCGGGTAGCTGAACGAGGTTTTTTTCCCGTAGCGGTAAGCGACAAAGCCGATGATGCTGAAAATAATTACGCCGAAAAGATAGGCCGGGCTCGGCAATGAAAGGCCGCTGACTTGAAGGAGGTCTAGTTCGTCCATGTTATTCGCAGGTTTTCAACCGTTCTTGAAAAAAGCGCAGCTGCAAAATTGCCGCATTAATCCCCATTAATCCGCAATCATCCGGGAAAATTCCCCGCTGTCGATCAGACGCTGCAAGTCCGTAGCGCCGCCCACCAGCGTGCCTTTCACAAAAATCATCGGTAAGGTCGACCAGCCGGTCCACATCTTGAGCGCATTGCGCCGCTTCCACTGGCTTAGATAGCTGCCATATTCAAGATACTTGAAGGGTGTGTTAATCGCTTCCAGCGCCTTGCGCGCCTTTCGCGGAAAGGGATTTTGCGTCATGCCGACGACGACGACTTTGTTGCTTGCCATAGCTTCTTGCACTTCCTGCACGATGTCGGCATGCTTGTCGGTGATGGTCTGGCGGATGGCAGGATGAATATGGGTTTCGTCGAGAACGTTGCGGGTCATGATGGCTTTCCGGTTTGTTATGGTGTGCATGGTGCTACATAAGAGTTGCATAAGAGCTGCATCATTGCATATTATCCGTCGATCCCGGTATTCCGTGAAGAACAATGAAAAAGGCCCGATCGCAGCAGCGATCAGGCCTTTGAAAATAACGGATGAGATAGATTGAATCAATTACATTATCGATAATTATTAGCCACTAATATGTTCATGCTTCCGGCAACTGAATCCATTCATTGTCGCCAGGAACCGGATCAAAGCGCTGCTCGCGCCAGTTCTGCTTCGCGGTTTCGATCAGTTCCGGTTTGCTGGCCACGAAATTCCACCAGATCGAACGCGGGCCGTCGATCGGCGCGCCGCCCAACAGCATGACCTGGGCTGTTTCATTGGCAGCGATCTTTACCGGAATACCGGGCTGCAGTACCGCCAGCACGCCCATTTCCAGCGCTTCGCCGTCGATGGTAACGCTGCCGCCGGCGACATACACGGCTTGTTGCGGGTACTCCGGCGCCAATGTGAATTCCGCTCCTGCGGTCATTTCAGCGGCGACATACAAGGTCGGCGAATTGATCTTGACCGGTGCCTCCTGGCCGAAGGCGCGGCCGGCGATGATACGCAGTTCATAGCCGTCGCCGCGTATCAACGGCAGGCTGGAGGCAGGGTGATGGGTGAAAGCCGGTGCACATTCTTCATCGGCCAGCGGTAGCGCCACCCAGGTCTGGATGCCGTGCAGGCGCCAGCCGCTGGCGCGCTGTGCCGCCGGCGTGCGTTCGGTATGGACGATGCCGCGGCCGGCGGTCATCCAGTTGACGTCGCCGGGAATGATTTCCTGGTCGCTGCCCAGGTTGTCGCGGTGGCGGATCGCACCTTCGAACAGATAGGTCACAGTCGCCAGCCCGATATGCGGATGCGGACGGACGTCTATTCCCTGGCCGCTGGCAAATTCAACCGGTCCCATATGGTCAAAGAAGATGAACGGGCCGACGCTCTGGTGATGGCCCGCGGGCAGCACGCGGCGTACCACCAGTTCGCCCAGATCGCGGGCGCGGCCGGGGATGCGGTATGCAATCGATGAAGTCATGATGTATCCAGTCTGAATTGGCAAAAAAATCGGCTTTAGCGGGGGAGACATTAACATATTTGCATGGGCCGGGCGGTGGACAAAAAAAGGCCGGCTTGTTCCGCAAATGATTGCGAAAAGCCGACCCCAATTCTAATCTCACTGATCGCAGGTTGCCGCTAAGGCAGCGCCGGACCGGTTTGATCCGGATTTCTAGAATGCGCCGCTCAGCAGATAAGCGCCAACCGCCGCAATTGCAATGCCTCCCGCCCGCACAACCTGCGCCGCCATTTTTTGGCCGGCGACCAGCCCGATCGTCAAGCCCAGTAAATGCAGCAATGCGGTTGCGGCGACAAAGCCGGCGCCGTACCAGAGCGCAGATGCGCCATGCGGCAATTCGCTACCATGCGCGTAACCGTGGAGCAGCGCAAATACGGATACTACTGCGGCGCTAGCCCACAGTGGCATGCGAATGGCGAACGCGATCAGCAGGCCGAACACGGCGACCGAGGCGGCGATGCCGGTTTCCACCCCAGGCACGCTGACGCCGGCAAACGCCAGCAATGCGCCGGCCACCATCATCAATGGAAAGAGCAGCGGCAATACCCACAGCGCGGAGCGTTTGTTTTGTGCCGCCCACAAGCCGACCGCCAGCATCGCCAGTAAATGGTCGATGCCGGAGAATGGATGGGCAAAGCCATCGTTGAAACCGAAGGCATCGGGATGGCCGGGATGGGCGAATGCCGATGTGATGCCGCATGCGGCGATGAGCAGTGCGCTGGCGCGGCCGCAGGTTGTGGCGGAAAAACGGGGCATGGCTGGCTCCTTGGCGAAAGTGAAAATTACTGTGTATGTGTGGATTTTATTTAGGCTGGTCCAGCAAGCCTTGCTTGCGGATGAAAGCGATCACTTGCTCCACGCCGTCGCCGCTGCGCAGATTGGTAAAAATGAACGGCCGTTCGCCGCGCATCCTTTTTGCGTCATGCGCCATGACATCGAGATTGGCGCCGACATACGGCGCGAGGTCGGTCTTGTTGATGATCAGCAGGTCGGAGCGGGTGATACCGGGGCCGCCCTTGCGCGGGATTTTTTCGCCGCCGGCGACGTCGATCACGTAGATGGTCAGGTCGGACAGCTCGGGGCTGAAGGTCGCCGCCAGGTTGTCGCCACCTGATTCGAGCAGGATCAGATCGAGGTCGGGAAAGTCCGCGCTCATGCGGGAGATGGCTTCCAGATTGATCGAGGCATCTTCGCGAATGGCTGTGTGCGGGCAGCCGCCGGTCTCGACGCCCATCAGGCGTTCCGCCGGCAGGGCATCGGCGCGCAGCAGGATCTCCATATCTTCTTTGGTGTAGATGTCGTTGGTGATGACCGCCATGTCGTAATGGTCGCGCATGCCTTTGCACAGCATTTCGCAGAGGGCGGTCTTGCCGGAGCCGACCGGGCCGCCGATGCCGACGCGGAGGGGATTAGAGGTTGAGGAAGTGCTCATGTTGAGATCCGTTCAAGAATAGGTTTGTTTTCAGGAGCGATAGAGGCGGCTGTATTGTTCTTCATGCTGCATCGACAGTAGCGACAGCCCCGGCGCCCAGTTGGATAATTCATGATCGGCCAGGTTTTGCGCGCGCTGCGCCGCAATCTGTAGCTCCGGCTGTAAAGACAGCAGCAAACGCTGGCCCGCGACCTGGCCCAGCGGAATCGACTTGACGCACACCAGCACCTGGTTTTCAGCCCAGGAAAACAACATACCCAGCAACGCCGCTTCATGCGGCACCTGCAGCGCTACTGCGGCATACGCAAAAGCGGTAGGCAGCGGCAGTTCCGGCTGCGCCTGCAGGATGGCAAGCAGGGCAGCATCGCCGATCTGCAATTCGATCGCCAGCTTGCCCAGGGAAAATCCCATCTGGATGGTCTCGGCGCGGAACTCGGCGGTGTCGCGCGCGGCGATGAAGCGTTCAGTCCAGAGCTTTACCGCAACGCCGTCACGGCGCTCGAAAGCTTGCAGCAGACGCCACAGGACCGGTGCTTCAAATACCGCAACCACCTGCTGCAAGTTGTCGCAGATCCAGCCACTGGCAGATGCGGGGTCCTTGACCCAGCCTTTGTCGATGGCGGTCTCCAGCCCTTGCGAGTAGCTGTAGGCGCCTATCGGCAGCGACGGGCTGGCGAGTTGCAGTAGATGGAGTAGTGCGGTGGCTTGCATGTCATGTATCGGTTTCAGCTATCTGCCGCGTCGCCCGGACGATGGATTTTCTGGCGCAGCGGCACCGGCGCCAGCAAGCCGTCGCCATGGTGATGATGGCCACCGCCATAGGCTCCGGATTCCGGCTCGAATGCGGCCAGTTCTTCAGTAACCTTGGCGTTGAGACCTTCCAGCATTTCCTTCAGCACCGGATCTCTGCGTATCCGCAAAAAACCGTCGCCGACATGCGCTTGCGTATGGCGGTTACCCAGATGGAAAGCGCAGCGCAGCAGGGCATGCGGGCTCTGGCACTCGATGCGGTAGGTCGCTTCGGCCGCCGCCAGTATCTTGACGATTCGCTCGCGGCCGCTGTCGTCGGTACCCTTGACCAGGTCGCCATGGCGCAGCACCGTGCCGCGCACCGTGAATACGCCCACTTCTTCACCGCTGCTCAGGTTGGCGCGCAGGCGGCTTTTTTCACGCAAGTCGTAGGGCAGGATCAGTTCGCCTTCGACCAGGTCGGCATGTTCTACTTTTGTGTTGAGGATTAACATCTTGTGCCGTCAGGTGAATAGTCAGAATAGGAAATAACGCTGCGCCAACGGCAGCACGCTGGCCGGTTCGCACACCAGCAGTTCGCCATCGGCCCGCACTTCATAGGTTTCCGGGTTGACTTCCATGTGCGGCGTGGCGCTGTTGTGGATCATGTGATGCTTGCGCAGATGGCGCACATCCTTGATCGCCATCACCGACTTGTTGAGCTTCAGGCGTTCGCCGATGCCATCGTCATACGCCGCTTGCGAGACAAAGGTCAGCGAAGTCTTGAGGCCGCCGCCGTAAGCGCCGAACATCATCCGGTAGTGCACCGGCTGCGGGGTCGGGATGGAAGCGTTCGGGTCGCCCATTTGCGCCGCAGCGATCATGCCGCTCTTCAGAATGGTAGATGGCTTGACGCCGAAGAAGGCTGGTTTCCACAGCACCAGATCGGCAATCTTGCCGACTTCGATCGACCCCACCACATGTGAAATGCCATGTGTGATCGCAGGATTGATGGTGTACTTGGCGATGTAGCGCTTGACCCGGAAATTATCGGCCTTGCTGCCGCTATCCTCAGGTAGTGCGCCGCGCTGGACCTTCATCTTGTGCGCGGTTTGCCAGGTGCGCATGATGACTTCGCCGACCCGGCCCATGGCTTGCGAGTCGGACGACATCATGCTGACGGCGCCGATATCGTGCAGGATATCTTCGGCGGCGATGGTTTCGCGGCGGATCCGCGATTCGGCAAACGCTACGTCCTCGGCAATCGCTGCATCCAGATGATGGCAGACCATCAGCATGTCCAGATGCTCGTCCAGCGTGTTGACGGTAAACGGCCGGGTCGGGTTGGTGGAAGAGGGCAGTACATTGCTGTTACCGACCGCGGCGATGATGTCTGGCGCGTGGCCGCCGCCGGCGCCTTCGGTATGGAGCGTATGGATGGTGCGATCCTTGAATGCCGCCAGCGTATTCTCCAGGAAGCCGCCTTCGTTCAGGGTGTCGCTATGGATCGCCACCTGCACGTCCATGCGGTCGGCCACTGTCAGACAGTTATCGATGGCGGCCGGGGTCGAGCCCCAGTCTTCGTGCAACTTGAGGCCGATGGCGCCGGCGCGTACCTGTTCTTCCAACGGCCCGGGCAGGCTGACGTTACCCTTGCCCATGAAACCCAGGTTCATGGGGAAAGCGTCTGCCGCCGACAGCATGGCGTGCAGATGCCAGGGCCCCGAGGTGCAAGTGGTGGCGAACGAACCCGCGGCCGGGCCGGTGCCGCCGCCCAGCATGGTAGTGACGCCGCTCATCAGCGATTCTTCTATCTGTTGCGGGCAGATGAAATGGATATGGGTATCGACGCCGCCGGCGGTGACGATCTTGCCTTCGCCGGCGATGATCTCGGTGGCGCCGCCGATCACCATGGTCACGTCCGGCTGGATATCCGGATTGCCGGCCTTGCCGATGGCGGCGATCTTGCCGCCCTTGATGCCGATATCGGCCTTGACGATACCCCAATGGTCGATGATCACGGCATTGGTGATCACCGTGTCCATGACATCCTTGTGCATGCGTTGCGACTGGCCCATGCCGTCGCGGATCACCTTGCCGCCGCCGAATTTCACTTCTTCGCCGTAGGTCGCGTAGTCTTTTTCAATTTCGATGAATAGTTCTGTGTCTGCCAGGCGGATACGGTCGCCAGTAGTCGGGCCGAACATTTCCGCGTAGGCGTGGCGTGAGATTTTGCTCATAATTTTGCTCGTTTCGTTAATGCACCCATGACCTTGCCATTAAATCCATACACCACGCGGTCGCCCGCCAGTTCGACCAGTTCCACCGTGCGCTTCTGGCCCGGTTCAAAGCGGACCGCAGTGCCGGCGGTGATATTCAGGCGCATGCCGTAGGCTTCTTCGCGCTCGAACAGTAGCGCGGGATTGACTTCGTAAAAGTGAAAATGCGAGCCGATCTGGATCGGCCGGTCGCCGCTGTTGGCCACCGTCACAGAGTTGCAGCGACGGCCGACATTCAGTTCGATGTCGCCCGGCTGGATCAGCATTTCTCCTGGGATCATGAAATTCTCCAGTTATCTCACTATTAAGGAATCGGATGATGCACGGTGACCAGCTTGCTGCCGTCCGGGAAGGTGGCTTCGACCTGGATGTCCGGGATCATTTCGGCGATACCGTCCATGACGTCGGCGCGCGTCAGGATCTTGCTGCCGTAGGACATCAGCTCGGCTACGCTTTTGCCGTCGCGCGCGCCTTCCATGATGGCGGCGCTGATCAAGGCGATGGTTTCCGGATAGTTCAGTTTCAGGCCGCGCGCCAGCCGCCGCTCTGCCAGCAAGGCGGCGGTGAAAATCAGCAGCTTGTCCTTTTCTCTCGGGGTCAAATCCATGTTGTTCTTTCTTTTTGCGATGACTTCAAATATGAGTGGTGAGGCGTTTTATCACGTTCCGCAATGCCCGATGATCAGGTGTTCCAGATACGCGGTATATGCGCTGCGTGTCCAAGCAGTTCCGGCCGGACGATTTGCCATGCCTGCATCATCCATTGCCTTGCCAGTTCGCTGGAGTGTCCCAGCAGGCGCAGCACCAGCAGCGATTTGATCTGGGTCGCGCCGACGCTGGCCTTGCCGCCGGTCAGCTGGCTGGCGAGGTCGCGCAGCTGCTGCACCAAGCTGGCGGGGAAGCTCTTGCCGGCCACGATCAGGGTGGCGCAGACGGTGCAACCAGCCAGGCCCAGACGGCTCTGCATCGCAGCGCCGCCGCCGTCCAGCATGCCTTGTTCAAACCATACTAATTTACCGTCGCGGCGGATGCTGGTCTGCTGTGAGACGCGGCCGCCGTTGAACGATTCGCCCGAGGCGGTGCGGCCGAAACACAGGATTTCGCCGCCGATGTAGCGGGCGTCGCCCTGCAGCTCGACCTGGTGTTCCAGCGTCACATGGGCATGGTCGAAAAAAATCGTTTCTTGCGGCAGCCATTCCAGGGTTGCCGCATCGGCAACCTGCAGCTGTACATGCTGTCCCGATACCTTGCCGTTGGCCCGGTACCACTTGGCGGCGCCGGGCGTCGTCAGGAAGGCATGCGCGCCCTGGTCGACGCTGGCTTTGATTGTCAATTCATCACCACCCACCACGCCGCCGGGCGGATGGACGATGATGGCATGGCAGATCGAAACGTGTTCCGGATACAAGGCTTTTTGCACGCGCAAAGGGCCGTAATGGGCGCGGTCCAGCAGGCGCGTGGTGCCTTGGTCGCCGGCAAAGCGCAGCGATAGCCAAGCCTGGTTGGATGCGCCCTGAAATTGCCCTGCGAGCATAGAAGCAGGCGCCAGATCAGTTGTTGTCGATAACAGCGGTGCAGTGAAATTATCCATGCGGCACTATACCGCCAAGTGTCGTTTCACGCTCTCGTCATCCATGTTTTCATGGCTGCCGGCGGCCACCACTTCACCACGTGAGAGCACCACGAAATTATCGGCCAGTTCGCGCGCAAAATCGAAATACTGTTCGCACAACAGGATGCCGATATTGCCACGCTCGCGCAGCAAACGGATTACGCGGCCGATATCCTTGATGATGGAAGGCTGGATACCCTCGGTCGGTTCATCCAGGATGATCAGCTTCGGTTCGGCCAGCAAGGCGCGCGCAATCGCCAGCTGTTGCTGCTGGCCGCCGGAGAGATCGCCGCCGCGCCGGTGCAGCATTTCCTTCAGCACCGGGAACAGTTCATAGACTTCATCCTTGATCAGCAATGCCTTCTTGCCGGACTTGGTGGCCATTCCCATCAGCAGGTTTTCTTCCACCGACAGCCGGGCGAAAATTTCACGGCCTTGCGGCACATAGGCGATCCCGAGCGCGGCGCGCTGGTGCGGCTTCAGGCTGGTGATGTCGCGGCCTTCCAGCATCACTTTGCCGCTGGCGCTGGGCAGCACGCCCATCAGGCATTTCAGCAAGGTGGTCTTGCCGACGCCGTTGCGGCCGAGCAGGGCCAGGCATTTGCCTTTTTCCAACGACAGGGAAACGCCGCGCAAGGTGTGCGAGGAACCGTAGTACTGGTTGAGTTGGTCAACGTTTAGCATGTCAGCGTCCAAGATAGACTTCGATTACCCGCTCGTCGGCCTGGACTTCCGACATCTTGCCCGCCGCCAGCACCGCGCCTTCGTGCAGCACCGTGACCTTGCCTTGCTGGGCGATTTCGGCGACAAAGCCCATGTCATGTTCGACCACCATGATCGAATGCTTGCCGCGCAGTTCATTGAGCAGTTCGGCGGTACGTGCGGTTTCCGCATCCGACATGCCGGCCACCGGTTCGTCGAGCAACAGCAATTGCGGCTCTTGCATCAGCAGCATGCCGATTTCCAGCCATTGCTTCTGGCCGTGCGACAGCAGACCGGCCAGCCGCCGCTCGTTGCCGTTGAGACGGATCAACCTGAGACAGGCATCGATCTTGTCGACTTGCTCTGACGTCAGCCGGGAAAACAGCGTGGTCTTGACCCGCTTGTCCATCTTCATCGCCAGCTCGAGATTTTCGAACACGGTATGTTGCTCGAACACCGTAGGGCGCTGAAACTTGCGGCCGATGCCGGCGTGGGCAATGTCGTATTCGGTCAGCTTGGTGAGGTCGATGCTCTGGCCGAAGAACGCGGTGCCGGCGGTAGGCCGGGTCTTGCCGGTGATGACATCCATCATGGTGGTCTTGCCGGCCCCATTGGGACCGATGATGCAGCGCAGTTCACCCACAGAGATATCCAGGCTCAGATTGTTGAGCGCCTTGAAGCCGTCGAACGATACCGTGATGTTTTCCAGGTAGAGGATGGCGCCGTGGGTGGTGTCTACGCCATCCGGCTTGATCCGCGCATACGAAGTGCCGTAGTCGGCGTGACGGGTGTTGTCGACATTCTCAGATGGTTGTGCCGGGTTGTAAATAGGGCTGATGCGCTGGCTCATACCGCCTCCTTGCTGCCGTCAGGTTCGGGCGCGGATTTGTTTTTCATCTTGTTCTTCAAATTTTCGGCAAGCCCCAGGATCCCTCGTGGCATGAATAGCGTCACAAGGATGAAGATCAGGCCCAGCGCATACAGCCACAAGTCAGGGAAGGCGCCGGTGAACCAGCTCTTCAAGCCATTCACTGAGAAAGCGCCGATGATCGGCCCCACCAGCGAACCGCGGCCGCCGACTGCCGCCCAGATCACCATTTCGATCGAATTCGCCGGTGACATTTCCGAGGGGTTGATGATGCCCACCTGTGGTACATACAAGGCGCCGGCGATGCCGCACAAGACAGCGGACAAGGTCCAGACAAACAGCTTGAACCAGAGCGGGTTGTAGCCGATGAACATCAGGCGAGATTCGGAATCGCGCACCGCCTGCAACACACGGCCCAGTTTCGACGTCACGATCCAGCGGCACAGCACCAGCGCGCCCAGCAAAAACGCCAGCGTGATCAGATACAGCACCGCCTTGGTCGACGGCGCGGTAATTGAATAGCCGAGGATGCGTTTGAAATCGGTGAAGCCGTTGTTGCCGCCGAAGCCGGTATTGTTGCGGAAGAACAGCAGCATGAAGGCGAATGTCATGGCCTGCGTGATAATCGAAAAATACACACCCTTGATGCGTGAACGGAAAGCGAAGTAGCCGAACACGAAAGCCAGCACGCCCGGCACCAGCACCACCAGCGCCATGCAATACCAGAAATGGTCGGTCAGCGACCAGAACCAGGGATAGGTTTTCCAATCGAGGAACACCATGAAATCCGGCAGGTTGCTTTGATACACGCCGTCGCGGCCGATGGCCCGCATCAGATACATGCCATGGGCATAGCCGCCCAGCGCAAAGAATACGCCGTGGCCGAGCGACAGGATGCCGGTATAACCCCATACCAGATCCAACGCCAGCGCTGCCATGGCGTAGCACATGAACTTGCCGACCAGCGCCACCGTGTAGCTGGAAATATGCAGGGCATGGCCGCTCGGGAACGCCAGGTTGAGGATCGGCAGCAGCGCCAGAATCACGCAGCAGACTACGATGCCGGTCCACGCCGGGCGGGAAAATAACGGCGCTTTCGCCATGGAGATTTGCATGGATGCGGATGTCATTCGACGCTCCTGCCTTTCAGCGCAAACAGGCCTTGCGGGCGCTTTTGAATGAAGACGATGATGAACACCAGGATTGCGATCTTGGCCAGCACTGCGCCCGCCATCGGCTCCAGGAATTTATTGACTTCGCCGAGGCCGAAGGCGGCGATCACGGTGCCTGCCAGCTGGCCGACGCCGCCCAGCACCACCACCATGAAGGAGTCGACGATATAACCTTGCCCCAGATCGGGACCGACATTGCCCAGCTGTGACAGCGCCACGCCGCCCAGCCCGGCGATGCCGCAGCCGAGGCCGAAGGTCATCATGTCGATCTTGCCGGTGGAGACGCCGACACAAGCCGCCATGCGGCGGTTCTGCATCACGGCGCGGACAAACAGGCCGAGCCGGGTCTTGTTCAGGATCAGCCATACCGCCAGCACCACAAACAGCGCGAAGAAGATGATCACGATGCGGTTATACGACAGCACCAGCGAGCCGAGCACGGTGACGCCACCCGACATCCAGCTGGGATTGGCGACTTCGACGTTCTGCGCGCCGAAAATCGAACGCACCGTTTGCATCAGGATCAGGCTGATGCCCCAGGTGCAGAGCAGGGTTTCCAGCGGCCTGCCATACAGCCAGCGCAGCACCAGCCGTTCCAGTACGATGCCGACGGCTGCGGTGACGATGAAGGCGGCCGGCAGGGCCACCAGCAGGTAGCCGTCCAGCGCTGCCGGAAAATACTGGCGGAACAGCATTTGGCACATATAGGTGGTGTAGGCGCCGATCATCAGCAGCTCGCCGTGCGCCATGTTGATGATGCCCATCAGGCCGAAGGTGATCGCCAGTCCGAGCGCGGCCAGCAGCAGCACGCTGCCGAGCGAGATGCCGTAGAACACTTTGCCGATGAAATCGACGGTTGCCAGGTGGCGGTCCAGTACGCCTAGCGTGCGTACCGCTTCGATGCGTACCGCCGGATCGGCTTCGATGTAGCTGCCGTCGGGGTTCTTGTTGAGCAGGTTTTGCAGGGCCGGGCGGATGTTGGCGTTGGTGCTGGCGGCCAGGGTTTGTACTGCGGCTTTGCGGATCGCGGCGTCGGGCGAGTGCAGGTTGGCGGTGGCGATGACCTGCTGCAGGATGTCTTGGATTTCGGGATCGCTTTCCTTGTGGAGGGCTTTGCTGATCAGGGGAATTTGTGCCGGATCGGCGGTTTTCATCAGGTCGGTTGCGGCGGCGATGCGCAGTTTGCGGTTGCTGGAAAACAGCTTCAGGCCCGATAGCGCGCCTTCTACTACGCCGCGCAGGCGGTTGTTGACGCTGACGCCTTCGGCGTCGTCTGGTGTTGCTTCTATTTTGTCTGTGGCGGGGTTGAATGCCTTGGTGTCGTCGACGATCAGCACCGTGCCGTCTGGGCGGGCGTAGAGGGCGTCAGTGTTGAGTGCGTTGAGGATTTTCAGGGCGTCGTCGTTCGCCAAGGCGGCGATCTGGTTGACTGCGGCGATGCGGGCGTCGGGATCGTCACCGGCCAGCGGTTTGAGCAAGGCTGAATCAATCGCAGCATGGGCAAGGATACCCTGCATGCAGAAAACCGCTGCGAGAAGAATTTTTCTTGAGATTTTCATTAGTCTTTTTAGCCCCACCTGAGAAGAAACAGTTAAATGGGGTCGGAGTTTTTTTTCGCGGTTTTTGCGAAAATTACTCTGACCCCATTTAACGGGCTACGGAGTACACGCAGTTGCGTTTGTCTTTATCTAATACGGTTCCTACTCCGTGGACGCAAGCCGGGTGCGGCCCGGCAGCCGCTTACTTTCTTTGCTTCGCCAAAGAAAGTAAGCAAAGAAAGGCGACCGCACAGCCGTTGCCCTCCCTCCGGTCGGGTCCCCAAATGCGGCGCGTGGCAGTCGGGTGGGACACAAACTCGCTGCGCTCAGACATGTGTCCCACAATTCCCGACTGCCACGCGCCATATTTGGCAACGTCAGCATGCGGACTTCAAAAGCAGCGGCAACTTCAAAAACAACAGCGACTTCAAAAGTCCTGATTTTGCTGGCTTTAGAGCTTCTGCTTGCTTTCATTGCCAGGGATATACGGACTCCATGGCTGGGCGCGGATCGTGGTCTTGGTTTTGTTGACGACGTTGAACTGGCCGTCAGCCTTGATTTCGCCGATCATTACCGGTTTGTGCAGGTGGTGGTTGGTCGCGTCCATCTCCAGTTCATAGCCGGACGGGGCTTTGAATTTTTGGCCGGCCATGGCGGCGATGACTTTATCGGTATCGGTCGACTTGGCTTTTTCTACCGCTTGCTTCCACATGTAGATGCCGACATAGGTCGCTTCCATCGGGTCGTTGGTGACCACGGTGCCGGCGTTAGGCAGGTTCTTCGCCAGGGCGTAGGCTTTCCACTTCTTGATGAACGCGGCATTCACCGGATTCTTGATCGATTCAAAGTAATTCCAGGCAGCCAGGTGGCCGACCAGCGGCTTGGCGTCGACGCCGCGCAATTCTTCTTCACCCACCGAGAACGCGACTACCGGCACATCCGTGGCTTTCAGGCCGGCGTTGCCCAGTTCTTTGTAGAAAGGCACGTTGGAGTCGCCGTTGATGGTAGAGATCACCGCGGTTTTGCCGCCGGCGGAGAATTTCTTGATGTTGGCGACGATGGTTTGATAGTCGGAATGACCGAACGGTGTGTACACCTCGTCGATGTCGCTATCCTTGACGCCCTTGCTGTGCAAGAAGGCGCGCAGGATCTTGTTGGTGGTGCGCGGGTAGACATAGTCGGTGCCGAGCAGGACGAAGCGCTTGGCGCCGCCGCCTTCCTTCGACATCAGGTATTCCGTGGCGGGAATCGCTTGCTGGTTTGGCGCGGCGCCGGTGTAGAAGACGTTTTTCTCGAGTTCTTCACCTTCATACTGGACCGGGTAGAACAGCAAGCTGTTGAGTTCCTTGAACACCGGCAAGACGGACTTGCGTGATACGGAAGTCCAGCAGCCGAACACGACCGATACCTTGTCTTGTGAAATCAGCTGACGTGCCTTCTCGGCAAACAGCGGCCAGTTGGAGGCCGGATCAACCACCACCGGTTCCAGTTGCTTGCCCAGTACGCCACCGTTGGCATTGATTTCGGCGATGGTCATCAAGGCCACGTCTTTCAACGAAGTCTCTGAAATCGCCATGGTGCCGGACAAGGAATGCAGGATACCGACCTTGATCGTATCCGCAGCAAATGCGGATGGCAGCCAGGAACTGGCGGCAAGGGCGAAAGCGCCGAGTGCGGTGGCTTTCAACATGGTGCGACGTGACATGATTTTCTCTCCCTGTAGATGAACTATTTAAACTATTTCTATTTGAACTATGCGATGGCAGTAAATCAAGCTATAGAACCAGTACAAAAAAGCGGACGAAGAAAGCAATGCGCCCATAGCAGCAGGCATGAAACCGGAATGCATCGACTACAACTTCTCTATAGCAGAATGCATGCCAATCGCACAGCGCGGCGCGCGGCGTCGGTTTCGCTGCTGAAATTCGGGTTTGTACAATACAAGACGGGTTCGCAGCCCCGGATTTGTGCGCAAATTTGGTGAGATCTGATTTTGGTGCGGGAGCAATGCACCAGTGTGGTGCTAAAAAATAAACAAGCACCAGACTCTAAGGTCGATGGTGCGAATTAGTGCAAAAGTCGGGGAAATTGGCAGGCAGGGCAGGCCGGAGTGACCTGTTTCGGAGCATGGGAAGCCAGGCGGCTTGGGTTGTGCGATGTCAACCCAAGCTGCAAGATGGTGGATTTGATCAGGGGACGATAGTGGTGAACAAGTACACCGCAAAGATCACCAGATGCACCGTGCCTTGCATCACCGTGGTACGGCCGGTGCCCAGCGACAGGGTGGCGACGATGAAGGACAGCAGCAGCAGCACGGTGGACTTGATGTCCAGCCCCAGCGACAAGGTCAGGCCGGTGGTCAGCGAGACGATCGCCACCGCCGGAATGGTCAGGCCGATACTGGCCAGCGCCGAACCCAGCGCCAGGTTCAAACTGGTTTGTAACCGGTTTGCGCGCGCTGCCCGCACCGCCGCCAGGGCTTCCGGCAACAGCACCACTGCGGCGATGATGATGCCGACCAGCGTCTTCGGCGCGCCGATGCCGGCGACCGCTGTTTCCAGGGCCGGCGCCAGCGACTTCGCCAGCAGCACTACGGCACCCAGGCATACCAGCAGCAGAACGCCGCTGATGGCCGCTACTTTGCCGGATGGCGGCGGCGCATGCACGTCTTCATCGGCAACCGCTTCTTGCGGCAGGAAATAGTCGCGGTGGCGGACAGTCTGCACCAGCACGAAGGTGCCGTACAGGATCAGGGAGATGACGGCGATGAACGCCAGCTGGCTCTTGCTGTAGAACGGGCCCAGAGCGCTGGAAGTGTAATTCGGCAGCACCAAAGTCAGCACCGCAATCGCCGCCAGCGTCGCCAGCGAGGCACTCACGCCCAGCAAGCCGAAGCTCTGTTCCTTGTGATGGCTGCCGCCGACCAGCAGACAGATGCCGACGATACCGTTGAGGATGATCATGATGGCAGCGAATACTGTGTCGCGCGCCAGTCCGGTGGTTTCTTCGCCGCCGGCCAGCATCAGCGAGACGATCAGCGCCACTTCGATCAGCGTTACCGCCAGCGCCAGCACCAATGTCCCGTAGGGCTCACCGACCTTGTGCGCCACCACCTCGGCGTGATATACAGCCGCCAATACGCTGCCGAGCAGGCCTGCGACTAGCAGCAGCGTGTAGAAGCCGCCGAAATTAAAGCTGGCGCCGCCAAGCAAAAGCCAGCCGGCTACCGGGGCCGCGATGGCCCAAATGGGGAGTGCAGGGGATATTTTCATACGGCGATTGAACACGCATCGGGCTTTTTTTGCAAGTATTGCGTGAATTGCATGTTTCGCCGCCCCGAGATTTGCGGTCAACATCTGTGCTGACTGCCTGGCATGGGGAGGCCGCCATTGGAAAGCAGCTTTCTGATTTATGAGGCGCAGGCCGCCATGCAATTTGCGTAAATGACGTGGTACAAGGCGCTGATGGTGACTTCATCGCGTCTTTGCGCGGAGAGATTGCTGAAGCGGATATGCGCGATTTTTCTAGCCAGCGACGACATGATGCTGCGCCCGGCGGCATTGTCGTCGATCAGCACCAGCAGCTGCAAGCCCGTATTGCGGACGCTGACAGCATGCACGCTTGCCGCCAGCTGAGCGTCCGCCTGCGATTCATCGGCCGGGATGGCGAACAGAGCCAGGTCGGCGTTCGCCAGCACGGTATGTGAACTGGCGTCGGTGTGTTTCGGTAAATGAACCAGGATGTCGTGATAGCGGGTTTTGGCAGATGCCAGTTCAGCGCCGATATCGTTGGCGGCGATCGTACGGATTTCAGCGCCGGTCTTGATTTCCGTTGCCAGCCAGCCGGCCGCGGCGTCCGGTGTTTGCACCGTTGCCGGATTTTGATAGACCAGCAGTACATTGCGGCCGGCGCGCGCACGCCGCCGCGCCAGCGCAGTCGCCATGGAATCGGCGATAGCGGACGATGCGGTGAGCACATGTTCAGAAGCGATAGTCAGGATCATGAAGCGCTCATCTCACCAGACCCAGCTGCCTTGATTTGCCGTTGATGGAAAATTCCGGCTTTTCTATTTTCATCGCAAACGGCAGCGCCATCAGTTCGTCCAGTGCACGCGCCAGCTTGACCCGGCCCGCCGCCGACATAGGTGTCATCGGCAAACGCAGTTCGTCCTGTATGTGGCTTTGGATGGAGAGTGCGGCTTTTACCGGTCCCGGATTCGGCTCGGAAAACAGCAGTTGTATCACCGGCAGCAGTTGTTTGAAGAGCGTGCGGGCGCGCTCGATCTGTCCGGCCCGCACCAGTTCAAACAAGCGTACGAACAAATCCGGCCGGATATGCGCGGCGGCGGAAATCGCGCCGTGGGCGCCGAGGCAGAGCGTGTTGAACAGCATGGCGTCGTCGCCGCAGAGGATTTTCAGGCCGCTGTGATGGAGCAGCTCCATGGTTTGCGCCAGGTTGCCGCCGCACTCCTTGATGGCGACGATATTGCGCTGGCGCTCCAGCGCAATGACTGTGCCCGGCTCGATGTTGACGCCGGTGCGCGAGGGAATGTTGTACAAGATGACCGGGTTCTCCGCAGCGGCGGCCACTGCTTCGAAATGCAGGCGCAGGCCTTCTTGTGACGGCCGCACATATGCTGGCGACGACACCAGAAAGGCTGTCGGTTGCAGCGTATTGATGTGGGCGATTTTCTCGGCGACGGCGCGCGTATCGCTGCCGCCGATGCCCATCGCCACCGGGCAACGGCCTTGCACTGCTTCCATGACACCGCACAGCAGCTTGTCTTGTTCATGCTCGTTCAGGGTCGCCGCTTCGCCGGTGGTGCCGCAGACTACCAGGCCGTGAACGCCGGCGCTGGATAGAGTGACTGCCAGTTGCTGCGCGCCATAGAGATCCAGCTTGCCTTGGCGGAAAGGCGTGACGAGAGGAACCCAGATACCTTCAAAGGTGGTCATGATGTTCTGATTTCAATAAGAGTTGAGAATGGGTTGCGCTGTAGCGCGCGGAGAATGACGTTTATGCCGGCAGCATCGGCGTGATGCGGCCGAATTCCGCCTGTGGCAGAACCCGCATGATGTTGCCGATGACGGAGTCGATCGATTTCTTGTTGAGGCAGAGCGAGAATTTCATCTTGCTGGCATGTTCCACCGGCTTGACGCGCATGTAGACCATGAGGTCGCCGCAGGTGCTGACGATTACCCGGCGCAAATCGGTCACCGATGCGGTGTCGACGGTGATCTGCATCATGAATTCTTTTTGCAGGGGGAGATTTTTGTGCTGCTTGTTGTGCTGCTTGAAGCGCAGCGGAAAAGGCAAGACCGCCGCTTGCATTTTTTGCGATACTGCTTCGGGAAGCAATGAAAAATGCCATGTCGATGCTGCTGAAATTACCTGATTCATAGAGAGTTCTACTGGTCGTTTTGGTAGTTACAGATTAGCAGCCGGCACGTAAAGATTCTCTAAAAAGGGATGAGCCGCATGTAAACAATGCGTAAAAATTCGTTGCTTGTTTTTACGCCCTCAGCATCAGACCCACATCATCAAGGTATTGGCGGTCGCTTGCAACGCCGGCACGCAACGCGCCGTTGCTTCCGCCCGGGAGCTGTTGGAAATCATCATGGATACGCTCACGGCGCCGATCAGCGTGCCGCGCCGGCTCTTGATCGGCACCGAAATGCCGCGCAGGCCGATTTCATACTGGTTTTCGGTAACGCCGAAACCATCTTCGCGGATCGCCAGCAATTCCCGCAGCAGCTGTTGCTTGTCGAGGATGGTCAGATGAGTGTAGGCGACCAGTTCGATGCGCTCCAGGTAGGCGTGCAATTTCGCATCCGGCAGCGCTGACAGCAGCACCCGGCCGGCGGTCGAGGTATAGGCCGGCAGGCGGGTGCCGGGTTCGAAGCCGGTGGTCAGCAGCCGCGGCGCATTGACGCGGCTGACATACACCACGTCGTCGCCCTCCAGCACCGAGTAGTTGGTTGATTCCTGCAATTGCAAGGTCAGGCGCTGCAGGAAAGGCACGATGGCGCGCGGCAGGCGCGCCGAATCCAGGTACGAGCGTCCCAGGTTGAGTACTTTCGGCGTCAGCCAGAAGCTGTGGCCATCGGTCGCCGCCAGGCCGATATGCACCAGTGTCAGCAGGTAGCGGCGCGCCGCGCTGCGGCTGAGTGCGACTTTTTCCGCCAGTTCGCGGGCGGTCAGCCGCACAGTGTCGTCGTTGAAGGCGGTGATGACGTCGACGCCCTTGATCAGGCCATCGATCAGGTCGCGTTTGGCGACCTCGACTTCCAGTAATTCCGGCTTTTTCATTTGCAGATAATCTCAAAAATGCGCGCTAATCGCGCCAACTGCGCGATTAGCACAATATATCAGATTTTCGACTCTGTTTTTCGCGGCGGCGGCTTCCTATACTTGGCCTGACAATTTCAGCCAAGGACCAGTATGACTGCGCAAGAACACAATCCGGAACCGAATAATCCGCTCGGCATAGATGGCATCGAATTTGTCGAATATGCAACGGTGCAGCCGCTGGCGCTAGGCGCCTTGCTGGAACAAATCGGGTTTGTGCCGACCGCACGTCACCGTTCGCGCGAAGTCACGTTGTATCGCCAAGGGGCGATGAATGTAATCGTCAATGCCGATCCGGCTTCTCTGCCGCAGAGCGAGGGCGAGGTGCAGGCAACTGTCATCAGCGCGATTGCATTGCGGGTACGTGACGCCGATGCCGCATATCGCCACGCGATCGAAAGCGGCGCCTGGGCGATCCAGACCCGTGCCGGCGTGATGGAGCTGAATATTCCGGGCGTGCACGGCGCTGGCGACTCGATCCTGTATTTTGTCGATCGTTTCCGCGATTTCTCTATTTACGACGTCGACTTCAAGCCGATCTTCAACGCCCCTGCGAATCCGCCGGCGCTGGCCGGGATGCATTTCTTCGGCGTGGTGCAAGCCATCGGCCGTGACCGCTCGCCCGAGTGGATCGATTTTTACCAGCAACTGATGGATTTCCGGCCGCTGCCGCAAGGACGCTATTTTGGCGTGCTGCCCAAGGGCGTTTTGCTTGAAAGTCCGTGCCACAGTTTTTACCTGCAACTGGTGGAGCCGCCAGACGGCGCCGCCGGCCTGCAGTGGGACGAACAATTGATACGCGTCGGCCTTGGCGCGCCGGACGTGCTAGACGCGGTGCGGCAGTTGAAGCAGCGCGGCATTGTTTTCGTCGACCGCGAATCAGCCCAGGTGAGCGCCAAGGGCGCGCTGACGCAGCTCTACAAAGGCGGCGTCAGTTTTGAACTGGTGGTCAGCCAGCGGGAGCGGCAACATGCTTGAGATTTCCGGCACTACCCGTATTTTTCCCGTGATCGGCTGGCCGGTGGAGCAAGTCAAGGCGCCGGCTCTGTTCAATGCTTACTTCCAGCAGCACGGTATCGACGCCCGCGTGGTGCCGCTCAAGATCGCGCCGGAGGCGTATGGCGCGGCGGTGCGCATGCTGATGGCGGTTGAGAATGTGGGCGGCATTTTCGTCTCGATTCCGCACAAGCCGATGAGCGTGGCCGCAGTCGATCAGCCGACTGCGCGCGCCGTCCTGGCAGGCGCCTGCAACGCCATTTACCGGACGGCGGACGGGCGGTCGCTGGCAGGCGACCTGATCGATGGCGAAGGCTTCATCCGTGCATTCGACCGCATTTGCAGCGACACCCCGTTCGACTGGCCGCGAGCCAGGGCGCTGGTGGTCGGCAGCGGCGGCGTTGGCTGCGCGGTGGCGGCGGCGCTGGCGGCGCGTGGTATCGGCCATGTGGCGATCTACGATAACCGTCTACCGCAGGCGCTTGCCTTGCAAATGCGTTTGCAGCAAGCTTTCCCGGCGACCCGGGTGGAGATCGGTAAGCCGCGCGCCGGGGGCTACGACCTGATCGTCAATTCGACCCCGCTCGGCATGTATGCCGGCGATCCGTTGCCGCTAGACCTGGAGGGCGTGGCGCCATCCTGCATCGTCGCCGATTGCGGCATGAAAATCGAAATGACCTCCTTGCTGCTGGAAGCGCAGCGGCTCGGCTGCCGCATCCAGAGGGGCAGGGAAATGATGATCGAACAATCGCCTTTGTATCTGGAGCTGTTTGGTTATCCGGGCGTATCTTCGGATGCTTTCCGCGCTTTGGGGGTGCTATGAACCTGAATAATTTCGGTATGGACAGCATCACGCTGGCCGGTCCGCTGGAATCGAAACTGTGCGCGTCCAGGGCCGCGGGTTTTTCACAGATCATGCTGTGGGCCAGAGATCTGGCGGGCCATGCCGGTGGTCTTGATGAAGCGGTGCGGCTGGTGAAGGCCAGCGGCGTGCGGGTTACCGGCATCCAGGTGATGCGCGACTTCGAAGGCTTGTCTGGCGCTCTGCACGAATACAAGCTCGATATTGCGAAGAACTTGCTGCAGGTGTGCAAGGCTGTCGGCGCGCCGCTGCTGATGGTGTGTTCAAGCACATCGAGCCATGCCAGTGGCGAGCTGGCGCTGATCGCGCGGCACCTGGCCAAGCTGGCGACGCTGGCGGTGCCGCTTGGCGTCCGTATCGGCTATGAAGCCTTGTCTTGGGGCCGGCACATCAACCAGTACACGCAATCGTGGGAAGCGGTAGAGCTGGCAGATCATGCCAACCTGGGAGTGGTGATCGACTCTTTTCACATGCTCGCCAACCAGGCCGACTTCGATGGTTTGACCGATATTCCCGGCCATAAGATCGCCATGGTGCAGCTATCCGATTTCATGTGGAGCGATATCCGCAGCGCCGAAGAAAGACTGGAAACCGCGCGCCATTTGCGCGTATTTCCCGGAGAGGGTGCACATTCGAAAGAATTGTCCGATTTGCTGCGCCGGCTGGACCGGGGCGGCTATCGCGGTGATTACAGCTTCGAAGTGTTCAACGACGATTACTTGCAGCTCTCGCCCGAGATCGTCGCCCGCCGCGCGCATTGCGCCGCCAAGTGGGTGACCGACCAGGTGCTGCGGCGCAATCTGCAGGTGCGGCAACCGGCGGCAGACCATCCGGCCATGGCCTAGAGGACTTTCACAGCCCAGCAGACGCCAGACCAGCATAAGAACAGCCGTGAATAACAAAAAGCGCTGCAGGTAGCAAGAAAACAAAAAGGAAACGGCAAGGAGACAGCATCAACCTACACCCAAAATCCGCGCAATTTTTCCACGGCGCGCATGTTCGCCCGCTCAATTCGTGCCTCGCCAAAAATATCGAAGCCGCTAACACCGGCTCGCCTTGCGAAGATATCCCGCTTCGCTAAATACCCGGGAAAAACCGCGGCACGCCCAGGGTGGGCCGCGGCGTGCAGTCAAACATAACAATAAATCCTATGGAGATGTCATGAAGAGAAAGATCTTTGCTGCCTGCAGTTTTGCCGGCTGTTCCGCTTTTGCGCAAGCAGAGCCTAACGTTACCTTGTATGGCGATATCGACCAGTACCTGGGCTACATCCACAGTAGCAGCGGCGCCAGCGTCACCGGCGTGAACGACGGCGCCATCTTGCGCAGCCGCCTTGGCTTGCGCGGTATCGAAGATCTGGGCAACGGCTACCAGACCAAATTCACCCTGGAGCAAGGCTTGAACGCCAACACCGGCGCCGCTGCGGACGCCAGCCGCCTGTTCGACCGCCAGGCCTGGATCGGCATGAATACGCCGCTTGGCGAGTTCCGCATCGGACGCCAGAACACGATTGTGTTTTTCATCGGCGGTGCGATCGACTATACCGAACGCACCACCTATGGTTCGCTCATCAACAGTTTTGGCGTGCCCTCGCGCTACGATAACGATCTTTCCTACAAGTCGCCTCGGCTCGCGGGTTTCCAGCTGGATGTCCACTACGCATTGACTGAAACCGCGGGTGAAAACCTAGGCGCGCGTGGCGTCTACCAGTTCGGACTGGACTACAGCAATGGCCCCTACCGCGCAGGTTATGCCGGCTTGTGGGCCAAGCCGGCGGCGCAGGCGGTATTTGCCGATAAAGTGGTCTATCACAATCTGTATGCCGACTACGATTACGGCGGCGGCAAGCTTTACTTCGCGTATGTGCGTAGCAACAACGTCACTGGCAATGCCAACGGCAACAATGCCGCGGCGATTCTCAATAATGTCAGCATTCCGAACAATGCCTATGCCGGCAATAACGCCAATGTGCAACGCATGTACAACATTTATCAGGTTTCAGCCGATTATCGCCTTAGCCCTCAGCTGCGTATCGGTGCCCTGTATGGCTTGATGAAGGATAGTTCCGGCGGCGGCGCGGGTGCGCGAGGCGGCAATGTCGGCGCCTACTGCGATTTATCCAAACGCACCACGCTCTACAGTTTCGCCAACTACATGAAGAACGATCCCAATGCCGGCTTTCGTTTCAGCGGTTCCGCCGGCCCCACGGCCAATCTGGCAGGCGCGGACATCAATGGCAAGAGCCTGGTCGGCCTGCAGGCCGGCATCCTGCACCGGTTCTGAGGATATTGCCTTCTCTCCGGAAACCGAATATATATCTACAGATCATCGAGGATTGCATGTCACCATCTACCGTATCGCAACAAATTTCTCCACAAACCGCGGCCGCAGCTGCGCCGGCTTCTACCCGTTCATCGCGTAAGGCCGCGCTCGCCAGCTGGATAGGCAGCGCGGTTGAGTACTACGATTTTTTTATCTACGGCACTGCTGCGGCGCTGGTGTTCGGCAAGATATTCTTTCCGTCATTCGATCCCGCGACCGCCTCGATTGCCGCCTTCGCCACCTTTGGCGTCGCTTACATAACGCGGCCGATCGGCGCCGTGGTGCTGGGACACATCGGCGATAAATACGGCCGCAAGAAGGTGCTGACGTTTACCTTGCTGTTGATGGGCGTCTCGACTTTCCTGGTCGGCCTGTTGCCAACCTATAGCCAGGTTGGCATCGCTGCACCGGTCATGCTGGTCATATTACGGATGTTGCAGGGTGTGTCGGCGGCGGGTGAGCAGGCCGGCGCCAATTCGATGACGCTGGAGCATGCGCCGGCGCACCGCCGCGCTTTCTTCACCAGCTTTACCTTGAGCGGCACCCAGGCCGGCCTGATCCTGGCGACCCTGGTGTTCTTGCCGATTTCTGCATTGCCGGAAGAGCAGTTGCTGTCCTGGGGCTGGCGGATTCCGTTTTTCCTCAGTGCCGTGGTGGTGATGGTCGGCATCTGGGTGCGCCGCACCTTGCCTGAAACGCCGGCGTTCAACGATGAAAAATCCCGGCAATCGGACGAATTGCCACTTGCAATCTTGTTCCGTGAGCATAAAGTTGCCTTGTTGCGGGTGATTTTCGCGGCGCTGATTTCGGTGGTGAGCACCATCTTCAGCGTCTTTACGCTGTCATATGCGGTCAACACCATGCATATTCCGCGCGCTACCATGCTGACCGTGCTGATCCTGGCCAATGTGGTGGCGCTGGCCGCGATTCCGGCCTTCGCCATCTTGTCCGACCGCATCGGCCGCAAGCCGGTGTTCATCTTCGGTGCGCTCGGCTCGGCGGCGCTGGTGTGGCCTTACCTGTGGAGTATCCACCAGGCAGACATCCCGCTCATTTTTACTTTCGGCTTGCTATTATCCGGCGTGGTCTATAGCGCAGCCAATGGCATCTGGCCATCGCTTTACGGCGAAATGTTCAATACGCGGGTGCGTTTGTCAGGCATGGCGATCGGCACCCAGATCGGCTTCGGCCTGGGCGGCTTCGCGCCGACCATCAGCGCCGCGATCCAGGGGCCGGGCGCGAACGGCTGGATGCCGGTTGCCATCTTCGTCAGCATCACCGCTGTGATCGCTGCGATTTCGGCCGCGACGGCGAAAGAAACTTATCGCACACCCATGTCGGAGCTAGGCAAGCATTGAACTACAAACGACGATCGCGAATCGTGATGCGTCAGGTATTTACCCTGCGATACGAACAGCGGCGCCCGCATTAGCCGCGCACGTCGGCGCCATTCTGTGGGCGGCAAGAGAATGGCGCTGCCTGAAGCGGAATTTTATTGTTCTGCCGGCAGACACTGAAGGATGCCATTGGCAATCGCGTTTGCCGCACGATCGGCAAACTGCGGCGCCGCCAGGCGCGGCTCCTCGTCGGGATTGGCCAGCACTCCGACTTCGAGCAGCAGCGCCGGCGCTTCAGCGGTTTTCAGCACCACCAGATCATCAAAGCGATGGATCCCCAAGGCACTGTCGATCAAGGGCCGGTTTTCGCCGGCAATCGGCGTCGCGTGGTACAGCGACGGATGTTCGCCGATCGCTTGCATGCCGCGGCCGATGTTTTTTGCGCATGCCAGGCTGCGCGCGTATTGCGGCTTGCCGACGGAAACGAATAGCGCATAGCCGGAAAATTCGCGGCTCCTGCCGGCATCCAGCCACGCTTGCTGCATCGAGTCATGATGGATGGAGATGAACAGCGCGGCGCCGCTGCTGGCTTGGGTGCGCGCTTGCAGAGACTGCGGCGAACCGGCTGCAGCGACATCGGTCACGCTCAGCCCCTTTGCTCGCAAGGCCTTGATCAAGGCGATCGTCAGTTGCCGGTTGAGGTCGAATTCACGCTTGCCGTTGTGACCGATGGCGCCGGGCTTTTCGGTGGTATGGCCGGTATCGACCACCACTTGTTGCGCAGCGCAGGCACTGGCGGAGCTGTAAAGGGAAACCAGGAAAACCAGCGACAGTAGCTGTTGACGGACACTGGTATGTTTCATGGACTGGTCGCCAGCCGCTGCCGTGCCGCTGGTTTCAGGTCTGCTTCCAGATGCTGCGCCAGATAGTCGATGAAGACCCGCATTTTTGGCGCCAGATAACGCGTCGGCAGATATTGTATGTACGCCGTGCCCTGATAGGCGGAGACGAATTCCCAGTCGCTCAGCAGCGCTTTCACCAGGCCCTGTTCGAGCGCGCTGCGCGCCGTGAAATAGGGCAGGCAGCCGATCCCCAGGTGTTGCAGCACGCCTTCCAGCCGCGCGCCGCTGTGATTGACGACGTAGCGGCCGCTGACCTTGACGATGGTGGCTTCGCCTTTGCGCAAGAATCGCCAGTCGGCGTCGCCCGGGTTTTCTCCCAGCGACAGGCAGCTGTGGCCGCACAAGTCTTGCGGCTGGCGCGGCGTGCCATGCCGCGCCAGGTAGGCCGGCGTGGCGCACAATACCTGGTCAACCGACATCAGCGGCCGCGCCGCCAGTCCTTCGGCTGGTTGCTGGGTAATGTTGATCACCAGGTCGGCATCGTCGTTGATCAGGTTGAGATGGCGATCGTTGAGGATCAGCTGCACGTCGACTTGCGGATATTTTTCAAGAAAGCCGGGTATCAACGGCGCCACCACCGATTTGCCGAACGCTTTCGGCATGCCGACCCGCAGCAGGCCGCGCGGCAGCGCCACGAATTTGTCCGCAACTTCGGTTGCCGCCCTGGCGGCGCTGACCATGTCCTGGCAGCGCAGGAAAGTCTCGCTGCCGGATTCACTCAGGCGCAGTTTGCGTGTGGTGCGTTCCAGCAGCCTGATCGCCAGCGCCTTCTCCAGGCGCGAAACCTGGCGGCTGACGGCCGATGGCGTCATGCCCAGCTCCAGCGCCGCGGCAGAGAAACTGCCGGTCTCCACTACCCGTACAAACACCGCCATGTCCGGCATCAACTTGATGTATCGATGATTGCTCATTTATTCCCGTTGGGTACAAGTATTGTTCCGATTCGACAGATTATCGTATTTGTCCTGATAAAACATAATAAGCCTTCATGTCTGACGCCGAATTGACAGAGGCATCAACAGGACCTAGGTAAAACCCGATGACAACATTCTTTTCTGCTTTCTCCGCAAAAAAAATCTGGATTGCCGACTTGCTGCTGTTGTTGGTCGCCGCGGTCTGGGGCACCAGTTACGGGGTTGCCAAGCAGGCCCTGGTTTTCTATCCGGTGCTGGGTTTCGTCGCGCTGCGCTTCAGCATGACGTTTTTGCTGTTGTTGCCGAGCTTGCGCCGGCTGGCACAGCCGCAAGGCAGGGCCGCCTTGTATGCAGGATTGCCGCTGGGGCTGATCCTGCTGGCCATATTTGTATGCGAGACCTTTGGCCTGGCCCAGACCAAGGCCTCCAATGCGGCTTTCCTGATCAGCCTGTTTGTCGTGTTCACGCCTTTTGTCGAGTGGCTGGTGATGGCGCGGCGCCCGAGCGGCAGCGCTTTCCTGATGGCGTTCGTCTCGCTTTTCGGGACCTGGTTGCTGACCTATGGCGGCAGTTCGTCATTCAACCTGGGTGACGGCCTGATGCTGGCCGCAGCCTTGCTGCGCGCCTTCATGGTGTGCATGACCAAGCGCTTGACGTTCAACAAGGACATGTCGACGCTGGCCTTGACTGCGGTGCAATCCGGCGTGGTCGGACTTGGCTGTTTTCTGATTGCGGGCCTGTTCATGCAGAGTGGACTGCCGCCGTTGCCGAGCGCCGCCGGTTTCTGGATCGGCACTTTTTACCTGGTATTGTTTTGCACCATTTTTGCTTTTTTTGCACAGAATTATGGCGTGCGGCAGGGGAACCCCACCCGGGTTTCCTTGCTGATGGGAAGCGAGCCTTTATTCGGCGCCTTGTTTGTTTCGCTCTGGCTGGGCGAGCAACTCAGTCTTTTGTCGTGGATTGGCGGCGGCTTGATTGTTGCCGCAACGTTATGGGCGACTCTACCGCACTCGATATTTTTCGCGCGGCTGGCAAAATAAATCGCCGCCGGCGCGTAACACCGAGACGGGGGCGTCGCCGGGATTGCATTACATTTAATTTCTAAAAAAACGGCTACAGGATATGGCTCGTCAATTTTTCCGCAACCTGCAAAAGACCCTTCAACGCACTGAGGCGCAGGCATTCCCCCTTAAATTTCGAGCGAGAACAGCGCTCCCCCTGATCCCGCCGACATCTCCCCGCCGCGCCAATCACGCAATGCACTATTTGACATTCAAGTGACGGCGTGCACATTCAAGCTTTATCGGATGCCAACTAAATGATTTGAAGAAGGCAAAACGTTCTAATAAATTCTGTTTACTTGTGCAAAAAGCTGTCATATTATTGGTCCAGCAAAAATATACAGACCTGTATGTTTATGAAAGATTTTTCATAGAGCAGTAGATGTTATAGAAGCATGAATTTAATGTTTAGATATTTAATTCATGATTTTTTCAGCCCTTGAAAAATAGATAAATATTAAATAGTAAATTGTTTGCCCGGACTCCGCTTCAAGAGAAGAACCCTTCCGGTTTTTACGGAAATAAAGCAAGCCTTTTACAGAGACTTTGTCAGGCCCAATATCCTCGGTGCTCCCGCCGTTTGTTCCGCCTGCTCCCGCGGGCGGAACGTTTTTTTTCCAACTGTCAGTGCTGCTGGCGCTGATTTGTTTTTTTGTGCATCGGCCTATCATCTCGGCCATGCACGCGATGAAATAAATTTTTTCTGTCAAAAAGCGGAAGCGAAATACGCGCTTCGGTAGAAGAAAATATCAGAACATTTTGTATTGCTATGCAGAAATAAATGATTTACTCTGATTCATCGGAAAAACATATTCAAGTTGTAGAAGCAGGAAGCATAGCTTTGATTTTTTACACGGCGTTCGCTCCAAAAGAGTAATCGACGCCGATGTTAATCCTCAAGAGGGAAGTCCCATGATTTGCGCCAGACTCAATTTGAAATTCCCGCAGTTGCATTCGTCGCCTGACGAAATTTGCTGCTGTAAAGCTTCTCCCATCTTCCGGCACATGCAGCTTTAATGCTGCCGCCAACCCCTTAACGGACTAGTTTCAGGATTACGTTTCTGCACTAGTCTCGTTATCTGTTGCATCACGCTCCGTGATGCAGACACCAGCGCCAAGTCAACCTTTGCATTGCAGATCGCCTTGCAAGGCCGCGGCGTCCCTTATCTGTTCTTTTCAAGAGGAATAAGAGTATGAAATCGGAAACATCAGCAAAGGTAGCAGCAGGGAGAAGCAAGATTCGCCAGATTCCCCAGGTTACGGCGTTGTCGTTAGCGCTGTCACTGGTGTTTGTGTCCATGTCCGCTCATGCAGCTGCGGTGGATAACACGACTTGGGTAGCCACCAAGACGCAGGCGTTTTTGCCGCAGGTGCAAGCCAATCAAAAAAGTGTAGCGGCCGACGCCAGCGTGCAAACGCCGGCAGAATCAGCCGTGCAGCTGGCGCAAGGCGAGCCGGTCCATGTGACGTTGAGTCTGAACTTGCGTAACGAAGCTCAGCTTGATCAATTCCTGCAAGAGCTGCGTACGCCAGGCAGCGCTTCCTACGGAAAATTCCTGACGCCGGCGCAATTCGCTGAAAAATACGCACCGACGGAAAAAGATGTTGCCGCTGTAGTTGCCCATCTGAGCAAAGCCGGTTTCGTCAATATCTCGGTGTCGCCGAATCGTCAGCTGGTGTCCGCCGACGGCACTGCCGCCACGGTGCAAACAGGCTTCCGCACTGCGCTGAAACGCTTCCAGCAAGACGGCCGCAAAGTATTTGCCAACACAGATGCGGCACAAGTGCCTGCGGCCTTGAGCAACATCGTCGGTTCGGTGCTCGGCCTGCAAAACGTTGCGCTCGCCCAGACCCACCATCGCTTCGTACTGGATGCAGAAGGCGGCGTGGCGTTGCAAGCCAAGGCCACGCCAAATGCGACGCCGGTGGCTACGCCGCACAGCCCTGCGGAATTCCCGGCAATCTATAATGCCGGCAGCACGCCAACCGGTTCCAACACTACCGTCGGCATCATCTCCGAAGGCGACATCACGCCGACGATTACCGACCTGAAAGCATTCACGACAGCCAAGGGGCTCGCCACCGTCAGTACTTCTGTGGTGCAAACCGGTCCTTCGGGCAGCGACTATAGCGATACTTCCGGCCAGGTCGAATGGAACCTGGACAGCCAGACCATCACCGGTACTTCAGGCGGCGTCAAGAAACTGATTTTCTACGCGTCGCCAGACATGCAGTTCAGCAGCATCACTACCTCGTACAACAAGGTGGTGACCGACAATGTGGCGAAAGTCATCAACGTCTCGCTCGGCGGCTGCGAATCGGATACGCATAGCGACGGCACCCAGGCAGCGGACGACAATGTCTTCAAGCAAGCTGTGGCGCAAGGCCAGACCTTCTCGATTTCGACAGGCGACGCCGGCACCTACAATTGCCAGACCAGCTCGATTTCCGGCGCGCCTGGCGTACCGAAAAACAAATCGACCTATGACGTCAGCGAGCCAGCCAGTTCGCCATACGTTATCGCCGTCGGCGGTACTACCTTGTACACCAATGCAGGCGCATACAGTAGCGAAACGGTCTGGAATGAAGGGCTGAGCGCCATCGGCGTCTACGACAGCCAGGGCGATTCCGATCCGACCAAGCGCTTGTGGGCAACCGGCGGCGGCTTCAGCAAGTACGAGGCGGCGCCGAGTTACCAGAAGGGCGTGATCACTGCAGGCAAGACCACCCGTGGTCTGCCGGACATTGCCTTTGACGCCGCCAGCGCCAGCGGCGCCACCATCTACTACAACGGTCGTACCGGCACGGTAGGCGGCACCAGCCTTGCAGCGCCGATCTTCACTGGCACCTGGGCCCGTCTGCAATCGGCCAACGGCAACGCACTGGGCTTCCCGGCAGCGAGTTTCTACAAGTATTTTCCATTGGCTGCCAACGCCGCGCTGCTGCACGACGTCACTTCCGGCACCAACGGCGCCAGCAGTTCCTACGGCTATAAAGCCGCCAAGGGCTGGGATGCGACGACAGGTTTCGGTAGCCTGAACATCGCCAACCTGAACACCTTCATCAAGAACACTTCGGATTTTGCGCGTTAATTCGTACGATTCGCATAGCAAATATCCGGGTATTTTGTAGAAGGCATGTTTGACCTCACCGCTGCGGCCTTTCCGGTCTGCTGCGGTGAGCAATGGCACTAGCAAGACTGAGCGCATAAGGTGGTTTGACGGGTGTGATGAGGTACGGAGAACTGACATGAATCAATCGAATCTGGCCTGGCTGATCGCCGCCCTGGTATTTGGCCTTGGCGGCATTTATGCCGTCTGGGCAGCTGACGATGCGAATGCGGGCGACCATGCCGCAGCCGCAATCGCCGCACAAGACCATGGTAGCCATGCGGCTGGCGTGTCGGAAAAACCGAAAGATGCCGTCAACATCAATCCGTTCGGGAAATAGCAATGTCTATGGAAAATTCTGTGTTCCAGCCTGTTGAAACAGGCAAGCAGACAAGTATTTGTAGAAGGAAGAATCAGCAATGACCGCATATCTGCAACGACAAGACCGGCTCGCGCTGGTTACCCAGGCTACGGCAAACGTTACCGGCAAACGATTTTGTTCACATCATCAAGGCGAAGTGGCAGTCGCGGAGGGCGATTTTGTCATGCGCAATAAATCCAGGCGCTGGATTTGCTTCCGCTGCCAGGAACGCAGCCAGGCGCATCGCAATGCGTTAATGACGCGCACGGGATAGCGTTGGCCGGGACAAAAAAATCGCCACATCGTGGCGATTTTCGGGCGAGCGAACTACCGTGCATTTTTCAATGCTTAGCGAAATGCCGCCAGCGGATCGTATTGCAATCCTGAATTGCTGTCCTGCTCTTTGGCCGTCGTGTCATTCCGGATGAAATTTACCGATTTCACCTGCCATTCGCCACGTTGCAGTTTCCAGCCGTGGATGACTTTTTGCCAACCCGGCTTCAAGTACTGCTGGTCGGCACGGTCAAGTTCCCAATGGCCGGCTTCCCATACATACCAGCCATCGACGTAATCCCAGAAACCCGGGCTCCACACCAGTCCGGCGCGCGAGTGCGGCGCAGCTTCCGGCTTGGCCGGCGGCGGTGCGTTTTTCAAAATGACATTGGGATCTCCCTGGCCTTTTAGAGGCTGTTTCACGAAAGACGAAAAGCGTCCGGAGATGATCGCTGCGATGCTGAGTTGAGATTTTAATTTGCTCTCCTGAATGAGTCCAGTGCTATCGATTGTACGAAGCCAGGTCGATAAAAATGTGTCCTGTGCATTTACTTACACTTATCATTATTCATTTACAGAGTAAAACTTTCGCCATCGCCCGCAAAGACTGGCGTTTCTGGTGTGTTTTCTCTATGGGAAAGAAACAATTTACAGTGCGCCGGATGATGATGGAATTTTCTTGTCATTAGATTAATGACATAGAGTTTTGTGCTTGAAAAATAGAGGTTTTCAACTACGACGACAGCGAAATATTCACGGTTTGTTTCTTAATGTGTCATCGATCCATGGGATATATTACGGATTCCCGTCACCGCATAAAATTAAAAGGAAAGCGCCATGACACAAAGCCGCCACGTCACTCTTTTTCATTGCCCGAACACGCGCTCCAAGGGCGCGCGCATTTTGCTGGAAGAGCTTGGCGCAGACTATGAACTGCACCCACTCAACATGAAAATCGGCGAGCAGCGCGGCGCCGCCTACCTGGCCGTCAATCCGATGGGGAAGGTGCCGGCGATCAAGCATGGCGAGGCACTGATTACCGAACAGCCGGCGGTCTACCTTTACCTGGCCGACCTGTATATGGATAAAGGCTTGGCGCCGGCGCTCGATGATCCCTTGCGCGGCCCTTATCTGCGCTGGATGGTGTACTACGGCTCGAGTTTCGAACCGGCGCTGGTCGACCGCGCGCGCAAGGTTGCGCCGTCGTCGGCGACCATGCTGCCTTACGGCGACTTCGACACCATGCTCAAGACCTTGACCGACCAGCTGGAGAAGGGGCCATATATTCTGGGCGACAAGTTCAGCGCCGCCGACGTCTTGTGGGGCACCGCGCTGACCTGGACCACGGGTTTCCAGATCGTGCCGATGTCGCCGGTGATCCAGGCCTATATCGACAGGATCAACGCCCGCCCGGCGGTGCAAAGAGTGACCGCGCTTGACGCCGAATTGGCCGCGCAGCAAACCAAGCCGGCCGAATCAGCGCCTTAGTCCGAATCAACTCAGCTTATTTCCACCACACCGCATCAATAAATCAATAAATTAAATAATAAGGGAGTCTGTTTTGAATACTGTCATCAACCTGCTGATCGCCTTGGTCGCCTTGCTGCATGTGTATTTTCTGGTGCTTGAGATGTTCTTGTGGGATAAGCCGTTCGGCCTCAAGACATTCCGGCTGACGCCAGAGTTTGCGTCGGCATCGAAGGCGCTGGCCGCCAATCAAGGTTTGTATAACGGTTTCCTGGCGGCAGGCCTGGCCTGGGGTTTGTGCCTTGGCGTCGAAGGTTTCTCGATCAAGGTATTTTTCCTGGCATGCGTGATCGTCGCCGGCATCTTCGGCGCGCTCACGGTGAGCCGGAAAATCCTGTTCATCCAGGCATTGCCTGCAGCAATCGCCTTGGGCTTGTTGCTGGCGCTGCGATAGGCCGGCTGTTGGCGTGGTATTCGGGTATTCCGGCAACCCGGGATACCCGTCATTCTTCAGCCGTGCAGCTTCTTGTAATCGTCCGACAGCATCCCGCCGAAGCCCCAGTCATCTTCATTGATTTCCTGGATCACGATGTGCGTCTGCTCGGGCTTTTTGCCTAGCACGCGTACCAGGGATGCGGTGACATCCTTGACCAATTCCTCTTTCTGCTGGCGGCTGGCGCCCTTGGTGATTTGAATATTTACATATGGCATATTGCTGCTTCCTTATGAGGTGGCGATGGGGGAGCTGTCAGCCGGCGCCGGCTGACAGCTGAACCCGATCATACAAGGTAAAAATTATCGGCGCTCTGCGTGGCTGTCAGTCACTGCATCAACTAATGCCGCCAGCGCGGCGCGCAAGGTCGCAGCAATCTCCGGGTGCGCGACAATTTGATCTTCGCTGAGTTTTGCGCCCAGGATGGGTACCGTGACGCTAGCTTCATCAACGATCAGCGCCGACATCATTGTCACGATTTCCCTCAAGGATGCCTGCGCATGCACCGCCCGCGGCGAGGCGTTCAGCAAGGCCACAGGCTTGAGCACGAAAGCCTCGCAACCGACCATCCAGTCGAGTGCGTTCTTCATGGCGCCGGTGATGCCGTGCACATATTCAGGGCTGGCGATAAGCAGCGCATCGGCGGCCATGATGCGGGCGCGCAGGTCCGCCACTGATGGCGGATCGCTGGCTTCGATGTCGGGATTGAACAGCGGTAGGTCACCCAGGCCGCGATAGAGCTCTATGCGCAAGCCGGCCGGCGCCAGGCGGGCCAAGGCGCGCAACAGGTCGGAATTGTGCGATGCGGCGCGCAAGCTGCCTGAGATTGCAAGGAAATTCATGGTGCCCGTGGTCTGTGCAAGGGCATCCATTATGCCGACATGCGTCATCGATTGCCGGCAACGTGTAAAAAACAAGCCCGCGCGAATCGGCTTCGGCGCGGGCTTGCTGTCGGTATTTCGCCAAAGCCTGCTTGCAGCTCCGGCAACATCGAACCATGAATCTGCTGCTTACTTGGCTGGAGCCGGTTGCGCGGCAGGCGCTGCGGCATGTGCGGCCGCAGCCTCGTCAGCGGCTTTTTTGTTGGCCAGGTGTCGTCCGACGACGCAGCCGCCGATTGCGCCCACCACCGCATGGTGCCCGGCATAGTGACCTGCCACGCCACCTACGGCGGCGCCTTTCAGGCAACCCTTGGCGCTGGCTGTACCTGTAGTGCCAGCCAGTGCAAGCGCGCATAACATTACCGCAATGATTTTCGTGTTCATGGTGTTTCCTTATTTCGTCAAGTATTGGTGGTGGCGATTGCGCCGGCTTTCAGCTTGGTTTGCAGCCTGTTAACGCTAGTGGCTGGGCGGTCGGTTGACAGACTTGTAAAAAAACACCCGACAGACACAATTGTTGATCTTTCGGCGGCAGAGATCAAGTGCTCCGATGGAGGATTTTCTCATGCAGAAGAGCAATCCCAGTCAGGTACTTGACCGGACTAGCTCATACAATCGCCCTCATGCCCGGCTGCCGGGCCGTTTGACCTATTTCCATTGGAGACGATATGCGTTATGTACGTGCAGCGATGTTGGTATTGGTGGCGTTATGCAGCGTCTGGATGCAGGAGGCGCGCGCCGGCGCCGCACTGGCGAATGTCGGCATGATCACACTTACCACTACCGGTGATTATGCGGTGCCGGTCGCCATCTGGTACCCGACCAGCGCCGAGCAGGTCGAATGGCATGCCGGACCCTATCTGATCCATGCCACGCGCGATGCGCCGATAACCTCGGGGTTGCATCCGCTGATCATCCTGTCGCACGGCAGCGGCGGCGGCGAGTTCGGCCATGCGGATCTGGCCGAAACCCTGGCCAGGCATGGTTACATCGTCGCCACGCCACGCCATCTCGGCGATAGTTTCGACCAGCCACAGGGGCGCGGCAGCGACCTCCAGGTCATCGGCCGGCCGTGGCAAGTGGTGGCCACGCTCGACACCGTGCTGGCCGACCAGCGTCTCGCCCCGGCGATCGACGCCAAGCGTATCGGCATGGCCGGCTTTTCCGCCGGCGCTTACACTACCATGGTCATGGCCGGGGCCAAGCCGGACTTTTCCCTGTATGCCGCCTATTGCACGGCCCATGGCGATGACAGCGAGGTGTGTTCTGCCGGCGCGCAATCGCGCCAGCGGATTACCCGCCCGGGTTGGAAGGTGCCGGACGATAAGCGTATCCGCGCCGCAGTGGCCATGGCGCCGTTCAGCATCATGTTCGACGCCAAGAGCGTGGCCGATGTCACTATTCCGCTACGTATCTATAAAGCCAGCAACGACCAGGTCCTGCGTAACCAATGGAACACCGATCATCTGCTGAGCCTGCTGCCGGCTAGCGTCGAGCGCGGCGAACTGCCTGGCGGCCACTATGTCTTTCTTGCGCCCTGTAGCGCGGCCTTGCAGGCTGCCGTGCCGTTGATATGCAATGACCCGCCAGGCGTGGACAGAGCCGCATTGCATGCCAAACTAAATGCGGAAATCGTCGATTTTTTCGATCATAAGCTTCCGCCCGCTAACTAATTAACTAACTAACAGGCTAACCAAGAGGCTGACTGGCAGTATCGGCGCGATATTTACAATGCCAGCAGAAAATGCGTGACGGCGTCGGCAAACGCCTGCGGCTGCTCGACTGCGCTCAAATGAGATGCATTTTTGAGCACCGTCAGCTGCGCTTGCGGAATATTATCTGCCAGCGTCTGCGCCATGGCCAGCGGCGTACCCTGGTCCAGTTCGCCGGCGATGACCAGCGTCGGCACCTTGATTTGCTGCAGGCGTTCGGTAGTTTCCACCATGCCGACCGCATGGCAGCAGCCGATGTAGCCGTCGACGTCCGTACTGACCAGGCGTTGCCTGAAGCGCGCCACGGTGGCCGCCTGCGACGTGCGGAAGGTAGCGTGGAAATAACGCGCCATGACGGCATCGGCAATCGCTTCCATGCCATGTTCCCGCACCGTCGCAATGCGTTGCTGCCAGACCGTCCGTACTGTTTCGGGATAGCAGGAAGTGGTGTTGGCCAGCACCAGCGCGCCGACCAGCGCAGGATGACGCAGCGCCAGTTCCTGGCCAACCATGCCGCCCATCGACAAGCCGATCCACACCACCGGTCCGCTATCCAGCTCGCGCAACAGGCGCGCCGCATCGTCGGCCAGATCGGCGATGCCATACAAGGCAGCGGGGGCGTCGGAGCTGCCGTGACCGCGCTGGTCATAGGCGATCACGCGGCAATCACCTGCTAGCTGGTTGGCAAGGCTGTCCCACATGCTGAGGTCGCAGCCGAGCGCATGGCTGAGTACGATAGTATGGCGCGGGGCCTTGCCGTTGCGCGGCGTGCGCACGGTATAGTGCAAAGACGGCTTGCCTGCGCTGCGGGCTTGCCGGCCGATACCGGGATGACTGCTGGCGGCCGGCGCCGCGGGTATCGGCGCATAACCGATTTGCGTGCCGATCTCTGACAGGATTTTTTGCGCATGGCTAAAAGCAGTATTGGCCGCCGGGACGCCGGCATAGATCGCTGCTTGCATCAGCACCTCTTTCAACTCATCCGGCGTCAGACGGTTACCGGCATCGCCGAGCAAGGCTGCGCGCGCATGCAGTTCGAATTCCTCCCAGCGGCCAAGGGTGATGGTGGTGGCCAGCACGATGATGCGGCGATTCTTTTGGTCAAGGCCGGGGCGGCCCCAGATATCGTTCCAGGCGAAGCGGGTAATCAGGTTCTGGAAATCCGCATTGAACCCGGTGGCGTTGGCGAGTGAGCGGTCAACCCAGGCGTCGCCGAGTATCTGGCGGCGATTCACCAGGCCGCGTTCAAAATCATGGTCGATCGGGTCGTAGCTCATTGAGAAGTCTCAGCGTTGGAAGCAGCGGTGGAAAAGCAGGGATCCTCGGCGCGCAGTTGCAGCGCGGCGGCGGCATGGTGCAAGTCATGTAATTGTCGACGCGCCAGGCGCTCGGCGGCTGCAGTGGCTGCAACCGGATCGAACAGCGTTGACAGGCCAGTCAGATCGATCTTGTCGCGCAGATCGGGGCTGTTCTTGACGGCTGCGATCGTCAGCGTTGCCAGGTCCTGGTCGCCGGTAACCACTTGCTGCGTCAATTCTTCCATCAACGCGTGCGCTTGCGGCCGGCCGATCGCAGAAGCCAGATAGGCAGCGACGGCCTCGGCAAAGATCAAGCCGTGCAAACCGTTGATATTGTCCAGCATGCGGGCGCTGTCCACCTGCAAGCCGGCCATGGCTTCGTCCAACGCACCCAAGGCGCCGTCGGCGCTCAGGAACAGCGTCGGCCATTCCGCCAGTTCGGCTTGCCAGTTGCCGAGTCCGCGCTCATGTTGGTGGCCCATGCTCGCCAGCAGGGCCGCTGCGTGTTGCGGCGTGCGAGTGGCGGCGGCCAAGGCGATCATGGCCGATACCGGATTGCGCTTGTGCGGCATCGCCGACGAGCCGCCGCGGCCGTTGCCGGACGGTTCCGCCAACTCGCCGATCTCGCCTTGCGCCATCAGGCTGAGGTCAGTGGCGATCTTGCCCAGGCTGCCGGCCAGTACCGCAACTTCCAGGCCCAGCCTGATCCATTCATCGCGCTGGGTGTGCCAGGCGCCGTGCTCCACGGCCTCAAGTCCCAGGTCTTGCGCCACCCTGTGCGCTACCGCCGTTCCTTGCTCACCCATCACCGCCAGGGTGCCGACAGCGCCGCCCAGTTGCAGACGTAGCGCGCGCGCGGCGACGGCGCGCAATTGCAGGCGCGAGCGCAATAACGGCGCAGTCCAGTTCAGCAGCTTGAACCCGAAACTGGTGACCTGCGCCGGTTGCATCAAAGTGCGCGCCAACACCGGCGTCGCCAGATGCTCGCCGGCCAGATGCAACAATCGAGTGATCAAGCTCTGCAAACGTTGGTCCAGCAATGCCAGCGCCTTGCGCGTGACCAGCACCATGGCCGTGTCGATCACGTCCTGGCTAGTGCTGCCCCAGTGGACGTAGTTGGCGGATTCCGGATTGAAGAGGGCAACCGTTTTGGTGAGTTCCTTGACCAGGGGGATCGCCAGGCTACCCGCGCGGCGGCTGGCGTTGATTAGCACCGCCATGTCGTACAGTTGCGCATTGCAGACGCTGGCGATGGCGCGCGCGGCGCTTTCGGGAATCATGCCTTCCGCGGCCTGGGCGCGCGCCAGCGCTTCTTCAAAGCGAAACATGCCTTGCACGATTTCGGCGTCCTCGAAGACAGCGATCATCTCTGGCGTGGTCAGGAACCTGTCGAAAATCGAAACGCTCACGGGAGCTCCCTTGTTGTGCGCTCAAGCATAGTCGAAGAACACGGTTTCCTGCTCGCCTTGCATCTGGATATCCCAGCGATACCTGCCTTGCGCCTGTTTGCGCGCGATCAGCGTGTGGCGGCGTTCGGCGGGGACTTGCAGCAGGATCTCGGATTGCGTCAGGCCGGAATCGTCTTGCAGGAACACGGCGCAGAACTGGTGCCTGGTAAGGCCGCGCGCGAACACGGTGACGAACATTACCGGCTTGCCGTTGATGGCGGCAGTGGGTAAAGAGACTTCGAGGCTGAATCCGCCATCGTCAGCGCTGGGCACACGGCGGAAGCCAGGAATCGCTTGCGCCTGTTCCGTGCTTACGGCGTCCGGCAGCCAGGCTTCGATGATGGCGTCGTTGATGGGGATGCCGTCGCCATCGTAGATGGCGCCGCTGACGACGATGGTCGCCGCACTGCTGCGCAAGGTGGCGGTGGCGTCAAACGCCCAGCGCCAGGCCTCATGCGAAAACGGGCCGATGGTTTGCGATGTGGTGACAGGACTGCTCATGATTGTTTCTCCTCAAAGGCCCGTGGGTGTGGCGTTACGGCCGCGCAGGACGATGTCGAATTCGTAGCCCAGCATCTGGTCGCCGACGGTCTGTTCCATGCTGAAGCGCGCGATCAGGCGCTGGCGCGCAGCCAGGTCGGGAATACTCTGGAAGATCGGATCGTAATCGAACAAGGGATCGCTCGGAAAATACATCTGGGTCACCAGGCGTTGCGCATAAACATTGCCGAACAGGGAAAAATGGATATGCGCGGGCCGCCAGGCCTTTTCGTGGTTGCCCCAGGGATAAGGGCCGGGCTTGATGGTGATGAAACGGTAGCGGCCATCGTCGCCGGTCAGCATTTTGCCGAGGCCGAAGAAGTTCGGATCGAGCGGCGCATCGTGCTGGTCGCGCTTGTGCCGGTAGCGCCCGGCGGCGTTGCATTGCCAGACTTCCAGCAGCGAATTGCGCACCGGCCGACCGTCTTCATCGAGCACGCGGCCGCTGACCACGATCTTCTCGCCCAGCGGCTGGCCCTGGCCTTGCGCGCTTAGATCCATATCGTGCGGCAGCAGCAGGCCGGCGTCGGCCGCCAGATTGGTTAGCACGGCGTCGGCAGCGTGGATGCGTAGCGCCGGGTGAGTCGGGCCGCGTTTGACGGTGGAGCGGTAGGGCGGGTAAATCAGATCCGGATAGACTCCGCTGGCGATGATGTCGAATTTCACGAAAGCATTCCTTGTCGGTTGGCGGTGCAATTGTGCGTTATTCGCGCAACTGCCCGTTTCATTAGTTGGTGTGGCCATGATAAGTAATCAAAAAAGAGCGAACAAGCAGCCGAATGTCGGGTGTAATCGCATAGCGCCCTTATTGTGCGATAATCGCCCAAAATACCCTTTTATTCTTACAACCTACCTTGGTCTTGTTGGATATGCCTTCCGAAACCGACATGCCAGAGGCCGAAGGGCCATTGAAACGCGACATGATCGCCGGCCTGGAAAAGGGCTTGCAGGTGATCGAAGCGTTCGATCAGGAACGCGCGCGGCTGACCATCAGCGAAGTCGCGCAGCGCACCGGCCTGACCCGCGCCGCCGCGCGCCGTTATCTGATCACCTTGGCGCACCTGGGTTACATCCGCCACGAGCAAAAACTGTTTTCGCTGACGCCAAAGGTGTTGCGCCTGGGGCAGTCGTATCTGCATTCGGCGCGTTTGCCGCGCATTGTCCAACCCTTGCTATATCGCCTGGCCTACTCGCTGGAAGAAGCGGCTTCCGCCGGCGTGCTGGATCATGACGAACTGGTGTGCGTGGCGGCGGTGAGCGCCGGGCGGGTAGTGTCGGCGACCTTGCAGCCGGGAACCCGGGTGCCGGCGTTTTGCACCGCCAACGGCCGGGTGTTGCTGGCCAGCCTGCCGCAGCAGGAAATCGACGCCTTGCTGGCGCGTTTGCAACCAGAGCAGATTACCTCCTTCACCATCGTCAACAAGGAAAGGTTGTTGCTGGAAGTGGCGCGCACCCGTGCCCAGGGTTATGCGATTGTCGACCAGGAACTGGAGCTGGGTCTGCGCACAATCGCCGTGCCGCTGCGTAATTTCCGTGGCGATACCGTGGCGGCAATGAATATCAGCGTGCACGCGGCGCGCATCCCGGTCGAGGAAATCGTCGAGCGTTGCCTGCCGGCGTTGCTGAAGGCGCAGGTTGAACTGGCGGCGCTGCTATAGCTCGTGCGCGAGGGTGCTCACGCGCTTGCCATGATTTCGAATTTGTAACCGACGCCGTAGATGGCGTGAATGACATTGCTGCCATCAAAAAAAGGTGCGAGCTTGCGCCGCAGATTCTTGATGTGACTATCGATGGCGCGATCGGTGACGCTGCGTAAATCGTCGTGCAATTTATCCAGTAGCTGATCACGCGAAAATACCCGGCCGGGTGCGGCTGCCAATACTTTCAACAGACGATATTCTTGCGGGGTCAGATTCAATGTGACGCCATCGATGCTGGCGCAATGCAATTCTTCGTTGATTTGCAGGGTCAGTGGCGACGTACTCGCGCCGCGCCGGCGGCGCAGCATCGCCTTTACCCGCGCCACGATCTCGCGCGGACTGAACGGCGTCTTGCAGATATAGTCGTCGGCGCCCAGTTCCAGACCCTGCAGGCGGTCTTCTTCGCCGATGCGGGCGCTCAGCATGAGAATCGGCACATCGCTGAATTCTCTCAATGCGCGGCAAATCTGCCAGCCATCGCAACCTGGCAGCATGATGTCCAGCAAGATCAGGTCCGGCATCTTGCTGCGCACTTGCGGTAACGCCTGGTTGCCGTCGCTGATCCAGCGCGATTCGTAACCCGCGGCGGTCAGGTAGGTTTGCAGCAGTTTGGCCATCTTCGGCTCGTCTTCGACGATCAGGATGTCGGCGGTGGCCGGTGCGGAAAATGTGAAATTGTCAGTCGGCATGGCAGATACTCAGACCAGGCTGGCGGGCAGCCAGAGGTTGAGACGCAGGCCGCCGAGAGCGGAGTCCTCGGCGCTGATTCCGCCCTCATGCGCGTCGACGATATGCTGGCATATCGCCAGCCCGAGCCCGGCGCCGCCCTTGGCCCGGTTGCGCGACGGATCGGCGCGGAAAAAGCGTTCAAACAGGCGCGGCAGCGCTTCCGGCGTGGTGCCGGGGGCGCTGTCGTCGAATTGCAGCAGCCAGCGCTGCTGTTCGCGCCGGCCGCTGATCCGCAGCGCGCCGCCGCTGTCGGTGTAGCGCAAGGTGTTTTCCAGGATATTCTTGAACAATTGCTGCAAGCGGCCAGCGTCGGCGTGCACCAGCATCGCTTGTTGCGGCAGGTCGAGCGTCACGCTCAAGCCGTGTTCACGGTAGGTTTCTTCGTAGGATTGCAAGCTGTCGCGTAGCAGCGAGCCGATATCGACATCGGCCTTGCGGTAAGTCATGGCGCCGACATCGGTCAGCGATAGTTCATACAGGTCGTTGACCAGTTTATTCAGCGTCGCCACTTCCATCTGCAGCGATTTGACGGTATCCATGTCGGCTTCCAGCAAACCGTCTTCGATGGCTTCCAGCTGGCCGTTCAGAATTCCCAGCGGGGTGCGCAATTCGTGCGATACATCGGCCATGAAATCGCGCCGCATCTTTTCATTGCGCTCCAGCGTCAATGCCAGCTGATTGAAATCGGCGGAGAGGCGGCCGACTTCATCCTGTGTCGCTACCGCAACCCGTGTCGCGTAATCGCCGCCGGCCAGCCGGTGCGTGGCGTGCGTCAGCCGTGTCAGCGGCGCCAGCAGGACGTTGGCGATCTTGATGGCGATGAAGGCCGCGAACAGCAGCGATACCAGGCCTATCAGCAGGTGGGCGAGCAACTGGTTTTGCTGGAAGCGCTGGTCGATGACGGCGATGACGCTCTCGAACGGGGTCAGCGCCACCCAGCCGATGATGACACCGTCGCGCATCAACGGGCGCAGCAAGGCATCGGATTTCATGCCGCGAAAGCCGATCACGAATTTACGCTCTGCATCGAGCAGGGTGAAGCGCAGGTGGGCGCCGGTCAGGTCGGAACCCGATGGCGTATAGCTGGCGGAGCTATCCGCATCGAGTTCGGGGCGGGTGGTTTTCAGCAAAAAATACCATGCGCCAGGGTTCTTTTTCATAAATTCCCAGTTGCCGTGGTCGCGATAGTTTTCCTCAAGATGGGGAATCAGGTCTTCCATGCGCTGTTGCGCCTGTTCATTCAGGTAACCGAGGAAGTCGTGGGTAAAGCTGAGGCGCGCAACCACGCTCATCGCCAGAATAACGGCAAGCGCCATGCCGAGCATGGCGTAAAACAATTTGAGTCTGATGCTGGTTCCTGGCAGGAAATGGCGCACGGCAGGGTCCTTGAAGGCAAGTCGTTGTGCCGGCTAGGGTAGCAAGGAAGTCCGATCTTGGGAAGATTTGGCGGATTGCCTGCTTCTTCAATATTCCTCCACATTTTGTTTTTACCATGGCAGTTCCTACTAATTCGACGATAAACGCCGCACCGCATGCAAGCTGACGGAGCGCGGTTATCCACTGCCATGATACAAAAAAAATCGTTACTCAAGCCAAGTCTGGTACTGATTCTGGCGACTTCGTTGCTTGGCGCCTGTTCAAAATCCGCCGATGCGCCGACATCAAAAGTCGCCGCTGAAGTCGGCTATATGACGGTGCAGCCGGAATCGCAATCGGTATCGACCGAATTGCCAGGCCGGACCGTGGCTTACCTGAGTGCCGATATCCGGCCGCAGATCAGCGGCATCATCCAGCGCCGGCTGTTCACGGAAGGCGCCAATGTCAAGCAAGGGCAGGCGTTGTACCAGATCGATCCGGCCACCTACCAGGCCGCACTGGACAGCGCCAAGGCCTCGCTGGCGAAGGCAGAGGCGACGCTGCGCGCCTCCAGACTGCGCGCCGGGCGCTACAACGAGTTGAATCAGATCGATGCGGTCAGCAAGCAGGATAATGATGATGCCCAAAGCACATTGAGCGAAAACCAGGCGGCGCTCGAAGTGGCGCGCGCGGCATTGAAGACGGCGGCGATCAATCTCGACTTCACCCGTATCACCGCGCCGATTGCGGGCCGTATCGAAACCTCGACCGTGACGCCCGGCGCCCTGGTTGTGGCGCAGCAGAGCGTGGCGTTGACAACGGTGCAGAAGATAGATCCGATCTATGTCGATGTGACGCAATCCAGCATCGATCTGTTGCGCATGCGGCGCGAACTGGCAAGCGGCAAGATCAAGGCGGTCGGCCGCGACGAAGCCCCGGTCAGGCTGATGCTGGAAGACGGCAGCGTCTATGGCAACGAAGGCAAGCTCAAGTTCAGCGGCTTGAACGTCAATACCGGCACCGGCATGATTACCCTGCGGGCCGAATTTCCTAATCCTGACAACATGCTGTTGCCGGGGATGTATGTCCGGGCGCAGCTGGATGAAGCGGTTGACGACCAGGCAATTCTGGTGCCGCAAAAAACCGTCTCCCGCGATGCGACCGGCAGCGCCACGGCAATGATCCTGAACGACGCCGGCAAGGTCGAGCAGCGCGCGCTGAAGATTGTGCGCGCGGTTGGCAACCGCTGGTGGATCGGCGGCGGCTTGCAGACCGGCGACAAGGTGATCGTCGACGGCCTGCAAAGAATCAAGGCAGGTGACAGCGTGCGCGCAGTCGATATGAGCGCGACAGTCTCCAACACCGCGCAGATCAGCGCGCGCTGAGGGCCGATACCATGGCGCATTTTTTCATCAACAGACCCATTTTTGCCTGGGTCCTGGCCATCGTCATCATGCTTGGGGGCGCAATCTCGATCATGTCGCTGTCGCTGGAGCAGTATCCCGACATCGCTCCGCCGAAAGTGAATATCCGGGCAAACTATGTCGGCGCTTCGGCGAAGACGCTGGAAGATTCAGTCACGCAAGTGATCGAACAGCAAATGAAAGGTCTCGACAACCTGGAATACATGTCGGCTTCCAGCAGTTCCGCGGGCCGCACCGGCATCACCCTGAATTTCAAGGCCGGCACCAACCCCGACATCGCGCAGATGCAGGTGCAGAACAAGCTGCAGCAAGCCAGCTCGCGTCTGCCGCAGGCGGTGCAAAGCACCGGAGTCACTGTGACCAAGGCCGCCAGCGATACCTTGATGATCGTGTCGCTGGTGTCCGATGATCCCAAGGTGACGGGCGTCGACATCGGTGATTTCATCAGCAGCACGTTGACAGACCAGATCAGCCGGGTCGAGGGCGTCGGCGATGTGACCGCCTATGGCACCAACTACGCGATGCGGATCTGGCTCGACCCCGGCAAGTTGCAAAAATACGCGCTGATGCCGTCCGATATCAGCCGTGCACTGGAAGCGCAGAACGCTGAAATTTCGGCCGGCCAGCTGGGCAGCCTGCCAGCCATGCCCGGTCAGCAATTGAACGCCACCATTACCGCCCGCAGCAAGCTGAGCACGGTGGAGGAGTTCCGCAAGATCGTTGTCAAGGCGTCCAGCGATAGCGCGGTGGTCCGGTTGCAGGATGTGGCGCGCGTCGAGCTCGGCGCGGAAAGCTACGATGTCAAGGCGCAGCAGAACGGTCGTCATTCTGCCGCATTGGCGGTGCAACTGGGATCGGGTGCAAATGCGCTGGCGACCTCAAAGGCGGTGCTGGCCAAGATGAAGGAACTGGAGCCGTATTTCCCGCCTTCGCTCAAACTCAAGAGCACCGTCAGTTACGATACCACGCCGTTCGTCCGCGTATCGATTGAAGAAGTGGTAAAGACGCTGCTCGAGGCCATGGTGCTGGTGGTCTTGATCATGTACCTGTTCCTGCAGAACGTGCGCGCAACCTTCATCCCGGCGATCACGGTGCCGGTGGTCTTGCTCGGGACTTTCGGCGTGCTCTCCCTGTTTGGCTATTCGATCAATACCCTGACCATGTTCGGCATGGTGCTGGCGATTGGCTTGCTGGTCGACGACGCCATCGTGGTGGTGGAAAATGTCGAGCGGCTGATGGCTGAGCAGCGTCTTAGCGCGAAGGAGGCGACCCGTAAAGCCATGTCTGAAGTGAGCGGTGCGCTGGTCGGCATCGCGCTGGTGCTGTCGGGCGTATTTATTCCGATGGCGTTCTTCGGCGGCTCGACCGGGGTGATTTATCGTCAGTTCTCTATCACCATTGTGTCCGCCATGAGCTTATCGGTGCTGGTGGCGTTGACGCTGACGCCGGCCCTGTGCGCCACCATGCTCAAGCCGCACGCGGCAGGGCAGGGTCTGGCGCAGCAAAAGGGTTTCTTCGGCTGGTTCAACCGGGCTTTTGAACGCAATGCGCTGCGCTATCAGTCGGGCGTCGCCGGCGTGCTGGCGCGCGGCCGCCGTAATATGCTGCTGTACGCGCTGATTGTCGGCGTCATGGCGGTATGCCTGATGCGCCTACCCACCTCCTTTTTGCCGGACGAAGACCAGGGCGTGCTGAATGCGCAGATCCAGCTGCCGGTGGGAGCAACCGAGGAACAGACGACTCAGGTCATGCGCACGGTGCAGCAGTATTTCCTGAAGCAGCCGGAAGTCATCGATGCCTTGTTGTCGATTACCGGCTCCGGTGCTGGCGGCAATAGCCAGAACGGCGGCCGCGCATTCATCAAATTGCAGGACTGGAGCAAGCGCACTGATAAATCGCAAGGAGCGGCGGCGATTGCCAGGAGGGCCAACCAGGATCTGGCGAAGATCCGCGACGCCAGGATTTTCGTGACCTTGCCGCCTGCGGTGCGCGGCATGGGCCAGAGTTCCGGATTCGATGTGCAGCTGAAAGATGTCGGCGGCGTCGGGCACGAGGCCTTGGTGAAGGCGCGCGACCAGTTCATTGCCTTGGCCGCTAACAATTCCAGGCTGGCCAACGTGCGCACCACCGGGCTGGACGATACGCCGCAGTTCCGGGTCGAGATCGACGATAGCAAGGCCGGCGCCTTCAGCTTGAGCACGGCGGATATCAATTCCACCATGTCGACTGCAATGGGCGGCAGTTACGTCAACGACTTCCTCAACAACGGCCGCGTCAAGAGAGTCTATGTGCAAGGCGATGCCGCGTTCCGCATGCAGAGCGACAACCTGAATCAATGGCACGTCCGCAATGCTGTCGGCCAGATGGTGCCATTTTCCGCATTTACCAGTTCTGCCTGGACCTTTGGACCGTCTCTGCTGGAGCGCTACAACGGTGTGTCGTCGTTTGAAATCGTCGGCGAACCAGCCGCCGGCGTCAGTTCAGGCGTGGCGATGCAAGAGGTAGAACAGATCATGGCGCAGATGCCGGCCGGGATCGGCTATGAGTGGACCGGCCAATCCTATCAAGAACGTTTGTCGGGTTCGCAGGCGCCTTTGCTGTATGCGGTATCCATCCTGTTTGTGTTCCTCTGCCTGGCGGCGCTCTATGAAAGCTGGTCGGTGCCGTTCTCGGTGATCCTGATCGTACCGCTGGGTATTGTCGGAACCGTGTTGCTGACCTCGGCCAGCGGCCTGTCCAATGATGTCTATTTCCAGGTTGGCTTGCTGACCACGGTTGGCCTGTCCTGCAAGAACGCGATCCTGATTGTCGAGTTTGCCAAGCAACTGCGCGAATCGGGCAAGTCGCTGCTGGAATCCACCCTGGAGGCGGTGCATCTGCGGCTGCGGCCGATATTGATGACCTCGCTGGCCTTCATGTTCGGCGTGCTGCCGCTGGCGCTGGCCAGCGGCGCCGGATCGGCCAGCCGGCGCGCCATCGGTACCGGCGTGCTGGGGGGCACGATTTCGGCAACGCTGCTGGGGATTTTCTTCACGCCGCTATTCTATTATCTGATCGGCCGGTTGATGCAAGGACGCAAATCCGCAATCACGTCGGTGACACAACAGGACGGTGCATGATGCGCAATACATGGTTCATATCCGGCATGGCAATCCTGTTGGGCGGCTGCGTCAACCTGGCGCCCGATTATGTGCGGCCTGCGGCACCAGTGCCGGCTGCCTGGTCCGCCGCCTCGTCGCAGGGAACCACGCAGCAGGACGCCGGCGCCATCGACTGGCGCAGTTTTTTCATGGATGCCCGTTTGCGTGAAGTCATCGGATTGACGCTGGCGAATAACCGCGACCTGCGGGTGGCGGTGCTGAATATCGAGAAGGCGCGCGCGCAATACCGTATCCAGGACGCCGACAGTTATCCTTCGCTCGATATGACTGCCGCCGGCAGCGTTGCACGCAGCCCCGCCGCCGGCGCGGCTGCCGTCATCAGCCGCAGGCAGAGCGTGCAACTGGGATTTAGCAGCTACGAACTGGATTTTTTCGGACGCCTGAAAAATCTCAGCGAGGCGGCGTTGGCTGGCTATCAGTACAATATCGAGACACAGCGTAGCGTACAGATCAGCCTGGTGGCAGAGGTTGCCGGCATCTGGCTGACGCTGGCGGCCGACAGCGAACGCCTGCAACTGGCGCAGAGTACGCTGAAAAGCCAGCAGATTTCCTATGCGTTGAGTCAACGCAGTCACCAGATCGGCGCGATCTCCGGCCTCGACCTGTCGACGGCCCAGGCCAGCGTCGAAGCGGCACAGGTGGATATTGGCAATTACATCAGCCGCTTGCAGCAAGACGCCAATGCGCTCAACCTGCTGGCTGGCGTTGCCGTTCCGGCCGCTTTGCTGCCAGATAGCATTCCCGCCAGCGCTGCGCTGCTTTTGCCTGTCAAGGGCGGTTTGTCTTCCGACCTGTTGCTACGGCGCCCCGATGTACTGGCTGCGGAACAGGTCCTGATTGCCGCCAACGCCGATATCGGCGCCGCGCGTGCGGCATTCTTCCCGAGCATTACGCTGACCGCGCAAGGCGGCAGCGTCAGCAGTAGCCTGGGCGGCTTGTTCAAGGCAGGCAGCGGCGCCTGGAGTTTCCTGCCGTCGATCGATGTGCCGATTTTCAACGCCGGACGCAATCGCGCCAGCCTCGATGCCGCCAAGATCAGCAAGGACATCAATATCGCCAATTATGAAAAAGCCATCCAGACCGCCTTCAGGGAAGTCGCCGACGCATTGGCCGAAAGAGCCACGCTGGACCAGCGTCTGGGGGCACAGCAACGCCTGACCGGCGCCACCGCAAAAAGCTATCGTTTGTCCGAGGCGCGCTACCGTAGCGGCATCGACAGTTATCTCAATTCACTGGTGGCCGAACGCAGCTGGTATGGCGCTCGCCAAAACCTGATTTCTTTGCACTTGATCGATCAGGCCAACAGGATCGCGCTGTACAAGGCGATGGGAGGTGGATGGAATGGCAATTGAATCGCCGCGGATTTGCCAGGGGAACCGTCGCTTCGGAATTTGTCTATCGGACAAGGTATTACGCTTGCGGCGGCATGAGATAAGCCGTTCAAAGTATCTTTTTCTCGCTTGATGGCTTCCGGCTATAAAATGATGGTTTTCTTGAATGGAATCTGTCATGCCACACTCTACCCACATCGGCGCCGCCGCCGCCATCCAAGGTTTGCCAGGCTGGACTGCGGTTGAAGGCCGCGATGCGATTCAAAAGACTTTCCTGTTTGCCGATTTCAACGCCGCTTTCGGTTTCATGACCCGGGTCGCTTTGCTGGCGGACAAAATGGATCATCATCCCGAATGGTCGAATGTCTATAACCGCGTGGTCGTGCTGCTGACCACGCATGACGCCAACGGCGTCACCGACCTCGATGTCCGCCTGGCCACCTTCATGGATGGCGCCGGCGCCGCCGTCAAGAATTGAAGCAGACCGGGATGAACCAGCCTGTCGCCCTGATCACCGGCGCCGCCAAACGGGTAGGGCGGGTGATCGCCGAACGCTTCGCCGCCGCCGGCTACGCCGTGGTGGTGCACTATGGCGGCTCGCAGCAGGAAGCACTGGAGACGGTACGGGCGATTGAAGCCGGCGGCGTCACCGCCGTCGCGCATCAGGCCGACTTGCAGTCGCCGCCGCAATTGACGGCGATGGTGGCGGCCGCCTATGACCGCTTCGGGCGGCTGGATGTGCTGGTCAATTGCGCGGCGATTTTTTTCCCGGATACGCTGGCGGATTTTACGCTCGATGACCTGGAGCGTTCCTGGCAAGTCAATTGCCGCGCGCCTTTGCTGCTGACCCAGGCCTTTCATCGGCAAGCCGGTCAGCGCGGCCGGCAAGGCGTGGTGATTAATGTCGTCGACCAGAAGGTGCGCGCGAATTTTCATCCTGAAGATTTCAGCTATACGGTGGCCAAGGCGGCGCTCGGTAACCTGACGGCGATGCTGGCGATGTCGGCCGCTCCGGTGCTGCGGGTGAATGCGCTGTATCCCGGTTTGATGACGCCCAGCGGCGATCAGACCCAGGCGGATTTCGAGTATTCCTCGGCACGCTCGACGCCGCTCGGCTATATCGCGCCGACCAAGGAAATTGCAGATGCCATTTTGTTGTTGACCAGGCAATCCTTTAACGGCGCCGAATTCACTGTCGATGCGGGGCAAAATCTGGTGCGGGTGGACAAGGATGTCATCAATCTCTATCGGGCGCCATAGGCTGACAGGACTGAATTCGGCGGCTGTGTAAGGAAGTGAGCTGCGGTACGACCAAGCTTTACATGACCAGCCAGGAGTTTCAGATGCCTATCTTTATCAAGCTTGCAACCCCCTTTGTGCTGAGCGCGCTTGCGTTCGGTATGTCAACCGGCGCCGGCGCCGTCGAATACGCGGCGCAGAGCCCGGCCAACCGGGTGGCGCTGGTTGAGCTGTACTCCAGCGAAGGCTGCAACAGCTGCCCGCCGGCGGATCAGTGGCTATCCAGGCTTGGCGCCGAGGCCAAGCCGGATCGCGTGGTGCCGCTGGCCTTGCATGTCGACTATTGGGATAACCTGGGATGGAAGGATCGCTTTGGGGATCATCGCTTCACCGTGCGGCAGCAGGAACTGGCGGCGTATACCAATAACAAGGTGGTCTATACACCGGAAATTTTTGCCGGCGGCCGCGAATTGCGGCGCTGGAGTTCCGCCGGCGCTTTCGATGCCGCCATCGACAAGATCAATGCGCAGCCGTCGCCGGCCGATATCGCGATCAAACTGTCGGGCAGCGCGGCGCGCAATTTCGATCTCTCCGCCAGCGTCAAATTGCGCCAGGACTCGAAAGACCCCTATAACGCCTATGTCGCGCTCTACGAAAACAAACTGGTGTCGAATGTGGCCGCCGGCGAAAACGGCGGCGTGACCTTGCATCATGATTATGTGGTGCGGCGCTGGCTGGGACCGTTCGCGCTCAAGAACGGCGTGGCGCAGATTAACGAAAAGATCGCCCTCGACAGCATCGCCAAGGATCTCCGTGCCGACCACTTCGGCATCGTTGCGTTCGTGCAGAATGCAAGCAGCGGGGAAGTGCTGCAAGTGGCCAGGCTGCCGGTAGATCATTGAAAAAATGCAAATCGGCGCGGCGCAAGAAGCCAAACTACCTATGCAAAGCCGCTTCTACCGCCAGGCCGATTTCCAGGATTTTCCGGTCCTGGCCGGCGACCCCGGTCAGCATCAATCCAACCGGTGCGTCACCAGCAGCATGGCAAGGCAGCGACAGCGCACAGCCATCCAGGAAGTTGATCAGTGAAGGATTACGCAAGATCATGCCGTTGGCGGCAAAATACGCTTCATCGCTGGCTTCCAGTTCGGCAATCGCCGGCGCCACGATTGGCACGGTGGGCATGATCAGGGCATCGTAGCGCGCGACGCGCTGTTCGACTGCGGCGATCCATTGCTTGCGCGCGGCGATCAGGTCGATCAGGTCCGCTGCGCTGATTTCCTTGCCGCGCAAGATGCGCGAAATCACGCGTGGATCGTAGGCGGCGGCGCGCGCGGCGATCAGGGGGCGATGCCATGCATAGGCTTCGGCAGCGGTAAAGCCGCCTTTGGCATTGATCGCAGCAGCGCTGGAAAATTCCGGAATCTCTATCTCTTCGATCAGTGCGCCGGCAGCTTGCAATCGTGTGCGGGCGCGGGTAAACGCCGCCGCCACCTGATTGTCCATCCCGTCCAGCACCAGTGTGGTCGGCATACCGAGGCGCAGTCCGCGCAATGGGAAAGGCATCAGCACCGGTATTGGCTCGCCAGCGAGGACCGCATCAAGCACTACGCAACAGCTCACACTGGTTGCGATCGGGCCAATCGAATCCAGTTGCGGCGAGAGCGGCAGCACGCCTTCGAGCGAGACGCGGCGCGCGGTCGGCTTGAAGCCGGTCAGGCCGCACAATGCCGCCGGGATGCGCACCGAGCCACCGGTATCGGAGCCGATGCTTGCCACTGCCATGCCGTCGCTGACCGAGACTGCCGCGCCGGAGGATGAGCCGCCTGGTATCCGTCCGTTGGCCCGGTCCCAGGGATTGCGCGGCGTACCGTAATGCGGATTGATGCCGAGTCCGGAATAGGCGAATTCGGTCATGTTGGTGTGGCCAACAATGACCGCGCCGGCCGCAACCAGGCGCTGTACCACGACCGCACTCACGCTGGCGGGTGCGGCGCCGTTCAACGCGACTGAACCCGCACGCGTGGCGCTGCCGGCGACATCCAGCAAATCCTTGACCGAAATCGGCAAGCCGTCGATCGGCGAGCGCACCTGGCCGCTGGCGCGCAACAGGTCGGAGGCCTGCGCCGCCGCACGCGCCGGCGCGGCGTAAATTTCGGTGAATACGCGGTGGCCTTCGCCGGCCGGATCCAGCGCACGCGCCAGCGCCGCTTCGGTCAGCTCGGCCGAGCTGACGCTATTCTGGCGCAGCGCTGCGGATAAAGAGTGCAAGGTGGGCAGCTTGGTAGTCATAGGTTCTCGCAAGTCGGATGAAAACAGGCAGGAGCGCTGCGGCTTACGCCACTTCCGGCAGCACTTCAACCTCGTAATGATGGCGCAGCGTACGTTGCCGGCGCGGATCGAACAGCTCCATTGTAAATGACTGCGCCGAGCGGATGCCGCCGATCGCCGCCACGGTGCCGCAAGTCATGCCGCAGCCCGCCGGCAGCAGCGCGGCGCCATGGGTGTAGCCGGCGATCAGGTCTTGCGGCGTGCGCAGTGATGCCAGCGGGCCTTCCTGGTACAGCAGCTGTGCGCCACTCTCTTCAATATAGGAGCGGATCACCAGTTCATCCCAGTACTCGGCCACCTCGGTCAGGCGCCAGGCGCCGGTCGCCACCGGCTTCACGCACGCCTGCTTCGACAGTGCCACGCTATGCGCTTCCAGCTTGCGGTCGGTGTGGTCGGAGGCAATGCTGACATACAGCTCGCCCTCGGCGGCAAAGACGAAGGTTTCCACTTCGCCGGAAGAATCCGGACCCACTACCTGCACCTGCGGCGCTTGCGTCAGCTGGTTGCTGGCGATGCGGTAATACAGCGGCACTGCGCTTGGGCGCGAGATGCCGAGTGCGGCCAGTTCTTCTATGTGATGTTCGATGGCGGCGTGGTCGCGTCCGGCCCAGCCGGCTACGATCAGGGTATGGATGTCGGTATCGAGCTGGCGCGAGCCTTGTTCGGTTTCTACCTGAAAAGAGATGAGCATGATGATTCCAGCCTTAAAGAAATTGGGCGTGATGGTTCCGGCTACAGCGCCGGCCGGCACGTCGATGAAAGAGATTTAGCGGACTTTTTTGATGAACACCAGGACCAGCACGGTCGCCGTGAATTCCAGCGCGGCGACGAAGTACAGTCCCGCCGACAAGCTACCGGTAGAGGTCTTCAGCGAGCCGATCATGTACGGCGCCGCAAAGCCGGCCAGGTTGCCGATCGAGTTGATCAGCGCAATGCCGCCGGCGGCCGCGGTGCCGGTCAGGAACGCCGCCGGAATCGACCAGAACACCGGGAACGCCGCCAGGATGCCGGTCGCCGCCAAGGTCAGTGCGCACAGCGCCAGCACTGCATTGCCGAGGAAAAAACCCGTCAGTATCAGGCCGATGCTGGCCACCAGCGTGGCGATGGCGCAATGCAGCCGCCGTTCACCGCTCTTGTCGGAATGGATACCGTTCCAGACCATGGCGATGGTGCCCGCCAGGAACGGGATGGCCGAGATCAGGCCGATCTGCAGGTTGCCGACCACGCCGATTTCCTTGATGAGGGATGGCGACCAGAAAGCGATCGTGGCATTGCCGCTGACCACGCAGAAATACACTGCGGCGCAGATCCAGACCCGTGAATTCAGGCAGGCGTCACGCAGCGAGGCGTGCTTGTGGCCATGGTTTTCCTCTGCCAGCGCCTTGCTCACCGCTTGCTGCTGGCTGGCGGTCAGCCACTTGGCGTTGACCGGTTTTTCCGGAAAGTAGATCAGCACCAGGATACCGGCAAGCACCGACGGAATGCCTTCCAGCAGGAACAGCCATTGCCAGTTGGCGAAGTGACCGACGCCATCCATGGTGCTCATGATGAAGCCGGCAATCGGCCCGCCGACCACGCCGGCGATGGCGAACGAAGTCATGAACAAGCCGTTCACGCGAGCTCTGCGCTCGGCCGGAAACCAGTAGGTCAGGTACAGCACCACGCCGGGGAAAAAGCCGGCTTCGAACACGCCGAGGAAAAAACGGATGATGTAAAACGTGGTCGGCGTCTTCACATACACCATCGCCATCGAGGTCAGGCCCCAGAGTATGGTGATGCGCGCCAGCGTCTTGCGGGCGCCGATTTTCTCCAGCAGCAGGTTGCTCGGCACCTCGAACAGGAAATAGCCGATAAAGAAAATCCCGGCGCCAAGCCCGTAGACCGCTTCGCTGAATTGCAAGTCTTGCAGCATCTGCAGCTTGGCGAAGCCGACGTTGACCCGGTCGACCCAAGCCAGCACGAACAGGAACACCAGGAATGGGATCAGACGCCAGGCGATTTTCTTGTAGGTGTCTTCGAGCGCTGCGGCGCCGGTATTGATATTACTCATAGGATGTCACCCGATAATGGATTCTGCTGCGCCGCTGGCGGCGAAGAATGAAGCGGCGTTTCTTTGACGGCCGTCACCGGCGCTTATAAGCAAGTACCGGGTGAATCGAGTATGCGCAAGGGGCTTGCGGCTGTCCAACAAGAAATTGTCAGCGCAATTGATTGGAAAATCTTATGACCAAAAACGGGGCGGATTTGCAGAACTATGGGCGTTAATAGTGCGGTGATGGAATATCACGTATTACATGGCCGGAAACGGCAATTCCAGCGGTTCGGCCGGCAACCTGGCGATTTCCGGTCCCCAGTTCAGTGCGAATTCGGAGGCGGTTTCCTGGGCGATGCTGGCGATGGTTTCGGTCAGGGCGTTCTCCGGATCGTTGCGGAACGAGGCCATCAGCAGCAGTGCAGGGAAATCGGCGTCGACCCGCAACTGCTGCAGGCTGCCATCGTTGAGCTCGCGCTGGATGATCGCCGGTGGCACCACGGCGACGCCGAAGCCGTCGCTGACCAGCCGGATCATGGTGGCGACAGAAGTGATGCAGTTGATATGCAAGGAGCCGCGTTCGCTGTCGGAAAACAGTTGTTCCAGCAGCATGTGGGGGCCGGAATTGCGGGCGAAGCTGACTAGGGGGAAGGCCGCCAGGTCTGACAGGCTCAGGGTTTCGTTGCCGATATCGAGCTTTGCGCTGCCGACCCAGCGCATAGGGAATTCACATAGCTTGAGATTGCGGATATTCGGCGCGATCACCGGTTCGGCCTGCAATACCAGGTCGAGATCGCCCTTGCTGAATTGTTCGCGCAGATGGATCGTGGTGTCGCTGGCGATTTCGATTTCCAGCTGCGGAAACAGCTTGTGGATGCGGCCGATCAGGTCCGGGAACCAGCTATGCACGATCGATTCGATCACGCCTATCCGCAGTATGCCGGAATAGTGGTCCTTGGCCGACATATCGTCCTTCATCTCACGCATCAGCTTGACGATGCGTTCGGCATACACCAGCGCCTTGCTGCCGTCGGTGGTCAGGGCCACTTCGCGAGCGCCGCGGTCGAACAGGCGCACGCCGAAATCCTGTTCCAGCGTGGCGATGCGGCTCGATACCGCAGCCTGCGTGGTGTGCAGTTTTTCCGCCGTCAGCCGGAAATTCTTGAGTTTTGCCAGCCAGACGAAGGTTTCGAGGAAGCGGATGTTCATCGGCGCTGTCGGAGGTGAATGAAGGATTTGGCTTTAGTGTAACGCATTGCCACCGTCCGGTTTATTCGTCGTCCAGCGGCAGCTTGCCCTCGTCCGTCAGGGTGATGAAACGTCGCAGCAGGGTGCGCAGGGCGATGGTATCGACCGCGCCGAGGCTGTTCAACAATTCAAGTTCGGTCTGCTTGCCGCTATCGCCGATGTCCTGCGCCAGGTTGCGGCCGATGGCGGTCAGGTAAAACAGGCCGCGCTCGTTGCGCTCGCCTTTATCTACCACCACTTGCAACAAGCCGCGCGCGGTCATGTCGTCAAGGACATTGATCAGCGGCGTGTGGCCGGCATAGACGAACAAGCGGTTCAGCTCGGCCAGGCCCCGGCCGTCGCGCGCCGCCAGCGTGTTCAGCACGAAAAATTCGGCATCGTTCAAGCCTTTGGCCGCGCCGTATTCGCGCAATTTTCCGTACAGATGAAAATACGCGCTGCCGAGCAGGTAGCTCATCGAATTTTCATCGAAGCTGCTGGAGGCGGCGGTGGCCTTGATCAGCGCTTCGGCTTCATCGGCCAGTTCCTTACGGGTGGCGATGGCGTAGTTGCCGCGCTGGTATACCAGCGGCGCGATATCGGAATGTTCAAAATGCATCACCTCGCCGACCATGATGATATGGTCGCCGCCATCGTAGCGATAGGCGGTCTTGCATTCCATGCGGGTGGTGCAGCCGGCCAGCAGCGGTGCGCCGCCCATGCCGGATTCGACTTGCAGGCCGGCGAATTTGTCGTGGGAGCGTTTGCTGAAGTGGGTGGCCAGCTGGTCCTGGTCGTGCGACAGGATATGCACCGCCCAATGTTCGGCGGCTTCAAAAGCCGCCAGGCTATTGGATGATTTGGCCAGGCTCCACAGCACCAGCGGCGGGTCGAGCGAGACCGAGTTGAAGCTGTTGGCGGTGACGCCGACCAGCTTGCCATCGGCCTGGCAGGCGGTAATGATGGTAACGCCGGTGGTAAAGGTTCCCAGGGCATTGCGGAATTCACGCTGGTCGAACGGGATTGACGGCTGGTGTGCGGTGGACATCTACGTTGCTTTCTAACGAATACTTTTTGGCATCATGTTATCAGGCTCTGCGATGGAACGAAGGATTGTTTATGTATAGCCTTATTGGTGGCAAGGTTTTCGCATGCTACGATATCAATCTACCAATCCGCCGGGCCCTGATGTGCCCGGCCATATACCAAGGGTCGTCCGATGTGGATAGATACGCATTGCCATCTGGATGCAGCTGAATTCGGCGGCGAACAGACGCAGATCGCAGCGGCTGCCGCGCAGCAGCAGGTAAAGTGGATCGTGATCCCGGCGGTGGAGCGCGCCAATTTCGGCACGGTTGCGGCGCTGGCTGCGCGGCTGCCGAATTGCACCTATGCGCTGGGCATACATCCAATGTATGTAGAGCACGCCGAGGAAGCCGATTTGCTGGCTTTGCGTGAAGCCATCAGCGCCGCCATGGCGGATCCGCGCTTTGTCGCGATCGGTGAAATCGGCCTGGATTTCTTCGTCCCCGGGATGGATCGCGGCCCCTTGCGTGAAAAGCAGGAGCATTTCTATGTCCAGCAGTTAAAGCTGGCGCGCGAATTCGGCTTGCCGGTCCTGCTACATGTGCGGCGTTCGCAAGACATCCTCCTCAAGCATTTGCGCCGTATCAAAGTGCAGGGCGGCATCGCGCATGCATTCAACGGCAGTTTCCAGCAGGCGGAAGCCTTCATTGGCCTGGGCTTCCGGCTCGGCTTCGGCGGCGCCATGACGTTTACCCGCGCACTGCAAATCCGCCGGCTGGCGGTCGATTTGCCGCTGGCAGCCCTGGTGCTGGAGACCGACGCGCCGGACATGTCGCCGGCATGGCTGCATCCCGCCGCCAATCAGCCTGAGCAAATTCCCCGTATCGGCGCCGTGCTGGCCGACTTGCGCAGCATCCCGCTGGCCGAACTGGCGCAAGCAACCGCCGCCAACGCCTGCGCGGCATTGCCGCGTCTGGCCACCCTGGTCTAAGTCCGGCAATGCGCTCTCGCAGCGCGATCATTGGCTTCGTCATTGGTATTGTTGTTTTGCAAATGCAGGCTGTCTTGCCTGCGGTATGGGCACTTTGCTGTTTGATGTCATTGGCGCTGTTGTTGATCGTCGCCACCTCTACAACTATTTATTGGCAACTCAAGTTTGCCGCCAGTCTGTTGGCGGGCATGTTATTCGGGATCGTCTGGGCGGCGTTGTTTGCGCACTATTATTTGCGGCAAGAACTGGCGCCCGAATGGGAAGGGCGCAACGTCACCGTGATTGGCACGGTCGATAGCTTGCCATCGGATTTTGAAACAGGAGTTCGCTTCACCTTTGCCGTCGAAAAAGTGCTGGAGCAGGATGGTGAGTCGCCTGTGGTCCCGCGGCGACTGGCGCTGGCTTGGTATCGTACAGGCGACCAGGTGCAGGCGCCGCTGTCCCAACTCGCTGCAGGGGCGCGCTGGCAGTTGACGGTGCGTTTGAAGCGCCCCCACGGCAACGCCAACCCCTACGCGTTCGACTACGAAGCATGGCTGCTGGAGCGCAATTTGCGCGCCACGGGTTATGTCTATTCCGACCGCAGTCTGGATACCAAGAACCAGCAATTACAGCCGTTTGTATTTAGTCTCAGAAATCTGATTGAACGCCTGCGTGGCGGCTTGCGCCAACGTATCCTGAGCGCGTTGCCGGAACATCGCTATGCCGGCGTGCTGGTGGCGCTGGCCGTCGGCGATCAGCGCGCCATCGATCAATCCGATTGGGAAATATTCAATCGCACCGGCATCAGTCATCTGGTGGCGATTTCAGGTCTGCATATCACGATGATTGCAGGCATGTTCGCCGCTTGCATGGCGGCCCTGTGGCGTCGTTCCTTCTTCACCAATGCCGCCTTGCCTTTGTTGCTGCCGACGCAAAAGGTAGCGGCGCTGAGCGGCGCGCTGGCGGCCCTGGCTTATGTGCTGCTGGCGGGCTTTGGCATACCGGCGCAACGGACTCTCTACATGCTGCTGGTGGTAGCGCTGGCTTTGTGGAGCGGCCGCATCGCCAGCGTATCCCATGTGCTTTGCATTGCGCTCGCGGTGGTGTTGCTGATCGATCCGTGGGCGGTGCTGTGGCCGGGATTCTGGCTATCGTTCTGCGCCGTCGGCGTTATCTTGTACACCAGCGTTGGCCGCAGGTTCGCGGTTGCCGATGGCGGCGGCTCTGTCGGCGCCAACTGGTGGCGAGGATTGCGCGCGGCCGGAACAACCCAATATGCCGTGACCATTGGCCTGCTGCCGCTGACGGTTTTATTGTTTGGCCGCGTATCGCTGATTGCGCCGTTAGCCAATGCCGTGGCGATTCCATTAATCGGCCTGGTCGTTACGCCGCTGACGCTGATCGCCAGCGCGTTGCCGGCGCCGTTATCGACCTGGCTGTGGCGCGCTGCCCATGTGCTGGTAGAACAGTTGGCAATCTTGCTCGGCTGGCTCAACGCCTTGCCATTTGCAGTATGGCAGGCAGCCACACCGCAAGCGTGGACGTTTGCATTGGCGTTGCTTGCCACGATCTGGATACTGGCGCCGCGCGGCTGGCCGCTGCGCTGGCTGGCGCTGGCCGGCTGGCTACCGCTGCTGATGGACCATGGCAGCCGTCCGGCCGCCGGCGAGATGTGGGTGACTGCCCTCGACGTCGGCCAAGGCATGGCGGTGCTGGTCGAAACCGCCGAGCATCGCCTGCTGTACGACAGCGGTCCTTCTTATTCTCCCGGATCGGATGCCGGCAGCCGCGTCATCGTTCCTTATCTCAAAGCGCGTGGCATCGACGCGCTGGATGCAATGGTGATCTCGCATGTCCATAATGATCATGCCGGTGGGGCGATATCGATCATGGATGCGGTCAAGGTCAAGACCGTATATTCACCGTTTTCAAAGCCACACCCGATTGTATTGGCCGCAACCCATCACCAGCGTTGCCAGGAAGGACAGGAATGGCAGTGGGGAGACATGAAGTTTGAAATGCTGTATCCGGATATGGAACAATATCAAGCATCGGCAGCGCAGCAAAAAAACAAGCCGCATGCGGTTAACTGTACGCTCAAGATCAGTCATGGCCGGCATGCGATTTTGCTGCCAGGAGATATTGAAGCTGCACAGGAACAGCAATTGATTGCCGCTTATGGCGGCGGCCTGAAGGCGACTGTGCTCTTGGCTCCCCATCATGGCAGCGGGACTTCGTCGACTGCTGCATTTCTGGCGGAAGTCGATCCGCAAATTGCCTTGTTCCAGGTGGGTTACCGCAATCGCTTTCATCATCCGAAGCAGCAGATCCTGGAACGCTATCAACATCTAGGGATTGCCACCTTACGCAATGATGAAGGCGGTGCAATCATGCTCAGATTCGGCACGGACGTGGTCGCTGACAGCTACCGTAACCAGCATCGGCGCTATTGGTACGGCCGCTGACATCCAGTGTAGTGATGGGTTCTGAGCGGCAACTCTAAAATTCCCTTTGGCACACGGGCGCTTTCGGTTTTAAATGAGACCCCATACCGTTACTAGTAACCTTACAGGTTTTCTGCCTCATCTATGACCGATCCGCTCCATCCGATCTTGCACTTTATTCACGGCAATAGTTTTCCTGCCGGTACTTATCGGCAGTTCCTCGAATTGCTGGGGCGTGACTACGACGTCCGTTCTCTGGACATTCACGCCCACAATCCCAAATACCCTGTCACTGATGGCTGGCCGGCGCTGGTGCAGGAATTGATCGATGAATTGGCGGCGCGTTATACGCAACCGGTGATTCTGGTCGGCCATTCGATGGGTGGCGGCCTGGCCTTGCTGGCGGCGCAGCGGCGGCCCGACCTGGTCAGCTGCGTGGTGATGCTGGATACGCCGGTGGTGGTGGGCTGGCGGGCCACCTTGTTGCGCGGCGCCAAGATGCTGGGACTGGATAGTCAGGTATCGCCGGCGAAATTTTCGGTCAAGCGGCGCAACCTGTGGCCCAGCGCCGAAGCGGCTTACCAGCACTTTGCCAGCAAGCAGGTGTTTGCCAGCTGGGCGCCGGAAGTCTTGCGCGACTACATCACCTACGGGCTCGAACAAGAGCAGGGCAATATGGTGCTGCGCTTCCGGCGCGATATTGAAACCGCTGTCTACCGCACCTTGCCGCATAACATCGGCAGCGTACTGAAGAGCGGTTTTCCGGTGCCGATCGGCTTTGTCGGCGGCATCGATTCGGTCGAGTGCCGCCAGGCCGGGCTGGATGCGACCAAGCGCCTGGTCGGGAAATATTTCAAGCAGATCCCGGGCGGCCACCTGTTCCCGATGGAATCGCCGGAACTTGCGGCGGCCACGACGCGTCGGATGATCGAGTCCTTGTTGGCGCCGGGCTTGGCGCGTAACCGGCGTCACCGGAAATAGCCTTCAAGAGCGAAATCTGTCGTCGCGCAGTCGCGGAAGGTTCGGCTGAAATTCAGCTGAATTTCAACCGACCTTCAGCCAATTCGAGGTTTCAGGCTCAGCATGTTGTAGGATACAGGGCTATTTCCATCGAATATTGCTATGTCATCAACAAATAGAACCAAGCAAGAAGCAAACAACTCCCGCTCCGGCAATACCAGGCAAAACGGCAAGGGCAGCGTGGCACATGCGCTGCTACTCACTCTGGGCGGCCTGTTTCTGGCGGGCGTGGTCATCGGCGGGCTGTTGCTGACGTATGTGCTGGTGGTCATGACGCCGCAACTGCCGGACCTGGGCGCCATTACCGACTATCAACCGAAGGTGCCATTGCGCATCTACACCTCGGATCATGTCCTGATCGGCGAGTTTGGCGAAGAGCGGCGCAGCCTGGTCAAGCTGGATGACATCCCTGCCGACATGAAGAATGCCGTGCTGGCGATCGAAGATGCGCGTTTCTACCAGCATGGCGGCATGGACGTCATCGGCATCTTGCGCGCCGGCGTGGCCGACATCATGCATGGCGGCGCCTCCCAAGGCGCCAGCACCATCACCATGCAGGTGGCGCGCAATGTGTTCCTGTCCAGCGAAAAAACCTATTCCCGCAAGATTTATGAAATCCTGCTGGCCTACAAGATCGAGACGGCGCTGAGCAAGGACCAGATCCTTGAGGTCTACATGAACCAGATCTATCTGGGGCAGCGCTCCTTCGGTTTCGCGGCGGCCGCGCGCACCTATTTCGGTAAAGACCTGAAAGACATCACTTTGGCGCAAGCGGCGATGCTGGCCGGCTTGCCGAAAGCGCCTTCCGCCTATAATCCGGTGGTCAATCCGAAGCGCGCCCACATTCGCCAGCAATACATCCTGAAGCGCATGCTGGACCTGCAATTCATCACCCAGCAACAATACGATCAGGCTGTGGTCGAAGACATCCAGGTCAAGACCAAGGGCAACAACTACAGCGTGCACGCCGAGTACGCGATCGAAATGGTGCGGCAGATGCTGTATGCGCAATACAAGGAAGATACTTATACGCGCGGCCTGAATGTGATCACCACGCTGAATTCAGCCGACCAGACTGCCGCCTACGATGCGGTGCGCAAGGGCGTGATGGACTACGACCGGCGTCACGGTTATCGCGGTCCGGAAGCGACTGTCGAGCTGCCGGCCCCGGGCGACGAGCGTGACCAGGCGATCGACGATGCTTTGCAAGACAAGCCCGACAATGACGATATCCTGCCGGCGGTAGTGCTGAGCGCCGATCCGAAGCAGGTACAGGTGATGCTGCGCAACGGCAGCGCCGTCACTATCAGCGGCGAAGGCTTGCGTCTTGCAGCTGCAGCCCTGAGCCCCAAAGCCGGCAAGAACCTGAAGATTCAAAAAGGCTCGGTGATCCGTGTCATCAATACTGCCAAAGGCTGGCAAATCACCCAGCTGCCGCAGGTTGAAGCGACCATGGTGTCGCTGACGCCGCAAAGCGGTGCGATCCGTTCGCTGGTGGGCGGCTTCGATTTCAACCAGAATAAATTCAACCATGTGACGCAAGCCTGGCGTCAGCCGGGTTCGACTTTCAAGCCTTTCATCTATTCCGCCGCCCTGGAAAAGGGTTTCGGCCCGGCGTCGATCATCAACGATGCGCCGGTATCGTTTCCCGGCGGCCCCGGCCAGCCACAGTGGGAACCGAAGGACGACGACCAGCCTGACGGCCCGATGCCGATGCGTACCGGCTTGCAACGGTCCAAGAATCTTGTATCGATCCGCATTCTGGATGCGATCGGCGTGAAATATGCGCAGGAATTCGTCACCAGCCATTTCGGTTTCGATGTCGATAAAACGCCGCCTTACCTGCCATTGGCGCTGGGTGCGGGGCAGGTCACGCCACTGCAACTGGTGGGCGCTTATGCGGTGCTGGCGAACGGCGGCTATCGTGTCAATCCCTACCTGATCGCGCAAGTCACCGATTCCCGCGGCGCCGTGCTGTCCAAGGTCGAGCCGCAGATCGCCGGCCAGAATGCGACGCGGGTACTGGATCCGCGTAACAGTTTCATCATGACCAGCCTGTTGCAATCGGTGGCGCAGCGCGGTACCGGCGCCGGCACCAATGTGTTGCATCGTACCGACCTGGCCGGCAAGACCGGCACCACCAACGATGCGTTTGACGGCTGGTTTGCCGGTTACCAGAACAGCCTGGTGGCGGTAGCGTGGATGGGTTACGACCAGCCGAAGAGCCTGGGCAGCCGTGAGTTCGGTGCACAATTGGCTTTGCCGATCTGGACCGAGTACATGGGGCGCGCCTTGCGTGGTGTACCGGAAACCCAGATGCCGATGCCGGCTGGCATCAGCACCATCAACGGCGAGTTCTATTTCGATAATTTCACGCCAGGAAACGGCTTCATCGCCTCGCTTGGCTTGGGCGCCAGCGCTGCGCCGGTGGAAATCGGCCCGGATGGCGTACCGCTGCCGCCGGCGCCGGCCGCAAATCCGGGCGCTGCGCCAACCACGCCGCAAGAGGATGAGAAGCAGAATATTCTCAAGCTGTTCAGCGGGCATTAACGCTGCATAGAGAACGATGACAATCAAGCCGGCCTTACTCGCGACGAGTATGGCCGGTTTTTTTTGATAATGACAAATCTGGCGTAACCATGCCGGTGCTTGCCATATGGTGTTTTTCAGCAAAGACAAATACACTACAGACGCTTCTATATCCATTGATTATTTGCCGCGCGTTTTTCCTGTTCCCGCTTTTTCACTAGCCGCCCGTCCGAAGGAATGCCTGATGTCTTTTAGCCGTTTGCAAGGAATTCGCTGTTTTCCCGCGTTACTGATGCTGGCGTTGTCCGTCATGTGCGGTGCGGCTGGCGCGCAGGCAGCGCCCGGATTGCCCAGCGTCGAAAGTTTTTTTGCCTACCCGACTCTGGTCAGCGCCCAGTTGTCGCCCAACGGCCGCTATGTGGCGATGCTGGTGCCGACCAAGAACGGCTATGTGCGGCTGGGCGTGATGGATGTCGCCGAGCGCACGCCAAAAGTGATTGCCAGTTTTGAGGGCGCCGACGTCCGCCAGTTCCACTGGGTGAACAGCGAGCGCCTGGTGTTCGATGCAGGCGACAGGACGATAGCGGTGGGCGAGCAGACCCAGGCCAGCGGCTTGTATGTGGTCAATCGCGATGGCACGAATTTCCGTCAACTGGTCTTGCGCGGTCGCCAACAGCAAAACGCCGCAGTGCGCGGAGCCTTGCCGTGGAATACCTTTTTCTATTCTACTATCCGTAATTCGGACGAGATCTATGTCGGTCAGATTGACCATTCCAGCAACGGCAACATCAAGCCGGTGCACCTGCTGCGCCTGAATACCTTGACCGGGCGCGCCGCCATGATTGATCGGCCCGGCCTGACCATCGGCTGGCTCATGGACTGGCAGGGCGAGCCGCGCGTCGCCACCACTCTGGATGGCGAGATGGAGGCGGTCTTTTACCGCGATCCGGAGCAGAACAGCTGGCGCAAGCTGGTTGAATTCAATACCTATACCGGCCATGGCTTCACGCCGTATTTTCTGGGGCCGGACGGTAGTCTGTATGTGACGTCCCGCCAAGGCACGGACAAGACATCGCTGTATCGCTACGATTTGGCCAAAAACAGCATCGATCCGGAACCGATGGTATCCCTCAAGGGCTATGATTTTTCCGGAGGCATTGTGCATGACGATAAAAAATTCCTGGGCGTGCGTTTTGAAACCGACGCCGACGACACCAAGTGGTTCGATCCGCAAATGCAGGCGATGCAGAAAGCGGTCAATGACTTGCTGCCGTCCACTGTCAACCAGATCAGCGTTGCCGATCACGCCGAGACGCCGTATGTGCTGGTGCGATCGTTTTCCGATGTCCAGCCTGTGGTTTATTTTCTGTATGACAGCGCAGCGAAAAAGCTGACGCTGCTTGGAAGTTCCATGCCTCAGATTAATCCGCAGCAGATGTCGGGCAAGGACATGGTGCGTTATAAAGCACGTGACGGACTGGAAATCCCGGCCTATCTGACCATGCCTGTCAACGCTGGCAAGAAGAATTTGCCGCTGGTGGTGCTGGTGCATGGCGGTCCTTATGTGCGCGACGGCGCATGGCGCTGGAGCCGCGAAGTGCAGTTTCTGGCATCGCGCGGATATGCGGTGCTTGAACCGGAATATCGCGGCAGCACCGGTTTTGGCTGGAAGCATTTCAGGGCGGGCTGGAAGCAATGGGGGCTGAAAATGCAGGACGATGTCGCCGACGGCGCCAAATGGGCGATCGCACAAGGTATTGCCGATCCGAAGCGGATCTGCATTGCCGGCGCCAGCTATGGCGGCTACGCGACGCTGATGGGGCTGATCAATGACCCCGACCTGTATCGCTGCGGCTTTGAATGGGCCGGCGTGACCGACATCAATCTCATGTACAGCGTCAGCTGGAGCGATCTCCCCAATGAGTATCTGAAGTACGGCATGCCGGTGCTGGTTGGTGACCAGCAAAAGGATGCGGCGCAATTGAAAGCCACTTCACCGCTGGAGAATGCGGCGCGCATCAAACAGCCCTTGCTGCTGGCCTACGGCGGCTCCGACCTGCGCGTGCCGATCGTACACGGCACCAAATTCCGCGATGCGGTCAAGGCCGGCAATCCGCAGGTCGAGTGGATCGAGTATCCCGAGGAAGGGCACGGCTGGCAGCTGCAAAAAAACAATGTCGATTTCTGGACCCACGTGGAAAAATTCCTGGACCGGCAAATCGGCAAGCCATAGCCTGAGATTCAGGCCGCCCAGGTCCGTTCCAGAATCATTTTCTGCAGATGCGCCGCCGCCAGGGTGCCGTAGACCCGTCCGCCCATCGCTTCGCTGCGGCTGGCGATGAAGGCTTCGGCGATCACCGCCGGCGCGTGCTGCAGCATCAGCGCCGCTTGCACCGTCAAGATCAGGCGCTGGACAAAACGGCGGCCTAGCATTTCGCGCTGTTCCGCCGGGCTGGCCAGATCCTTCATCAGGTCGTCCAGCATGCCGCGCAGGCCGGGATGACCGCTGGCGGTTTCGCCCAGCTGCGCCAACAGCAGACCGAAGCCGGTCGGTTCGCGTTCAATTGCGCGCAGCACGTCCAGGCACATCACATTGCCCGAACCTTCCCAGATTGAATTGACCGGCGTTTCGCGATAGAAGCGCGCCATCGGTCCGGTTTCGACATAGCCGTTGCCGCCCCAGACTTCCATGCATTCGCCGCTAAATTCCAGGGCCCGCTTGCAGACCCAGAATTTGGCGGCCGGCGTAACGATGCGACGCCAGGCCCGTTGCAAGGGATCGTCGGGATGTTCGAAGGTGCTCGCCAGTTGCAGCATCAGCAGAGTCGCCGCTTCGCTTTCCAGCGCCAGGTCGGACAAGACGTTTTGCATCAGCGGCTGTTCTGCCAGGTTGCGGCCAAAGGCGCTGCGATGGCGTGCATGATGCAGCGCCTGCACCAGCGCCTGGCGCATCAGGCCGGCGGAGCCGATGACGCAATCGAGGCGGGTGTGGTTGGCCATTTCGATAATGGTCGGGATGCCGCGGCCTTCCTCGCCGACCATGATGCCGAAGGCCTCCCGGAACTCGACTTCGCTGCTGGAATTGGAACGGTTGCCGAGTTTGTCTTTCAAGCGCTGGATCTGGACCGGATTCTTGCTGCCGTCTGGCCGCCAGCGCGGTACGAAAAAGCAGCTCAAGCCCATCTCGGTGCGCGCCAGCACCATGTGCGCATCGCACATCGGCGCCGAGAAAAACCATTTGTGACCTGTCAAGAGATAGCCGGCGCCGCGTCCGCCGCCGCCTTCCAGCGGTATCGCGACCGTGGTGTTGCTGCGCACATCCGAGCCGCCTTGTTTTTCCGTCATGCCCATGCCGATCAGGATCGAGTGCTTGTATTCCAGGGCGAGGTCGCGACTATCATGTTCACATGACAATAATTTTGTCTGCAAGGCGGCAAACAGCGCAGGCTCCTGCTGCAGCACCGGGATCGAGGCGAAAGTCATGGTGGTCGGGCAGAGCGATCCGGCTTCTACCTGGGCATGCATGAAATAGCCGGCGGCGCGCACCACATGGCTGCCGCTCTGCGGCTTGATCCAGGGCAGGGCATGCAGACCCTCGCGTCGCAGCATGCCCAGCAGGGCATGCCAGGCCGGGTGGAATTCGACCGAATCGATCCGGTTGCCGATGCGGTCGAAGGTATTCAGTTCGGGCTGATGGCGGTTGGCCAGTTCGGCCAGTTGCCAGCTTTCCTTGCTGCCCAGCTCGGCGCCGTAGCGCGCCAGTTCTGCGGCGCGCCATTCACCATGCAAGCGCTGGACGCCGGTTTGCAGGATGGTATCGTCAAGATAGAGATTGTTGCCATACAGTTCAGCAACCTGGTTGGTCACTTCATGGGTTTGTCCTTGCATGCCCGGTCTCCTGATTTTGCGTAAGTCCTGAGAATAAAGGACTGTGTCGTTTGACTTTACCCCTTGCCGTGGCCCGCGGGTAGCTGCTTTCCTGCAATTATTTAGAGGCTATGTTCAGTCCCCGGGCCATTCTGCAACGGACGGATCAAGTGGTGATGGCTGCCGCTGGAAAGTTGCCGGGTTTAAAAAGCATGTTAACTTCGTCTGTCAGGTAAAATGCTGTTTGTACTTCACAACAAGCAGACCCTATTCGCCCTTATGTCCTACCAAGTTCTCGCCCGTAAATATCGCCCCAGAAGCTTCGATACGCTGGTCGGCCAGGAACACGTCGTAAGGGCTTTGACGCACGCCTTGGAGCAACAGCGTCTGCACCATGCCTATCTGTTCACCGGCACGCGCGGCGTTGGCAAGACGACCTTGTCGCGAATCCTGGCGAAATCGCTGAATTGCATCGGGGTCGACGGCAAGGGCGGCATTACCGCGGAACCGTGCGGCGTGTGCGACGCCTGCGTGGCGATCGATGCCGGCCGTTTCGTTGATTATATCGAGATGGACGCGGCGTCGAACCGCGGCGTCGACGAAATGGCGCAATTGCTGGAACAGGCTGTGTATGCGCCGTCCAATGCCCGTTTCAAGGTCTACATGATCGACGAAGTCCACATGCTGACCAACCACGCCTTCAATTCGATGCTGAAGACGCTGGAAGAACCGCCGGATCACGTCAAGTTCATCCTGGCCACCACCGATCCGCAAAAGATCCCGGTGACGGTGCTGTCGCGCTGCCTGCAGTTCAACCTGAAGCAGATGCCGCCCGGCCACATCATCAGCCATCTGGATAATATCCTCGGCCAGGAAAAAATCGAATTCGAAACTCCCGCCTTGCGCTTGCTGGCGCAGGGCGCGCACGGCTCGATGCGCGATGCGCTGTCGCTGACCGACCAGGCGATTGCCTACGCTGCCGGCAAGGTCACGCTGGAGGCGGTGCAGGGCATGCTCGGCGCGCTTGACCAGTCTTATCTGATCCGCGTACTGGATGCTTTGGCGCAGAAAGACGGCCCCGGCCTGCTGGCGGTGGCCGACGACATGGCCAGCCGCAGCTTGTCATATAGCGCGGCGTTGCAGGATCTCGGCACCTTGCTGCACCGGGTCGCGCTGGCGCAAAGCGTGCCCGCAGCGCTGGCGGAAGATTTGCCGGAGCGCGAAGAAGTGATCCGCCTGGCCACGCTGTTCGATGCCGAAGAAGTACAACTGTATTACCAGATCGCTGTCCACGGCCGCAATGAACTGGGCCTGGCGCCGGATGAATACGCCGGTTTCTCGATGACCTTGTTGCGCATGCTGGCCTTCCGCCCGCAAGCCGACGGCAGCATCGTGACGCCGCCGCCGGTCAGCCGGCCGCGGCCGCAGGCTAGTGCGGCGCCAGCAACCCCGGTTGCTGCATCCAGGCCGGCTGCAGTGGCGCAAGCCGCAGCGCCGGCAGCTGTTCCTGCAGCAGCAGCCCGTTTGAGCAGTGCGCCGCAGACTCTCAGCACCAGTGCGCCGGCAGTGCGTCCCGACACCAGCGCCATGAGCCCGGCCAGGGCGGCGCTGGAAGCGGCGCGCGCGGCGGCTTCGTCACGCAAGGGCGGCACGGCGCGACCAGCGCCGGCGCAGCCTGCCGCAGCCCCGCCCGCTGCCACGCCTGTTGTCACCTCAGCGCCTGCGGCGACGGCCAGCCAGCCGGCGGCAGTTGCGTCGCGGCCTGCAGCGCCAGCCTATGAACCGCAAAATTCCTCGGTGCCGCCATGGGAAGAAGAGATCCCGTTGCCGATGGATTTGCCGGATACCGAATTTTCCAGTTCGGTGGCTGAAAAAAAAACTGAATCGTATTTGCAACCAATGCAGCCAATGCAAGCGAAGCAAGCGGCGCCGTCCCGCTCCGCGGGGGGCAATGGCGCCGGTAATGTGCGCCAGTCGCCGCGTCCTGAACCTGTGGCGCAGCAAGCTGAAACGCCACCGGCAGAACCGTTGCCGCCATTGGTGCTGCAGCCCGACGCCAACCTGAACTGGGACGGCGACTGGCCGTTGCTGGCAGCCGGCTTGTCGGTACGCGGGGTGGCGCATCAGCTGGCGCAGCAGAGCGAACTGATCAAATGCGACAGCAGCGGCGTCGCCACGCTGATCTATTTGCGGATTCCTTTCGATACCTTGCGTTCCGCCGGCAGCGTTGATAAATTGGCGACCGCGCTGACTGAACACTTCGGCCGCCAGGTGAAGGTGGAAACAGAGATCGGCACCGTGCGCCACACCGCTAACGCCCAGGCGATGGCGGCGCAGGCAGAACGCCAGCGGCTGGCGGAACAGACCGCGAAAAACGATCCTTTCATACAAAGCATGATGCGTGAATTCGGGGCGTCGATTGTGCCGGGATCAATCAAACCATTGGGTGAAGCAAAGTAGGGCGGACTGAGAGATCGATATCGGACGCTGTTTTCTTTGCAATTGAATTATTCTTTTTTAGGAGAAATACCATGATGAAGGGCCAACTGGCAGGGCTGATGAAACAAGCCCAGGCAATGCAGGACAATATGAAAAAGATGCAAGACCAACTGGCCTTGATCGAAGTCGAAGGCGAGTCGGGCGCAGGCCTGGTGAAAGTCGTGATGACCTGCAAGAACGCCGTCAAGCGCGTGGCGATCGATGCTTCGCTGCTGGCTGACGACAAGGACATGCTGGAAGACCTGGTGGCCGCCGCGTTCAACGACGCAGTGCGCAAGGCGGAAGCGTTGTCGGCCGAAAAAATGTCGGGCCTGACCGCCGGCATGCCGGCCGGTTTCAAGTTGCCATTCTAAGCTGACATTCTGAACACCCTCGTTGTCGAGCGCTGCATGAACCAAGGCCATCCGTGAAAGCTCCTTCCAGTCTCACTTTACTCACAGAAGCCTTGCGTCACTTGCCTGGCGTCGGTCCCAAATCGGCGCAGCGCATGGCGTATCACTTGCTGCAGCACGACCGCGATGGCGCCGCCCTGCTGGGGCGAGCGCTGACCCAGGCGGTCGACCAGATCCATCATTGCGCGCTATGCAATACCTTCACCGAGAACGAGGTCTGTGAAACTTGCCTCGATCCCGAGCGCGATCCGAACTTGTTGTGTGTGGTCGAGACGCCGACCGATCAGTTGATGATCGAACAGACCCTGACATTCAAGGGCCTGTATTTCGTGCTGATGGGACGCCTGTCGCCGCTGGATGGCATCGGTCCCAAAGACATCCAGCTGGAAAAGCTGATCGGCCGCGCCACCGACGGCGTGGTGAAAGAGGTTGTGCTGGCCACCAATTTCACCAACGAAGGCGAAGCCACCGCCCACTACATCAGCGAAACCATGAAAGCGCGCGGCTTGCAGGTGAGCCGTCTGGCGCGTGGCGTGCCGGTTGGCGGCGAGTTGGAATATGTCGACGCCGGCACCATCGCCCGCGCCATGCTGGATCGTCGTTCTACCTAAATAACTTCTCCACGATAGACATCAAAACACGGATAAACCTCACCGTTTTTCTCGTGTTTTTGATGTTTTTCGCGTCTTTCGCAGATAATGTTTTTGAGCTGTCTGCATAGTTTGCCCCCACCCGACGAAAATTCTGTTATTTTGCTTGAGTTAGGCGAAAGATATCGCCAATGGAACTAGGATTGAACCTGAATAAGTATCATGAGGAGACAACATGAAATTAAGCTGGAAGCAGTTCGCTATTGCCCTTTGTTTGTTCCTGGCCGGGTACCTGACATTTAACAGCAATCTGTTTGCGCAGACGCCGGAGAAGACCAAGGTCTCCATCGCGGTCGGCGGCAAGAACCTGTTTTACTACCTGCCTTTGACGATTGCCGAGCAGCTCGGTTATTTCAAGGATGAAGGCCTGGATGTACAGATTTCCGATTTCGCCGGTGGCGCCAAGGCCTTGCAGGCCTTGATCGGCGGCAGCGCCGACGTGGTTTCCGGTGCGTTCGAACACACCATCAGCATGCAAGCCAAGAACCAGCATATCACTGCATTCGTGCTGCAAGGCCGGGCGCCGCAGATTGTCATGGGCGTCTCCAACAAGACCATGCCTAACTACAAGACGATCGCCGACCTCAAGGGCAAGAAGATCGGCGTCACCGCGCCGGGTTCATCGACCAGCATGATGTCCAATTTCGTGCTGGCCAAAGGCGGACTGAAGCCGACGGATGTCTCGTACATCGGTGTCGGCGCTTCGGCAGGCGCCTTGTCTGCGCTGCGTTCCGGTTCGATCGACGTGATCGTCAATCTCGATCCGCTGATCACCATGATGCAGCAGGATAACGAGATCCGGGTCATCTCCGACACCCGCACCTTGAAAGACACCAACGCCGTCTTCGGCGGCCCGATGCCGGCGGCTACCTTGTATGCATCCGCCGATTTCATCAAGAAATATCCGAACACCACCCAGGCCCTGACCAACGCCATGGTGCGCGCGTTGAAATGGCTGCAGAAGGCCGGCCCGGAGGATATTGTCAAAGTCGTGCCGGAAAGTTACCAGTTGGGTGATCGCGCCTTGTACATCGATGCCTTCATGAAGGTGCGCGAAGCCCTTTCTCCGGACGGCATGATCCCGGACGAAGGTCCGAAGGTGGCGTTGCGCACGCTGGAAGCCTTCGATCCTGAACTGGCCGGCAAGAATATCGACCTGTCGCAAACTTATACCAACGAGTTTGTAAAGAAGGCCGACGCCAAATACAAGTAAGCAAAGGCGTCGCGTGTCTGACTTGGGCAGCGCGCGGCGCCGCTATTGCGTTGTGGACGGCTCCCGTTGAAATTTTCTTCGGCTCAGGCCGTATCTCTTATGACTTCCGCTTTAACTCCAAGCCCGGTTCCCGCCCTTTTCCTCGACAACATCAGTTGCACGTTCGTCTCCAAGGACGACCGGTCGCAGCGCTATAGCGCTGTGGCCGACACCAGCTTGTCGATTGCGCCGGGCGAGTTTGTTTCCGTGGTCGGGCCGACCGGCTGCGGCAAATCGACCTTGCTGAATGTCGGCGCCGGCTTGTTGCAACCGTCGTCCGGCAGCGTCAAGATATTTGGCGAGCCGCTGGCCGGCATCAATCGCCGCGCCGGTTACATGTTCCAGGCGGAAGCGCTGATGCCCTGGCGCAGCGCCCTGCAAAACGTCATCGCCGGCTTGCAGTATCGCGAGACCGACGCAGTCAAGGCGCGCCAGCTTGGCGAAGAGTGGCTGGCACGGGTTGGCTTGCAGGGCTTTGGCGACCGCTATCCGCATCAGCTTTCCGGCGGCATGCGCAAGCGGGTGGCGCTGGCGCAAACCTTGATCCTCGATCCCGACATCATCCTCATGGACGAGCCGTTTTCTGCGTTGGATATCCAGACCCGGCAGCTGATGGAAAACGAGGTGCTGGAACTGTGGAGCGCCAAACGCAAGGCGGTGCTGTTCATCACCCATGATCTGGATGAAGCAATCGCCATGTCGGACCGGGTGATCGTGCTGTCGGCTGGGCCTGGCACCCATCCCATAGGCGAGTTCGTGATCGATCTGCCGCGTCCGCGCGACGTGGCTGAAATCCGCAGCGATCCGCGCTTTGTCGAACTGCACCAGCAAATCTGGAGCGTGCTGCGGGATGAAGTGCTGAAGGGCTACCAGCAGCAAAAGAAAATCGCCTAGTGTAGTGATTCGCATTTTTATGTGCCGACAAGTGTGAATCACTACGCTAACAATCACAAGGACTAACAGGATCATGTGGAAATCGATCAAACCGAATTACAAGAACCTGCGGATATACCAGTTGCTGGTGCTACTACTGTTTTTCGGCCTCTGGCACCTGGCGACGCGCAATCCGCAGACCGCGTTTTTCTTCGGTGAACCGCTCAAGGTTTTGCAGCGCGTCTGGCAATGGTTTACGGTTGGCAGCGGCACACTGGAAATCGGTTTCGGCGATCACACCTGGTTCACGCTGACTTTCCCTGCCGAGATTTATTCGCACCTGCTGGTGACCCTGACTGAAACCATGCTGGCCTTCGGCATCGGCACGGTATTCGGCCTTGCCGTCGGTTTATGGCTGGCCTTGTCGCCGCTGACCTCGGCCATCCTGGATCCCTATATCAAGGCCTCCAACGCCATGCCGCGCGTGATTCTGGCGCCGATTTTTGCGATGTGGTTCGGCCTCGGCATCTGGTCCAAGGTGGCGCTGGCGGTGACACTGGTATTTTTCATCGTGTTTTTCAATGTCTACCAAGGTGTACGTGAAGTCAGTCCGGTGGTGCTGGCCAACGCACGCATGCTGGGCGCCAACCAGCGCCAGCTGCTGCGCACGGTGTATCTGCCTTCGGCCACATCCTGGGTGTTTTCCAGCTTGCACACCTCGGTCGGGCTGGCGTTTGTCGGCGTGATCGTGGGCGAATACCTGGGCTCGGCGCGCGGCGTCGGCTATCTGATCCTGCAGGCAGAGGGCGCATTTGACATCAACACAGTGTTTGCCGGCATCCTGGTGCTGACGGCTTTTGCGCTGGTGCTGGATACGGCGGTAGGGATGATCGAGAAACGTTTGATGAAGTGGCAGCCTGAAAGCGGCGAGACGGAACGCTTGTGAAATCCATGCCATCTGGAAATTTTGTGCCCACCCTCCGGATTTGTCCCGGGTTGCGTAAGCCCCGGTAAGGCCAAGTTGCAGCAACAAAAATAGTATTTGTTCAAGACTAAGCAGATGGTGCCGGCTTGCGTTGCGGAGATTGACACTAAATTCTCTTGCGAATGCCGCCAAATCCTCTATTCTCATCATGTCATATTGCTTATGTTGTTTGTTCTTCAATATAATAAAATGCCGACCCCCAGATGAATGCCCGGCAGGGGCTTTTGATGGATCCGGAGAATATCTGTAACAGCCGCTAGTGGACGACGGTTGGGGTATTTCCTGGCTTTTGAGGAGAAACACATGACAAAACTCGACCTTTCGCGTCGCGGTTTTTTGAAGGCCAGCGTTGTGGCCGGCGTATCGGTTTACGTAGCACCGATGGGCGGCAAGGCTTTTGCCGCCCTGTTTGAAGAAAAAATCCTGACGCCCATCCAATGGAACAGCGGCAACGGCCAGTCCGGCGGTCACGTCAAATTCCGTATCGATGGCATCGCCAAGGTCACCGGCGCCAAGGTGTTTGCGCGCGATGTGCGCGCCCGCGACATGCCGCACTGGCCCAACCAGCAGGCGCATGCCTTCATCCTGCGCACTACCAAGGCCGACCGTAGTTTCCTCGGCTTCGATCTCAGCCTGCTGGGCGACGAGCTGAAGCCGGACCGGGTGGTTACAGCTGCGGACCTGGCGCGCGATGGCCTGGCGTTCCCGGCATTCTACGGCGACGATATGTTACTGCCGGCCGGCAAGACCCCGGCCTACCTCGGCCATGCCGTGGCCATCCTGATCTATAACGATTTCGCCAGATTCCGTTTCGCCAAGGACAAACTGCAATTCAAGGATGAAGTCATCCAGTACGGTCCGGTCACCGGGCCGCTGGAGCGCGATCCCTGGGGCACTTTCCGCTTCGTGCGGGTGGGCGGCGCCACTTCCTTCGATGACGATGTGTATTCCAGCCTGAAGGATGCACCGGTATTCCCGAGCATGATGCGCAAGCACCAGCCAGTCTGGCCGGACGGCAAGGAGCACGGCAAGCTGGGCGAGCAGGGCATGTTCTACGCCGCCCAGATCCAGGAACAACTCGATCATCCGCCAGCCGACTGGCTGGTCATGGAGCGCGACTACAACACGCAATCGGTGGACACCGCGGCGCTTGAGCCGGACAACGCCAACTGCTGGTACGACAGCGCCAACCAGGCCCTGCACATGGTGGTGCCGACGCAGTCGCCGGCTGAAATCGTCGACAGCACCGTCGAGATGATGAAGAAGACCAGATTCCCGCTGAAGAAGCTGTTCCTGCATCCTTGCTACACGGTCGGTTACGGCTCGAAGGATCACTATAATTTCCCGTTCTACGGCCTTCTGACCTCGCTGTATGCCGACGGGCCGGTACGCCTGGCCAACGACCGCTACGAACAGTTCCAGACTTCGATCAAGCGCCACGCCTTCAAGATGCATTACCGGATTGCGGTCGACCGCAAGACCGGCTTGCTGCAATCGTTCAAGGGCGAGTTCGAAGCCAACGGCGGCGGCCGCGCCAACTTCTCGCCATCGGTGGCGATGGTGGGCGCCACCGCAGCGCAATCGATTTACTATTTCCCGAAGAACGACCTGGCTGCAGTCGCCATCGCCACCCGCGCCATCGACGCCGGCTCCGCGCGCGGCTACGGCACCTTGCAAAGCATGGCGGCGACTGAAATGATGATCGACGAGATGGCTGAAAAGCTGGGTCTCGATGCGATCGATTTCCGCCTCAAAAACGCACTGCGATCCGGCATGAAGAATACCCAGGGCGCGATCCCTGCCGGTGCGATCCGGGTCGACGAAGTCCTGCAAAAGGCTAAGATTCATCCTTTGTGGATCAATCGCGCGAAGAAGAAGGCTGAATACGAAATCAGCCATCCGGGTTATCGCTACGGCGTCGGCTTTGCCTGCGTGCAGAAGGATTTCGGCACCGGCGCCGAGACCTCGTTCGCCAAGGTTGAAATCAGCGCCGACGGCCAGATCCACCTGTCGCACAGCGCCGCGGAAATCGGCACCGGCATGTCCACATCGCAAGCCATTGCTTGCGCCAAATGGCTGGGCAAACCCGCCCATGAGGTGCGCACTTCGATCACCGACTGGAGCGATCTGCCCGTGATCACCAGCGGCGATCCTTACATCATGAGCCAGGCCGATCAAGACAAGCTGTCGGCCAATCCGCGCTGGTCGCCCGGCTATTCGTCGCCCTCCAGCGCCACCAACTCCGCTTTCTATTTCACCCACAGCACGCGCGAAGCGGCGCGGGTGGTGTTCATGCACGGCCTGTGGCCGGCAGCGATGGCGATCTGGAGCCAGGGCATCGGCGGCGGCCAGGCGGCGCCGTTGGTGGTGCGGGTGGAAGACGCGCGCTGGGTCGACGGCAAGCTGTCGGCCGCCGGCCTGCAAGCGCTGCCTTACGAGCAACTGGTCAAGAAGGCCCATGAGCTGGGGCTGGTGACCGGCGCCACGGTGCATGTCTTCAATCGCTGGCAATGGACCGAAGCCGATTTCGAGATTCTCGGCAATCTGGTGCGGGTGCCGCTGGACGGCCTGTCAGTGCGTTACGGCGAAGGCGCCGGCAAGGCGCAACAAGCCAGGATGACGACCAGCGGCGGCTACGAGGTACTGAACCGCAAGAAGGTATTCATCCCGCCAACCCAGCGCAACAACGCCGCCGTGACATACTACAGCGCAATCGGCACCTTGGTCGAACTGGCGGTGCACGAAGCCAACGGCAAGGTTGAATTGCTGACTCACCATTCGATCATGGAATGCGGGAACATGCTGTCGCCGCAGTTGGTCTCCGGCCAGCTGCAAGGCGGCCTGGCGATGGGTATCGGCCATGCCTTGCATGAGTTCCTGCCGCTGTACGAGGATGGTCCGGGCAACGGCAGCTGGAACTTCAACCGCTATCAGCTGCCGCGCGCCAAGGATGTTGCGGTCTGGACCCAGACCAGCGATATATTGCCGCCACTGACTGAGACCGATCCGCCCAAGGGCATCGCTGAAGTAGTGATGATTCCGGTGGTCGGCGCCATCGTCAACGGCATCGCCCACGCCACCGGCCATCGATTCACCGACCTGCCGGTAACGCAACAACATATTCAGGAGTCTCTGGCATGAGCATGACCACACACCCCATCACCATGCATATCAACGGCAAGCCGGTCGGCCCGGTGCCGGTACCGGAGGGGATCATGATGATCGACTTCTTGCACGAATACCTGGACCTGACCGGTTCGCGCCTCGGCTGCGGCCAGGGCATCTGCCGCGCCTGCGTGGTGATTCTCGACAAGCCGGACGGCACCAGCGAAGAAGTACGCTCCTGCATCACCGGCGCCCATTTTTTCGAAGGCAAGAAAGTCCGCACCATCGAGGGCCACGCCCAGCGCAACGAGCGGGGCGAAGTGGTGGCGCTGTCGCCGATCCAGCAGAAATTCCTGGAGCATTACAGCTTCCAGTGCGGCTACTGCACCCCGGGTTTCGTCAACGCCGCGACAGTATTGGTAGAAAAACTCAAGCGCAAGCCAGTCGCCAAGGCGCAGCTCGACGCAACCATCACAGAAGGATTGAACGATCACATCTGCCGCTGTACCGGCTATGTGCGCTACTTTGAAGCGGTCAAGGAAGTGGTGCTGAGCACGCCGGGACTGGTAAAGGATGTCAAGTGATGACCAAGGCCCGATATCTTCGTAAAACACTGCTCGGCCTGGCCGCGCCGGTGCTGGCGGCGGCGCTGCTTGCCGCTTGCGACGGCGGCAGCAGTCCGGCCGCATCGGCAGCCGGCCAGAACGCGGCGAAACCCGGCAGCGCCGACCAGATCGCCCTTGGCCGCTACCTGACCAAGGCCGCCGATTGCGCTGCCTGCCACACCACCGCGACTGGCGCGCCGTTTGCCGGCGGCGTCGAACTGGCTTCACCGTTCGGTAAATTCTACGGCTCCAACATCACGCCGGACAAGCAGCACGGCATCGGAAAATGGAGCGCCGACCAGTTCTACAAGGCGCTGCATGATGGCGTCACGCCGGAAAAACACTTGTACCCGGCGATGCCGTACACCTCGTACCGCTCGATGACGCGCGCCGACAGCGACGCCATCTATGCCTTCCTGATGCAGCAGAAACCGGTGGCGGTGCCGACCCGCGAACCGGACCTGGAATTCCCGTACAACATGCGCTTTGGCATGATGTTCTGGAACGTGCCTTTCCTCAAGGATCAGCTGAGCGACGCCTCCAGCGGGCAATCGGCCATGTGGCTGCGCGGCCAGTATCTCGGCAATGCACTAGGCCATTGCGCGGAATGCCACACACCGCGCGGCAAGTTCGGCCAGCTGGACTTGTCCCAATCACTGACAGGTTCGACGCTCGGCCGCGTCGCCGCACCGGATATCACGCCGGCCGGCCTGGCGGCAGTGGGCTGGACTGCAACGGACTTGCAGACCTTCTTCGCGACCGGTATCGCGCCCCAGGGCTCGGCTTACGGCGAAATGTTCCCGGTGGTGCACCTGAGCACGCAGTACCTGAGCAAGGATGACCTGAGCGCGGTCACGACTTATCTGATGGGCGACAAGCCGTTGCCGCCGGAGCCAGTCAAGAGCATTACCGCGGACGCCATGGCGCTGGATGCCGGCAAGCGTTTGTACACGGCGGTGTGCGCCGGTTGCCATGGTTTCCAAGGTAACGGCAAGCCGCACGTGGCGGTGGCGATGAAAGGCAATTCGACGGTGCGCAATGCGAACCCGCATAACCTGATCGTGGCGATGCTGGACGGTATCGAGGCGCAGAAATTTCCCGGGACCGAAAGCCTGCAGGATATGCCCGGTTTTGGCGGCCAGTTGAGCGACAAGGAGCTGGCGCAGCTCTCCAATTACCTGCGTGCGACCTGGGGCGGTCAACCGGCCAGCATCAGTGCGGATCAGGTCAAGGCCTTGAGGCTGACTACCACCACGCACTAAGCGATTGCAACTGGTCTTTCGACAGGGTCTACCGCGCCAGCGGTCGATCCTGTTTTTCATTACACTGGTGAGAATTACACAAGGATCAAGCTGGCATGAATGCAGTCGACTATCAAGTACTGAAGAGCGCCGCCGATTGGCTGCGGCAAGGCAAGCGGGTCGCCATGGTGACCGTGGTGCGCAACTGGGGCTCGGCGCCGCGCCCGCTCGGTTCGCTGTTCGCGATCACCGATGCCGGCGATTTTACCGGCTCGGTCTCGGGAGGTTGTATCGAAGACGACTTGATGCAGCGCTTCGCCGCCGCATTTCCGGTAAAGATCGAGCTGGTGCGCTACGGTATCAGCGCCGAGCAGATGCGGCGCTTCGGCCTGCCTTGCGGCGGCACGCTGGAACTGGTGATCGAGCCGCTGACTGACGCCGCAGCGCTGACGCCATTGCTGGATGCCGTCAGCGGCCGCCGGCTGGTGCAGCGCCGGCTTAACCTGCGCAGCGGTGCGGTCAATATCGAAGCCACCGATGCCGATTTCGCGCTGCGTTTCGACGACGAAGAACTGGTGCAGGTATTCGGCCCGCGCTGGCGCTTGCTGATCATCGGCGCCGGCCAGGTGTCGGAATACCTGGCGCAGATGGCGCCGGCGCTGGATTTCTCGGTCTACCTGAATGATCCGCGCGAAGAACAGCGCCGCAACTGGCAGGCCGACGGCGTGACCTGGCTGGACGGCATGCCGGACGATGTCGTGCTGGCGTTCAAGCCGGATCGCCGTAGCGTCATCGTCACCCTCAGCCACGATCCCAAAGTGGACGACATGGCGCTGATGGAAGCCTTGAAAACCGATGCCTTCTACATCGGCGCCATCGGCTCGATGGCCAGCACCGAAGCGCGCAAGGAACGCTTGCTGACGCTGGATTTGAACAGCGAACAGATCGAACGGCTGCATGCGCCGATCGGTTTGCAGATCTGGAGCCGCTCGCCGGCGGAAATTGCGGTATCGGTGCTGGCCGAGCTGGTGATGTTGCGCAATCGCGGCAGCCTGTCGGCCTCACTCTCCAGCTGCGCCATCAACGGCAATACTGTGCGGATGGTCGAACGGCCCTGACTAAGCGTCGAAAGGAAAAGCATGAAAATGGCCGCAAATCCCTGCTGACGCCGAGGATGCGCCATCAGATGGCCGATTGTGCAGAGCCGCATAGATCTTCTACCAAAACCGGCGCCAAGCTATTCGTGGTGGATTGAGCCGTGAATCGTGAAGCGCCACCTTTACTGTCGCGCCTGAGATGCTAGTATGAAAGTAGACGATCCGCCATAAGCGGACATCGTCGACGCCGGGTGCCTCGTCACCATTGCGATATAGGCAAAGCCAGGCGGACAGACAGGAGTCCTTCGATGGATTTCACCATGGATCAGGCGCGGCCGACCAGGAAACTGGTGGGTTTCAGCGTAGTGGTTCTCATGCATATCGTCATCGTATATGCTCTGGTGACAGGTCTGGCCCGCAAAGTCGTGGAGGTGATCCAGGAACCGGTCATCACCAAGATCATCGCTGAAATCAAGCCGCCGCCACCCCCTCCGCCTCCTGACAAGCCGGTGCCGCCACCGCCAAAAACCGCTGCACCGCCACCGCCCTATGTGCCGCCGCCTGAAGTCAAGGTTCAGCCGCAGCCTCAGGAAAATGTGATAGCCGCCGTCACCAATGTCAAGCCGCCGAGCAACGACCTGCCGACCTCCGTCGCCCAGCCGTCTCTCGCTGCGGTTGCGGCAGCGCCTGCCGGACCGGCGCATACCAGTGCGCGGGTAACGGGGAATTGCGAAAAACCGGAATATCCGAGGACGTCCTTGCGTAATGAAGAGCAGGGGACAGTTCACGTGAAGCTGATCATCGGGGCTGACGGTAGCGTGGTTGATGCCGCGATTGAAAAAAGCAGCGGCTTCAAAGAACTGGACCGGGCCACCCTGAAAGCCTGGAGCCTCTGCCATTTCACTCCCGCCATGGCGGATGGCCAGCCGGTGCAGTCGGCCACCAGAATGGAATATGTCTGGAAAATGGAGTAGGCAAAGCCGGGAATGAGAGGCGCTGCAAGGTGGTGAGTTGTGTTTTTGATATTTCTGAAACGTCGTTTGATCCGTTCCTGCCCGTAGTGCCATCCCATTCATCAAAGCCATTCAGAGCGCCATATGCTGGTGCGTCTTTGGTCGCTTTCCGTTCCACAAAATGAATGTAATTCATTGTTTGAATTTGCAAATTGGCTAAGTATAATTGCCTCGCAGTATTTTTCATTCCAGCAACCAAAGCCAGCCAAAGACCAAGGAAACGGTATGCCATTTCTTTCCCTGAACAGGGATGTAGCACGATTGTGTCGCCAAGCCAGCCTGATGGGCGTCATGAGTCTCAGCCTGTTGACCACCGGTTGTTTATCGATGAAGCAATATGTCGACCCGACACTTCCCAAAGTGACGATCGCAGATTTGAAACAGCCCGAAACCAAGCAGACCGTCCAGCTATTTTTAGAGTATCAAACTAAAGGAGCTACCAATCCACAGGCAACGGAACTCGCGCGGCCGATGGTCCTGGCTACTCTGAAAAAATCCAATCTGTTCAGCGATGTCGTGATGGCGCCAACTACCGCAGACCGCAAGCTGTTCATTACCATCAACAACTTCCCGGTCACCAAGGATGTTGGCGGCAAGAGTTTCATGACCGGTTTCACTCTCGGTCTGGCGGGGACCATGATTACCGACGGTTTCCAGATGAACGCTGCCTATGACGTGCCCGGCCAGCCTGAAGTGAAACATAGCTACAAGCATGCCATGTACTCGACCATCGGTAATGCCGACGGCCCCGCCAACCTAGTTCCGGTTGCAAAGGGAGAGGCGATTCCAAGCATCATGAACGGCATGGTGTTGAACCTGCTGAATGACATGAGTCGCGCAGGAGAGTTAAATTGAATGCCGTTTTCAATTCACCGTCAGTCATGGCTTTGCTCCGTCGTGTGGTGATGGCCGGCGCCGGCGCAGTGCTGCTGGCGCTGACCGGCTGTGCCGCGGTAGCGCCAAACTACCAGCCTACCAACGATAATGTGCGTACCTTGCAAGCTCTTCCGGGCGGCAAGGCTGCAGTGGGACAGTTCACGTCGAAAAACAAGTCGCTGGATAGCCTGAGCATACGCGCCGGCTCTTATAGCTCCCCTTACAACGGTTCATATGCCGAATACCTGAAGGCTGCGTTGCGCGCCGAACTGGAGGGAGGCAGCAAGTTTGACGCCGCATCGCCAGTGATCATCACCGGGCAGTTGCTGGAAAATTCGGTTGATGGCGCATCGTTTACTACCGGTACAGCCAAAATCAGCGCGCGCATTCTGGTGACGCAAAATGGCGCCAAGACCTTTGATAAGGTAGTGGTCGGCGCCAGCCAGTGGCAATCTTCCGTCTTCGGGCCGATTGCGATCCCGGCAGCGCGCAGCAACTACATCGACACAGTGCGCAAGCTGCTGACCAACCTGTTTGCAGACCGCGATTTTCAGGCCGCGTTGCGTGGCGGCAGTGGCATCCCCAGCGCGGTCCGGCCGCCGGTTGTTACGACTGTGGCCAGCCCTCGCTATGTTCCGGTTGCAGCCAATCCGAGAGTCATTCCGGCCGTGGCCAGCCGCAGCGTTGCCGCACCCGGCACGATCGCAACCGGTGATTCCCCGCCTAGCGTAACGGCCGGCAGTTGCGAGGGACCTGAGTATCCCAGGGCTTCCAGGGATAACCAGGAGCAGGGCACCGTGATTGCCAGGCTGGTTGTCGGCAGCAACGGTCATGTGCTGGATATCGCCATTGAAAAGAGCAGTGGTTTCACTGCCCTGGACAAGGCCGCGAGGCAAGCCTGGAGCATGTGCCAGTTTGTACCGGCGATGCAAGGCGGCGTTGCGGTGCAGGCGGAGAAGAGAATGCAGTATGTCTGGAAACTGGACGGCGTAGCGCCGGCCAGGCAGGCCGTACCGGCGCCAGCTGCGGCCGACTGGAATTAATCACAAGCGCAGCAGGCTGCCGCGCAAGATCTATTCCTTGATCTTGCCGGCAGCATGGAAAATCCTGTCCCGCACCACGCGGATCGCTTGCTTGAGCGTATACACATCCTGGAAGTAGCGCTGCGGAATCCGGATCTGGCTGGCGTTGGCGTCGATGTTTTCGATGTCTTCGCGCCATTGCACGACCTGTTCCGCAGTGGGCTGCTTGCTCTGCCATATCTCGTCTTCCAGCGATTTGATCTCCCGGTACCACACCACCAGCCGGTTTTTCATGCGCGCTTCGACCATGCGTGGAAGCGCATTCAGGAGGCCGAACAGCAGCGCCATGAAGGGCAGCAGGATCAGCAGGCGCCGCTCGATGAAACTGGCCAGCCAGAACGGCAGGTAGCGCTGCAGGAAAGGGCGGCCGGATTTGAAATAGCGTGTGCTTTCGTCAGAAATCGGAAAATCGTCCGTGTTCAGGTTGGGAAACACGCCGCGCGGCGTGAAATAATCTTCGCGGGCATGCGCGGAATTCGCGGCTTCCAGCAGCAGGTAGGCCAGCGCCGGGTGCAGGGTATCTTTGGAAACCAGCAGCGCGGTGGCCGCCAGCAGCGTCACATCGGCTTGCGGCAGGTCGTTGGCGACGCTGATCGAGGCGCGCGGGAAGATGATTTTTGAGAGCGAGGGAAATTTCAGCACCAGCGCATCGGCCTGGGCAAAGCTCATCAGTTTCAGATCGCTGTTGAGCAGCTTTTGCTGCATAGGCGCATCTGGCCGCCCTATAAAGAAGGCGGCGTCCAGCTTGCCGGCTTCCAGGCTTTGGTAGGCCTTCTCGGCATCCATCTCTTGCAGGGTGGCGTTGTCGCCATTGATGCCGCTATGGCCGAGCAATACGCGTGACACCGTCAGCAGGCCGCTGCCGGGAACGCCGATGGAAATCCGCTTGCCATGCAACTGCGCTAGCCGGTTTATGGTGGCGTCGCCACGATAAAACACCCAGATCGGCTCATACGAGACGGCGGCTATGGTTTGCAGCTGGTCGTCGGGCGACGGCGTGGTGGTACCGGACTGGATGAAGCCGACTTCATACGCGCTGTCGGGATCTTTCAGCCGTTGGTAATTTTCGACTGAACCGGAAGAGCTGCGGATATCCAGGGTGATGCCTTCGCGCTTCAGCAGCGGCGCATAGCGCTCGGCAAAGCCGGCGTAGATGCCCTTGTCGGCGCCGGTGGTGATGACAATCGTGCGCTGGATAGCCGGTTTGAGAATGATTGCCAGGCCCCAGCCCGCCACGGCCAGCAAGACGATCGCAGCGAAGATAAGGAAGCGCAGGTGGCCCGGCGTCATGGGCGGTTTGTGGATGCGATGCAGCGCTGGATTGTGTCTCGGCATGGTGGATGGAAAGCACTAGGTTGGGCAACTCGGAAAACCAGACTGCTCAGATTGCTACGGACGACCCGGAGCCTGGATTAGCTCCATGCCTTCACACCTTTTTGACAAACTCCGATTTCAGGCTCATCGCACCAAAGCCGTCGATCTTGCAATCGATATCATGATCGCCGTCGATCAGGTGGATATTCTTTACCTTGGTGCCGACCTTCACTACGCCGCCGGATCCCTTCAACTTCAGATCCTTGATGACGGTAACGGTATCGCCGTCCTGCAGGATGTTGCCGACAGCATCGCGGTAAACCTTGGCGCCGTCGCCAGCGGCTTCTGCTGAAGCCTGCGCCGACCACTCGTGAGCACATTCCGGGCAAATATAGAGGCCGCCGTCTTCATAAGTGAATTCGGAGTTGCACTTGGGGCAGGCGGGTAAAGCGTTCATGATGTTGTCTTTCGTCAGGCCGTAAAAATGAGACAGTATACTGCCGGAAAGCTAGCCTGCCAGTTGTTTCACGGTCTGTTGCCCAAACAGTTCAACCAGCCCGTCCGCCGCCGCCCGTATTCGCGGCGAGCGGCGCACCTCGGGATGCATCACCAGCCAGACGGTCAGCACTACCGGGCATGCGGGCGCGGCAATCAGCTTCAACAGCTTGTCGTTGCGCGCCAGGAAGTGCGGCAGGGCGCTGACGCCCAACCCGGCGCGCACGGCCTGGAACAGGCTGCTCAGATCGTTCGAACGGAGTGGAAAAGGGCGGCCGGCGGCGATTTTTTCCAGCCATTTCTGCTGCGGCGTGGTCAGCAGGCTTTCTTCGTAGCCGATGAATTCCCACGCTTCTTTCGAATTCTTTGCAAGATAGTCCTTGCTGCCGTAGAGGCCATAGCCGACCTCAATCAGAGGACGTACCGCAAGCTCGGCTGCGGTCGGGCGCGACAGGCGCAAGGCAATGTCAGCCTCGCGCCGGGTCAGGTTGACTTCGCGGCTTTCGCCGACGACTTCCAGGGAAATTCCCGGCAAGCGCTGGCGCAAAAATCCCAGATGCGGCACCAGCAGATGGCTGGCGATCACTGGCGGTGCGGAAATGCGCACCGTGCCCGCCAGCGGCGTAGCGCCGGCCGCGGCACGCTCCAGCGCCAACGCTTCCTGCTCCAGGCGGCGTGCGCTGGGTAGCAGGTTTTCTCCCTCTGGCGTCAGTTTCCACTGGCGTTGCAGGCGCTCGAACAGGCGCAAACCGAGTGCATCTTCCAGCGCCTCGATGCGGCGTGCAACCGTGGTGTGCTCAACCTTCAAACGGCGCGCGCCGGCCGTCAGGCTGCCGCTATCCACCAGCGCCAGGAAGTAGCGAAAATCATTCCAGTTGAGATTTGTCATGGTGCAATTATGCACAATAAATGCGAATTTTTAATGTCTTTTGGTGCGTAAAAATTAGTTTTACCATGCTTCTCAGACGATCTTTTCAAACTGTTCACCAGGAGCCAGTCATGAGCAAGGAATTAGTGATGCGTATTGCTGAAGTTGGCGATGCCGGGGGATTGCAGGCGGAAACCGTTGACCTGGCGCCGCCTGCCGCCGGTGAAGTGCGCGTGCGGCACACTGCCATCGGCGTCAATTTCGCCGACATCTATCACCGCATCGGCCTCTATCGCCTGCCCGAACTGCCTGCAGTGCTTGGGGTCGAAGCGGCCGGGGTGGTCGAGGCCCTGGGCGGCGAGCTGTCCGGCCAGGGGTGTGGCGACTTGCAAATCGGCGACCGCGTGGTCTACGCCGGTTTGCCGGCCGGCGCCTATGCGACTGCCCGTAATGTCGCCTTCCATCGCCTGGTAAGGATTCCTGCAGGCGTCACTGACATCAATGCCGCCGCCACGCTCTTGCGCGGCATCACGGCGCACATGTTGTTCCAGTATGTGCGCAAGGTGCAAGCCGGCGACACGGTCCTGGTCCAGGCGGCCGCCGGCGGGCTTGGCCAAGTGCTCGGACAGTGGGGCGCGGCGCTGGGCGCACGCATGATCGGGACCGTCGGCAGCGAGGCGAAAGGAGAGATCGCCAGAAGCAAGGGCTATCAAGAGGCGATCCCTTATCGGCAGATGGATTTCGTGGCCGAAACGATGCGGCTGACCGGTGACCGGGGAGTCGATTTTGCGATCGACGGGGTGGGTGGAGAGACCTTGAGCAAGACGCTGCAGACCGTGCGCCCGTTTGGCATGGCAGCCAGCGTCGGCCAGGCAGGGGCGGCCGGCAGCGAGGATAACGCTGCCTTGCCGCTCAGCGACCTTGGTCCGTATCGTTCGCTGTCTCTGGCGCGTCCTAGTGTCTTTCGTTTCATGTCGAATATTTCTCGCTATAGGGAGGGCGCCGCGGCGGCCCTGGCACACATGGCGGATGGTCTCGCGATTGATGTCTCGCTCAGGCTGCCACTGGAAAAAGCGGCTGAAGCCCAGCGCCTGCTGGAAAGCGGTAAAACCGCAGGTGGCATCATCCTGCTGCCGGATTGAATCAAGCGCCGCCCGCAACGTGAACTCATCGGCCACGCCATCTTTGGGCTGATCCCACGTGAGCGTCGGCGATTTTTCCTTGCGTGAAATTTAATCCTTGCATAGACTCGCCAATCGATCTCCGCAAACAATTGACTGATTCAGACAAGGATTCAATATCGTGCGCCTGCGACTCAGTAAATTTTTCGGCATTCCAATGATTGTCCTTGCCCTTGCCTGCAGCGTTGCGCAAGCGGCTGCTCCGGTGCGTCCTTATGCACTGGAGGGCACCGAAGTCCAGAGCATTCCCTCCAAGATCCTGCATCGGGATTATGAAATTTTCGTTAGCCTGCCGGCGTCATACGCAACCTCGGCGGCCTCGAAAAAGCATTATCCGGTGTTGTTCATTACCGACGCCAATTACGCCTTTCCACTGATACGCAGTATTGATCGGCGGGTCAGCGATCACGGTACAAAGCTGGAAGAATACATTCTGGTCGGGCTGTCCTATGCGAAAGGTGACGATCCGGTCAAAAGCAGGAACCGCGACTACACGCCAACCGATACCACCAAGAACAAAGTCAACCAGCCGACGGGGCAGGCAGAGCAGTACCGGCAATTTATAGAAAAAGAAGTATTCCCCTTTGTAGCGGCGAACTACCGAGCGGACATGAGCAGGAAGATTTTTTCCGGGCATTCCTATGGCTCGCTGCTGGGGCTGCACGTTCTGCTGACCGAGCCGCAGATGTTCAACCAGTACGTCCTGGGCAGTCCGTCCCTCTGGTATGACAAAGGCGTCATGTTCGATATGGAGCGCAGTTATGCGGCTTCTCACAAAGACATGCCGGCGCAGGTATTCATGTTGGTGGGGGCATTCGAAGCGGTGAACCCGAATGATCCAAATCCGCGCTATAACAAAGAATTCGATATGGTCAAAGACATGCATACTTTCGAGGCGCGGCTGAAATCGCGGCATTATCCCAACCTCTCGATTCATTCCGAAGTCATCCAGGATGAAGATCATCTGACGGTGTTTCCGTCACTGATCACGCGTGGTCTATTCTGGTCCTTTGCAAGCAAGTGATTTGCTCAGCTTTGTTGGTTGTGGCTTGCACTTCATCAAACCCGAAGCTTGGCCGCTTCAGATAGAAAAGATTTCTTCGATAGGCTTTGCAAAAATATGGGCGATAGCGAATGCAAGCGGCAGGCTTGGATCGTAGCGGTCAGTCTCGATGGCGTTGACGGTTTGCCGCGACACTTCGAGCAAGTCGGCCAGATGCGCCTGGCTCCAGCCGCGCTCGGTACGTAATTCACGGAGTATGCTCTTCATCGGTTGATCCAAGTCCGGACATAGCTGAGCATGGCCCAAGCAAAGCCCATGACAGGCCAGACCATGAACATGCTCAAGCGTTGATAGCCATCGTTTTCGAGAAAGCCGTAAGTGAAGGTCCAGCCGGCGGTAAGGGCGGCGGCAATCGCTATGTTTTCCAGCGAGCGCAGATAAACAAATTCATCGCTGCGCCAGATGCCGGGTTCAATTAGCGGGCCGAATTTGAGCGACAGCACCAGCATCGCGGCATAGATCCCCAGACTGCCCAGCAGCTCACGTTTCCCCAGTTTTGCAGCGTCCTTTTTGCTCATCGTATTACTCCTTGCTGTAAAGTATGCTTTACATCATAGGGCGGATAATCTGGATGTCAAGCAAGCTTTACATTTGATCTGGAATTTCACTACAATCGATCACCTGGAACGCACTTGAAATGAAAGCGACCCCTGTGACGGATGACGCAAAGGTCGGCTGGCTGATTCACGCGACAGCGTTTTATGCCGATGTCCTGGATTTTGATATCATCGGTGTGAACCCACACCGCACGATTGGGCGGGACAATCAATGCCCGACCATCCTCGTCACCCGGGCGTCCACGTACAGCGCCTTGGCTCAACCATGATAATGCGGACCGATACGCTCACCGCGCGGATAATAGCGCGCTACCGCATTGCCTTCAGCGGCGTCGTTGTGCAGATCGGGAGGAGTGGCCTTGGACAAGATAGAGGGATTTTTTCTGGCACGCGATGGTCGAAGCTCGGTTGGGTAGAATAATTGTATCCGTTATTTCACGTTTGAAAGTGCCAAGAATGCCTGTAAAACGACGCATGTTAATCAAATCGCTGTTGGCCTTCGGCGCGCTGGGTATCGCTGCCAGCGCCATGGCCGGCTATAACATCTGGTCCAACGAGTACACGTTTACCCGGCAACAGTTGCAGGCCACGATGGAGCGCAAGTTTCCGTTGCGCTTGCGCTATGCCGAAGTGTTCAATGTCGACCTGAAGAGTCCGCAGCTGAGCCTCGACTCGCCGCAGAACCGTGTGGTGACGCTGGTGAATGTCAGCGTGGTGAGCCCGTTGCTGTTGCCGACGCCGTTGGGCGGGACGATTACCCTCAGCAGCCGTTTGAAGTACGACCGTGCCGGGCGCGCCATTCGCCTCGACAGTCCCACCGTGGACACCATCGATTTCAGCAGCGTACCGCCACAGTACAAGCAGCAGCTGAACCAGATCGGCGCAATGGTTGCAGAACAAGTGCTGAAAGATTATCCGATCTACACCTTTACCGCCGATGAGTTGCGGCTGAACGGCAAGACCTTCGAGCCTGGCGCAATTACCGTGCAGACCGACGGCATCGCGGTACAGATCAACGAATCCTAGGGGCTGGTCAAGAACTTGATAAAAGTCGACTTGGTATAAGCCAGGCTGAAGCCTGCGCGCTCGGTATTGCGCGCGCTGGTATTGGCCGGCCTGGCGGTGACGCTGGCGAGAGTGCAACCGGCGTTGCGCGCTGCGTTTAGCCGGGCGCGCAAGAGCGCAAGCTGTATCCCGCGTCCCCGGTATGCAGGCAGGGTGCTGGCGATGTACAAATGCGCAAGTAAGCCTGCGGGCGTTTCGATCAGGCTCATTCCCCCCGTGCCGGCCATCTGGCCATCCACGGTCGCGGAAAAAAGCAGGGTGTCGCTGCGCCGTAGCGCAATCTGCGCCAGCGTTTCCAGCAGAATGCGCGGCCTGTTCACCGCCTGCACCGAAAATCCCGCAACCGAATCCGCTGCAAACGTGGCGCCCACCAGTGCCTGATCGCTGACTACTTCTATTCCGGCGCTGGCCGCAAAGGTATCCGCCGGCGTCAGATAGCGCACGTAGGTATTGCTGAAGGCGTTGACCGTATAGCCGCGCCCGGCCAGAAGCGTTAACGTGCTGCCGTGGGCGTGCGGGCAGATGTCGATCTGCGTTTCCAGTCCCTGTGCGGCGTACATGCTTTCCAGCGCCGCCAGTTCAAATGAGAGTGCCGGCGCAGTCATGCCGAATCCTGTAACGTGATTCAACTTGCGTCCGAAAGCCGGATCGGTCAACGCGGCGATGCCGCCCGCGATGGCGACGGTTCGCGCGTTTTCAGCGCGGCTCAACGCGCGGAAACTGTCGACTTGCCTGCTTAAATGCGTTGCCTCGGCCAATTCAAGAGCGCGAGCGAGTTCGGGGCCGGTCAGGATCATGGGGCGTTTGGATGTGAGGTGATGCGGAGAAGCAAACGTGAAACGATATTACTTCGGCAGGAGGCATCCGGCAAGCTATCGCGTTTTGCTGAAATTATCTGAAAATATCACATCGATGGCACTCCCAATCTGCCTTATTATTTTGTGCGGAGGCGCCGCTGACGCCTACTGACAATCAATGAGAATGGAATCCATGCTTTCGACACTGCGCAATCTTGTTGGCGTTTCGATACTCGTTTGTGCGGCCAGCGCCGGCGCCATGACGGTGCGCCTGGAGCGGCCGGACTCTTCCAAAACTGACGGCCGCGCTGCATCCTGGACCATGAACCTGGATGGGGAAATTGATGCCGGCGCACCCGCCCGCGTAGCTGCCGCCCTGCGCCAGAGCGGATCGGCAGGCGTCGACGTCTACCTTGATTCAACCGGTGGCGATTTGTTGGCAGGCATGGAAATCGGACAGCTTCTAAGAAAGGCCGGCGCTGCAACCCATGTCGGGCGCTATGCGGGCGGATCGGCGCCGACCCCGGGCGTCTGCTACAGCGCCTGTTCGCTGGCTTTCCTGGGCGGCGTCTATCGCTATGTCAGCGAAGGTTCACAGTACGGCGTGCATCGTGTCTCGCGTGCTTCCGGACCGGTGGCCGGCGATCTCGATACAGGGCAAATCGTCTCGGCCGGCATCGCGCGCTACATCCGCGGCATGGGCGTAGGGCAGGGTTTGCTTGACTTGCTGGTGCAAAAGGGCGAGCAGGGCATCTACTTGCTGAGCGACGCCGAGATGAAGGCGCTGAATGTCGTCAACAACGGCCGCCAGACTGCCGACTGGTCACTCGAAGTGGCCGATGGCGGCGGATATTTGCGTGGCATGCAAGACACGGCATATGGGCGAGGAAAGATTGCGCTGCTGTGCGATAAGGGGAAAATCCTGATGTTCACTTTTTATCAGGTCGGCGACCAGGCTGCCGGCATGGCTGGCGGCGGCTGGTTGCATTCACTGCTGCTCGACGGCGATGTGATCCCCTTGCAGGATCCTGACAGCGTGGTCGCGGACAAAGGCGAGATTCAAACCTTCTTCACGCTCACGCAAGGGCAGGCAAGCCGGATTGCAGCGAGTCATGCGGTCGGCCACGCGATGCAAGCCACGCGCGATGCGCCAACCTTCATGGGTTTCAAGCTGGATATTCCCGGCCCGGCTTCTCAAAAAGTGCACGCATTCATCAATAACTGTATTTTGCCGCATCAATAACACAGAGATTTTCCAGCGGCCATGAATCAGCCGGGTTGATATCGGTCCGGCTGATAAATCATCTCCCGCGATTCACCCATCAAGAATGGCCGGTTCGGCTCGATCACTTCACGCAGATAGCGCCATAGCGCGGCTACCCGCGCCACGTTGCGGGTTTCGGTGGCGGCCACCAGCCAGAATGCGCGCTGTATATCGGCTTGTCCATCCAGCACCGGCATCAGGTCTTCGCTTTGCTGGGCCAGGAAACAGGGCAGGATCGCCAGTCCCTGGCCACTGCGCGCCGCGGTGTACTGGGCGATCACGCTGGTGCTGCGAAAGGCGCGGAAGGCGGCGGGGGCGACGTTCTCCTTGTAACGCAGCTCTTCGCTGAACACCAGGTCGTCGACATAGCCGATGAAGGCGTGGTTGTTCAAATCCTGCAGCGTCTTGATCGGCGCATGGGTTTCCAGATAGGAGCGGGTGGCGTACAGCTTGAGCAGGTAGTCGGTCAGCTTGGTGACCACATAGTTGCCGCTTTGCGGGCGCTCGATGGTGACGCCGATGTCGGCTTCGCGCTTGGACAGGTTGACGAAGCGCGGCACCGGCAGCAGGTCGACGGTGATGTGCGGGTGGCGGGCACAGAAATGCGCCAGATGCGGCGCCAGTACAAAGGTGCCGAAACCTTCCGTGGCGCCAAGCCTGACCTGTCCCGACAGCAGTCGGTTGTGGCCGCTCAGTTCCTCGGCGGCGGCATACACCGTGCTCTCGACTTTTTCCGCGTAGTCGATCAGGCGGTGGCCTTCGGCGGTCAGGGTGTAACCCTGGTTGTTGCGCTCGAACAGCTGGCTGCCGACCTGCTCTTCAAAGCGGCGCATGCGGCGCGATACGGTCGAGTGGTCGATCCCCAGTTTCTTGGCCGCTTCCACCAGGCCCTGGCTACGCGTCAGCTCCAGGAATACCCGCAGGTTATCCCAGTCCAGCATGGCATTTGTCGATTTCACATCTTTTGATTTCATCTGATCATTCTCGCTTTGCATAAATGCAAAGACATTGTGGATTATTGTCTATTGTTTCAATAATAATGCACATGCAGAATGTCCATATAGAAATTCAAAAAACGTTTGGGGTTCGCCAAGGCGACCTGAACTAAAAACAGGAGACAACGATGACAAATGCGGGGCGCAAGCTGCTTGCAGGTGGTTCGGCTGTGATCTTTTCATGCATTTTTCCATTGGCAGGTTTGCTGGCCGCCAGCCATGCGCAGGCGCAGGACGGCGACGTGTACAAGGTCGGTATCCTGACCGACATGTCGGGGCCATACTCGGCGATGGGCGGACCGGGCTCGGTAGTCGCTGCCAAGATGGCCATCGAGGACTGCATGAAGGCCGAGTGCAAGGGTATGAAAATCGAGTTGCTTACCGCCGATCATCAAAACAAGGCTGACATTGGCGCCTCCAAGGCGCGCGAATGGATAGACCGCGATAAGGTTGATGCGATCGCCGACTTGACCAATTCATCGGTGGCGCTGGCAGTGCAGCGCCTGATCCGCGACAAAGGCGGCATCGCCATGTACAGCGGTCCGGCCACCACGGTGCTGACCAATGCCGAATGCGCGTCGAACGGCTTCCACTGGATGTTCGACACCTACTCGCAGGCGGCAGGCGCGGCCGCCGCACTGACCAAGATGGGCCAGAAATCCTGGTATTTCGTCACAGTTGATTACGCCTTCGGCCAGTCGCTGGAAAAAGACGCCGGCGATGTCGTCAAGAGCCTGGGCGGCACTGTGGTCGGTTCGATCCGCCATCCCTTGAACGCCAGCGATCTCTCCTCGTTCTTACTGCAGGCGCAGAGCTCGAAGGCGCAAGTGATCGGCCTCGCCAACGGCGGCCAGGATACGGTCAACGCCATCAAGCAGGCGCGTTCGTTTGGCATCGGCACTAAAAACCAGCGGTTGGCGGCGCTGCTGGTGTTCTTGTCGGATGTACATGCACTCGGCCTTAACGATGCGCAAGGCTTGATTTACACCGACGGTTTCTACTGGGATTTCGACAACGACACCCGCGCATTTTCCAAGCGTTTTGAAGCGCTGGACAAGGGCAACAAGCCAACCATGGTGCATGCCGGCGTCTACTCCAGCGTCTATCACTATCTGAAAGCTGCGGCGGTCACCAGATCGCACGACTGGAAAGTCGTTACGCAAAAAATGCGCGACATCCCGATCCACGATGCGGTCATGCGCAACGCTTCGATCCGTCCCGACGGCCGGGTGATCCATGACATGTATCTGTACCAGGTGAAAACGCCGGCTGAATCGAAATCGCCTTGGGATTACCTCAAGCTGTTGTCGACGATTCCGGCGGAACAAGCTTTCAAGCCGATGAACGCTTCCTGTTCCTTGGTGAAGTAAAAAATACGTCCTGCCTGTTTGCACAGGCTTTGTTTTGAATTTTCATTTCCGAGGTTTGATCATGTCCACTACCACTATCCCCAACGTCCCGCTATACATCGACGGCAAAGCCGTCCAATCCGCCAGCACCGAATGGCGCGACGTGCTCAATCCGGCAACCCAGGAAGTCGTGGCGCGTGTGCCGTTCGCCACCAAGGCGGAAGTCGATCACGCGGTAGCCAACGCCAAGCAGGCATTCGCCACCTGGCGCAACACGTCGCTGGCGCAGCGCATGCGCATCATGCTCAAGTTCCAGCAACTGCTGCGTGAAAACATCGCGCCACTCGCCGAGCTGATCACCCGTGAACACGGCAAGACCTTGCCGGACGCCGAGGGCGAAGTCATGCGCGGCCTGGAAGTGGTCGAGCATGCCTGCTCCATCACCTCGCTGCAGATGGGCGAGTTGGCCGAAAATGCCGCCAGCGGCGTCGATGTCTACACCATCAACCAGCCGCTCGGCGTCGGCGCCGGCATCACGGCGTTCAACTTCCCGGTGATGCTGCCTTGCTTCATGTTTCCAGTGGCGGTCGCTTGCGGCAATACCTTCATTCTCAAGCCGTCCGAGCAGGACCCTTCGTCATCGCTGTTCCTGGTCGAGCTGGCGCAGCAGGCCGGCTTGCCGCCAGGTGTTCTGAACGTGGTGCATGGCGGTCCCGATGTGGCCAATATGCTGTGCGACCATCCCGATATCAAGGCGATTTCGTTCATCGGTTCGACCAATGTCGGCACCCACATCTATCGCCGTGCCGGTGAAGCCGGGAAGCGGGCGCAATGCATGATGGGCGCGAAAAACCATTGCATCGTGCTGCCGGATGCCAACAAGGACCAGGCCATCAACAACCTGCTCGGCGCGGCGTTTGGCGCTGCCGGCCAGCGTTGCATGGCGAATTCGATGGTGCTGTTGGTTGGCAAGGCGCGCTCATGGCTGCCGGAAATCGTCGAGCGTTCGCGCTGCCTGAAAATCGGCCCGGGCAGCGACCGTAAAGCCGACCTCGGACCGATGGTCTCGAAGGCCGCCAAGGCGCGCACCGAACGCCTGATCGGCTCCGGCGTGGAGCAGGGCGCGCAGCTGTTGCTGGATGGCCGCAACTGCCAGGTCACCGGTTATCCCGACGGTAATTTCGTCGGCCCGACGATTTTCTCCGGCGTCACCGTCGAGATGGATATTTATACGCAAGAGATTTTCGGCCCGGCCATGTGCGTAGTTGAACTGGAAACGCTGGACGAAGCGATCGCTTTCATCAATGCCAATCCGAATGGCAACGGTACTTCGATCTTCACTTCGTCGGGCTGGTCGGCCCGCAAATTCCAGAACGAGATCGACGTCGGCCAGGTCGGCATCAACGTACCGATTCCTGTACCGGTCGCTTATTTCAGCTTCACCGGCTCGCGCGCCTCGAAACTGGGCGACCTCGGCCCGAACGGCAAGCAGGCGGTGCAGTTCTGGACCCAGACAAAAACCGTGACCGCACGCTGGTTTGCGCCGGACGCAGATGGCGGTGAAATCAACACGACAATTTCAATGAAGTGATCCGGTATCTGACCGGAGCCGAGAGGCTGGCTCCGGCAGGCGATACAACACTACTCAAAAAAAGAGACTTCATATGAACAACGAAATCGTTTTTATCGGGCTAGGCAACATGGGTCTGCCAATGGCCTTGAACCTGGTCAAAGCCGGCCACAAGGTCAGCGGCCATGACCTGGTAGCGGCCAGCATCGAGAAATTTGTCGCCGGTGGCGGCAGTACCGGCAACGACCTGGCCGCCGCAGTTGGCGCCGCCAAGGTGGTCATCACCATGCTGCCCGCCAGCCGTCATGTCGAATCGGCCTATCTTGGCGCCAGCGGCATCCTGGCGCAAGCCGCGCCCGGTACTTTGCTGATCGACTGTTCCACCATCGCTCCCGACGCCGCGCGCAAGGTAGCCGCGGCGGCGCTCGAGAAGGGCTTCACCATGCTCGACGCCCCGGTTTCCGGCGGCACCGGCGGCGCGCTGGCCGGTACGCTGACTTTCATGGTTGGCGGTTCGGATGAAGGCTTCGCCGTAGCCAAGCCTTATCTGGAAAAGATGGGCAAGGCAATCTTCCACGCCGGCGACAACGGCAGCGGCCAGACCGTCAAGGTGTGCAATAACATGCTGCTGGGGATACTGATGATCGGCACCTCGGAAGCGATCCGGTTGGGCATGGCGAACGGCATGGATCCCAAAGTGATGTCGGAAATCATGGCCAAAAGCTCGGGCCGCAACTGGGCGCTGGAAGTGTATAACCCTTGTCCCGGCGTGATGGAAAATGCACCGGCGTCGAAAGGCTATAGCGGCGGCTTCGGCGTCGACCTGATGTTGAAGGATCTGGGACTGGCGGTGGAAAATTCCCTGTCGACCGGCAGCAGCGTGCCGCTCGGCGCCATGGCGCGCAACCTGTACGACATTCACAGTAAGAGCGGCGCCGGCGGCCTGGATTTCTCCAGCATTTTCAACATGCTGGCCAAGGCTGAATAGGTTTGGTGCAAGGTTTGTGATCAGCCCGACGTGAGCAGGCGCTTGCGCTCTGCCGTGTAGGACCACCACGGTAGCGGCTCAGCGCCTTCCATATAGCGCACCACCGACATGAAGACATCGATCACGCATGGATCATGGCGGGTGCCGGTCTCGGCGCACAGCGCTTCATACATCTGTAGCGGCGATTTCCCGATCAGTTGCGCCGGTTGCTGAATCCCGATGCAGCGCAGGTCGGCGGCGCCGGCCTTGCCGATATTCGGTAAATCTTCCAGCCGGGCTATCGCATCTCGTTCCAGGTATTTGGGCATATTGCTTCCGTTAATTGTCTGAATGGCATTCCACGAACGCCAATATCACCATCATAAGCATATGCAAAGATATTCGTTGCACGATTATCTGTATGGAATATACTTACAGTATGAAGTCCAGTCGATTTGCCGTCGCGGCGCATATTTTAGTCAGTGTGGAATACGCCACCAGAGGCGGGGAAGTGTATTTCCCATCCACAGCCATTGCGACCAGCGTCAATACCAACCCGGTTTTTGTGCGTGAACTGTTGCGCAAGCTGAGCAAGGCCAGGCTGGTGGTGACCAAGGAAGGCAAAGGCGGCGGCGTGCAGCTGGCGCGGCCGGCTTCAGCCATCAACCTGGCGGAGATTTACCAGGCGGTGGAAGAGGGGCCGGTGCTCAAGCATAATACGCGGTCGAAAGATTTGTGTTGTCCGGTCAGTTGTGGCATGGATATGGTGCTGGACCCAGTGGTATCGGAAGTCGAGGGCGCCTTGCTGGATATTTTGCGGGGAAGGAAGTTGTCCGAGCTGGTCAACAAGATTGCCTACAAGGTCAGCGAGTAGCCTGTTTTTTTATGATTAACTGTAGTTTCACTGAATACAGTTAATCTCGTTATTTTCCAGTTATTTGTGTATAGGATCAATTCGATCCTATTTTTATATTCTTAACTGTATTAAAAAATAATACAGTTTAATCGTGGCAGTCCGGCCTCGATGCAAATGCAGTACAGCCGGTAGGCAAGTCAATGGCGGCTGGTCGACATTCAATTTACGCATTCAGTCAATTCTAGCGCTGGTGTCAAACCCAGGCGAAGGGGAAATACATGGAAAAAAATCTGGCCGCGCTCAGCGCACAAAACGACAGCCTGCTCGATATGCCGGCCAGCCGTGCCGCGGGCGCAGCATCGCCGCTGCGTTCCTGGCTGTCGGTGGTGTCGGTGGCAATCGGCGCCTTTGCTTTTGTGACGACCGAATTCCTGCCGGTGGGCCTGCTGCCGCAGATCGCCCGCGATCTCGGCGTTTCTCCGGGTTCGGCCGGATTGATGGTCACCACGCCCGGCATCATCGCCGCCATCTCGGCGCCGGGTTTGATGCTGGGAGCAGGGCGCATCGACCGCCGCTTCATCTTGCTGGCGCTGTCGATCTTGCTATTGGCCTCTAACCTGGTATCCGCCTTTGCGCCAAGTTTCGGCGTCATGCTGCTGGGACGTGCTTTGCTGGGCGCCGCTCTGGGTGGCTTCTGGACGCTGGCGCTGGCGACCTCGGGGCGGCTGGTGCGGCAAGAGCAAGCCGCCAAGGCGACCGCCATGATACTCAGCGGCGTCACCTTCGCCACCGTGCTCGGCGTGCCGCTCGGGACGTTTATCAGCGGGCTGTATTCCTGGCGCGCATCGTTTATCGCCACCGGCATCCTGGCTGCCGTCGCCCTGGCTGCGCAAGCATTGTTGTTGCCGGCGTTGCCGTCAAAAGCTGCGATCCGCTTCAGTGATCTGCGCGCCTTGCTGGGACGTGCAACTGCGCGCAAGAGCCTGTTGATGGTAGCGCTGGTGTTCGGCGCGCACTTTTCGTCGTATACCTATATCACGCCATTCCTTGCGCAAAACAACTTCAGCCTGTCGGCCATCACTTCGATATTGCTGGGCTTCGGTTTCGTCGGCTTTATCTCCAACCTGGCGATCTCGACCACCGTAACGCGCCACCTCCAGGCTTCGCTGTTCGGCATCGTCGCGATCCTGCTGGCGGCGCTGGTAGTGCTGCCGCTGGTGCACGCATCGGCCGCCGGCGTCTCCCTGATGGTGCTGGTGTGGGGCATCGCCTTCGGCGCGATTCCGCTGTGCCTCAGCATCTGGCTGCAACTGTCTTCGCCGGATCTGCCGGAAGCCGGTTCCGCACTGTTTGTCAGCATTGTGCAGGTGGCGATTGCGCTGGGGTCGTTCACCGGCGGCGTGGTGGTCGATGCGGTAGGGATTCCATCCACTTTGTGGCTGGGCGGTTTCCTGGCATTGACCAGCCTGGTGGTGATCGCCAGCTTCGGCATGGGGAACAAGAATCTGGCCGAGATATTGGGCAAGTAACGGTTTTTGCGCCGGGTTGTCTTGACCGGCTTATGTATGTAATCTGAAGGACTTATTCACCTCTCTGAGGTGAATAAGCGAAAAAAAACGCTGCGGATAAATCGGCAGCGTTTTTTTTGACAAACGGGAAAGGATTACACCCGTTTCTTGAACTCGTTGGTGCGTGTGTCGATTTCGATCGTATCGTCCGAGCTCACGAACAGTGGCACCATGACGATGTGCTGGTGCGCTTCGATGGCGTTTTCGATCTTGGCTTCTTTCAGGACGTTGCCCGAAGTGTTGCCCTTGACTGCCGGTTCCGAGTAAATGACCTTGCGCGCGATAGTGGTTGGCAGTTCGACTGAAATTGCCTTGCCGTCATAGAACACGGCTTCGCATTCCATACCGTCTTTCAGGTAGTTCAGTGCGTCACCCAGGTTTTCGCCTTCGATTTCAAATTGTTCGAAATCTGCGTCCATGAATACGTACAACGGATCAGCAAAATAGGAATAAGTCACAGCCTTTTTGTCGAGCACGACGACGTCGAACTTGTCGTCGCCGCGGAAAACGTTTTCTTGCGGGCTGTTGGTCAGCAAGTTCTTCATCTTCCACTTATAGGTGAAGCCCGTGCGGCTTGAACCGTTGACGTCAGAGCGCAGAACGATCATAGGCTTGCTGTCGACCATGATGATGTTGCCGACACGAATTTCTTTTGCTGGTTTCATAGCGAATATACGTAAAAAGTAGGTTGCATAAGAATCATCTGTAGCCTACTGGCAAACAACACCGCAAGCCTACGTATGATTGAATTTTAAAATGCGTTAAAAATTAGCCCTATATTTTAACCTATATTTGCTTTGATTCTTGCTTAACTGTTCCGGCGAACTTCAGTAAATTGAATGCCAAGTCGCCATTTGCCAACATTTGTTGCTGCCAATCAATAGACGGATTGGCAATTTTTGATAGATCGGCTTCAAATTGCGGCCAAGTATCGGTCCAGTCGATAGTGTCTTTTGCGGCAGCATTCCAGCCCAGCGAAAAGGCGATCAGACTCGCGGTTTTGGCCGTGGTCGCCTGCAAGAAAGCGTTCAATTTGACGTGATGCAGGTTTTCATCTTGCGGGTAGATGTGCCAGATAAACGGCTTGCCGGCCCATTGGGCGCGGACGAAGGAGTCTTCACCCCGCACAAAATTCAGGTCGCAGGCCCATAGCAGCTTGTCGTAGTCCGGCTGCGGCACAAAGGGCAGCACGCGCATGGTCAGCGCGCCGCGGGTGGCGCTGGCGCCTGCGGTTGCAGTTTGCCCGAGAAATGTCTGGACGGCATCGTTGGCAACCCCTTCCGGCACCAGGCAGGTAATCGCCTTGGCATTGGCCTGCCATGCTGCGAACAACTCGGCAACTGGGGCCTGCGGATAACAGAACAGGGAAATTTTCAGGGCTGCCATCTCTGCCGGCGTTACGCCGAACTGGCCGAGAAAGGCGGCGATCGCGGGCGGATCTTGCTGGAATGCCTCGCGCTGCTGCAGCAGGCCGGATTCGCGCAGCAAGCCGCCGGTACGGCTGGTGAAGCCGGGAAAGAAGAAATATTTTGTCAAAGACAGTGGTTGGGGCGAGGACAGGGCGTGGCAGCCTTCCACCCAGGTTTCCGCGCTCAGGCCTTCCAGGTTGAACCACACCGGGTGCGGCGTTCGCTCTGACATTGCCTTGATATAGCCGGGCGGAATGTCGCAGGCAAAAAATTCGATCACGATATCGGCGATCTCTTCGGCGGCAAACGCGCTGTCCTGATCGCGCCAATGCTTGACCGTCACCGCGTTGATCTGCTGTATCTCGCTGTCGATCGAGACGGCCGGGCAAATCCGCTGGAAACTCCGTAAATCGTCCACCCACAAGGTCACGGCGATGCCATGTTCCTGCTCCAGCTGCCGCGCCAGGCGCCAGCAGATGCCGATGTCGCCGTAGTTGTCGACGACTTTGCAGAACAGGGCGAGCGATGTTTTTGGATGCATGTTGAGAAGGTTCAAGATCATGTTTCAAGAGTGACCGGCGTTTTTTGTCGTCCGGCGGTTTTGCAATTGGCCGGGTAGTGTAATAATGCCGTCCCCGCATGATACCCGACGATACCCGACGATGAGGACGATGAAAGATGACTAACGAGCGCGACCTGATTGCCGACCTGACGCTGGCGGTCATCGATCTGGCAGGCGCGCTGGCGCAGATAGCGGAAACCTTGCCCGCGCATACCAAGGCGCAAATCAACGATTCCCTGAATGTGGCGGTGACCAAGCTGGAGCAGGTGGCCATCGCCATCAGCGAGCCTGGCGACCAGCCCGGCGATCAAGGCCCCGATAACCCGGCCACGGTGGAAGTCATGGCAGAAACCGCGGCCCAAACCTAGTAAACCGGCGCCGGTTTGACTGCTGCGTTTTGTAACAGCGGTGTTCCGTCATTGTTCAATAACTGAACACTCCGCGGAGGGTGCATGTCTCGGAATGTCCCCGGCTATCGCTGCGCAACGGGCCAAGCGACCCGAAAAACGGCTGGCACGTTCATTGCGCCATGTTGGATGTAGTTTGTACGGATCAATCCCTGACAATCACTCCAACCCAGGCAAGAGGACGACATGAATCTCGCAGACATCAGCAAGTTAGCTACCCGCAACCCCTTCAAGCAACGTTACGACAATTTCATCGGCGGCAAGTTTGTGGCGCCGGTCAAGGGCGAATATTTCGAAAACGTCAGTCCGGTGATCGGCAAGACGTTCTGTGAAATTGCCCGTTCCAGCGCAGAAGACATCGAGCTGGCGCTGGATGCCGCCCACGCTGCCAAAGTCAGCTGGGGTAAAACTTCGCCGGCCGAACGCGCCAATATTCTCAACAAGATCGCCGACCGCATGGAAGCCAACCTGGAATTGTTGGCGATTGCGGAAACCATCGACAACGGCAAGCCTATCCGCGAAACAACGGCCGCCGACATTCCACTGGCGATCGACCATTTCCGTTATTTTGCCGCTTGCATCCGGGCCCAGGAAGGCTCGGTGGCGACCATCGACGACCAGACCTACGCCTACCATTTCCATGAGCCGCTAGGCGTGGTCGGCCAGATCATCCCATGGAATTTCCCGATCCTGATGGCGGTCTGGAAACTGGCGCCGGCGCTGGCCGCCGGCAATTGCGTGGTGCTCAAGCCGGCGGAACAGACGCCGGCCTCGATCATGGTCTGGATCGAGCTAGTGCAAGACCTGTTGCCGCCAGGCGTACTGAATATCGTCAACGGTTTCGGGCTGGAAGCCGGCAAGCCGCTGGCGTCTAGCAAGCGCATCGCCAAGATTGCCTTTACCGGCGAGACCACCACCGGTCGCCTGATCATGCAATATGCCTCGCAAAACATTATTCCGGTGACGCTGGAACTGGGCGGCAAATCGCCGAACGTGTTTTTTGCCGATGTGATGGACCAGGACGATGCGTATTTCGATAAATGCCTGGAAGGCTTCGCAATGTTTGCGCTGAACCAGGGCGAGGTCTGTACTTGCCCGTCGCGCGCGCTGATCCAGGAATCGATCTACGACCGCTTCATGGAGCGCGCATTAAAACGGGTCAAAGCCATCAAGCAAGGCAATCCGCTCGACAGCGCTACCATGATCGGCGCCCAGGCATCGCAAGAGCAGCTGGAAAAGATCCTGTCGTATATCGACATCGGCAAGCAAGAGGGCGCCAAGCTGCTCATCGGTGGCGCGCGCAAACAGCTGGGCGGCGATTTCGATGCAGGCTATTACGTCGAGCCTACCGTATTCGAAGGCCATAACAAGATGCGCATCTTCCAGGAGGAAATCTTCGGTCCGGTGCTGTCGGTCACCACTTTCAAGGATGAGGAAGAGGCGTTGGCGCTGGCTAACGACACGCTGTACGGTCTCGGCGCCGGCTTGTGGACGCGCGACGGCTCGCGCGCATTCCGCATGGGGCGCGGGATCCAGGCCGGCCGGGTCTGGACCAATTGCTATCACCTGTATCCGGCCCATGCAGCGTTCGGCGGCTACAAGCAGTCCGGCATTGGCCGCGAAAACCATAAGATGATGCTGGATCATTATCAGCAGACCAAGAACCTGCTGGTCAGCTACAGTCCTGACGCCTTGGGATTTTTCTAAAGCCGCTGCGGTCTTGCTCCGCGTGTAGCGGCGCAGGACCATATCCATCCATCCTTCTGCCGCCATCGACGAGCCCACATCATGCCTTCCATTCTTTCCCGTGTCAGCGCCACCGAAGCCGCACTGGATCTGTTGCGCACGCTCAGGCGCAAACACGGTCCGGTGATGTTCTTTCAATCGGGTGGCTGCTGCGACGGCAGTTCGCCGATGTGCTATGCGCTCGGCGAATTTCAGGTCGGCGATGCAGATGTCTACCTCGGCGATCTGGACGGCACGCCGTTTTATATCGGCGCCGACCAGTTTGAATACTGGAAACACACGCAACTGATCATCGACGTTGTGCAAGGCAACGGCGGTATGTTTTCCCTGGAAAATGGCAGTGGCCTGAGGTTTCTCAGCCGCTCACGTCTATTTAGCGATGATGAGTATGCAAAGCTGGCCGAAGCGCCGCCATTGCTGGGTAGTCAAACTGGCAATTGATCGCGCATCACGGCTTGTCCGGCGGGCTCTGAAGCTAAACCTTGCCTGAAGCGCCAGCTGTCGCCTTTATCTGCAACTCCCTGCTTCTCCACCCGCAGATTTCCTCATTTTTCTACCGATCCGATTGCGATCATCGGATTAATCACATCGATAGCCATTCAAAGGTAGACTGAGAGAAGATGCTTGTAGAGGTGCGCCAACACCCGATGCTAAAGGCAAGGGGAAACCGCCTGAAGGAGACAAAATGAGTGACCTGTCGTGGAGTAGGCCGGCGCAGCAATTTGCGCCGGTTGTCGGCGATCCGGGCGTGATCGAAAAATCGCACCAGCGGTCGACTGCATATGGTCTGGAAAAACAAGACAAGCCCGATATCGCGCCGCTCGGTCCGGCTGCCCTGTCTGTGCTGCTGGAGCAGAACCATGCGTTGTACACGCATGCCTTGCCGGTCATGGAAACGCTCTACGAACAGATCATCAACACGCACAACATGGTGCTGCTGACCGACGTCAACGGCGTCATCATGCACGCGCTGGGCGATGACGATTTCCTGGTCAAGGCTGAACGGGTCGCCTTGAATCCGGGCGTGGTCTGGTCGGAGCAAAGCAAGGGCACCAACGCCATCGGCACTGCGCTCGAAGAGCAGATGCCGGTGACGGTGCATGCCGATGCCCATTATCTGTCTGCGAATCATTTTCTGACCTGTTCCGCGGCGCCGATTTTCGACCATCAAGGCAAGATTATCGGTGTGCTGGACGTCAGCGGCGACCGTGACAGCTATCACAAGCACACCATGGCGCTGGTGCGGATGTCGGCGCAAATGATCGAGAACCAGCTGTTCACCGCAACCTTTGAAAATGCGGTCACTTTGCATTTTCATAGCCGGCCTGAATTCATCGGCACCCTGATGGAGGGCATCGCCTGTTTCACACCCGGCGGCCGTTTTCTATCGGCCAATCGCAGCGCCTTGTTTCAGCTCGGTTTGCCGTTGACGGCATTGCAATCGCATACCTTCAGTTCTTTGTTCGGCTTGCCGGTGTCGACCCTGCTCGATCACTATCGGACGGCGGCGCCGGGTTTGCTCGATCTTTGCCTGCATAGCGGCGTCAGGGTATATGCCAAGGCGGAACTGCGGTTGTCGAACAGTGTATTTCAACACATCAGCGAAATCCAACCCGCCGCGGACGCAAGGGCATCGGCACCAACGCCGAAATTGCCGGCGGCGCGCCTGTCCAGCCTGCGCTACTTGAATACCGGCGATCCGCAGATGGCGGCCTTGATCGGCAAGCTCGATAAAGTGAGAGGGCGCGATATCCCGATTCTGATCACTGGCGAGACCGGCACCGGCAAGGAATTGCTGGCGCAGGCGATCCACAACGATTCGCCGCGCAAGAACAGCGCATTCGTCGCCGTCAATTGCGCCTCGATCCCGGAAACGCTGATCGAATCGGAACTGTTCGGTTATGAGGAGGGAGCCTTTACCGGCGCCAGGAAAAAGGGTGGGCAGGGCAAGATTTTGCAGGCCAATGGCGGCACCCTGTTCCTGGATGAAATCGGCGATATGCCGCTGGCTTTGCAAGCGCGCTTGCTGCGCGTCTTGCAGGAGCGCATGGTGACGCCGCTGGGCAGCACCAAATCGATCCCGGTCAACCTGGCGCTGATCTGCGCCACCAACCGCAATTTGCGCGAGCTGATTGCCGCCAATCTGTTTCGGGAGGATTTGTACTACCGCCTGAACGGGCTGGTGGTAAAACTGCCGGCGTTGCGCGAGCGCTCGGATCTTGATGTCATCGTCAAAAAATTATTGCTGGAAGAGCCTGACGGCGAGCCTTGCTGTAGTGTCGATCCCGAGATTATGGCATTGTTCCATCGCCACAGCTGGCCCGGCAATTTCAGACAATTGAGCAATCTTCTCAGGACGGCGGTAGTCATGGCCGGCGCAGACCGGGTGATCAGGTTGGAGCATTTGCCGGACGATTTCCTGGAGGATGTGCGAGAGCTTGAATTCTCCTCGCCTGCGGACAGTCATAGCGGCAGCCTGGAAGATCTGGCGCTGAGCGCCGTCAAGAAGGCATTTGAAGCCAGCGGCGGCAACGTTTCCGCTACCGCCAAAGCGCTGGGCGTGTCGCGCAATACGGTGTACCGTAAGTTGAATTTGCGTTGAAATCCAACCGTATGGCGTCAGGGTTGATGCTGGTTGAATCTGGCGTGTTCCAGCAGATGGCGCACAATCACGCGATGGAACGGCATCACTGCAGCCAGATAGACGCGTCCCAGCAGATTGTTGGTCTTGACCACCGTGGAGACGGTCACTTGGGTGGCGGCCGGACCTTGCAGCACCGTCACGCTGATCCTGAAATCCAGGTGCTTGTCGTCGAATCCCAACACCACTTCCTGCGGCGATTGCGCAACGAGGGGGAAACCGCCTACCGTACGCTGTGACGAGCGCGGATCATCCACTCCTATCTCAACCGTCTTCAGTCGGAACAGCCTGACCACCCCGTTGCGCGTCGCCATCAGCTGTTTGATCCAGCCGGGCGGATGCTTGATGATGGCGTCCGCCGCTGGCCGCGCCTCCAGGCCTGGAAAATGGACCACAACCTGGTAAGCGTCGACAAAGTCATGGCCCGGCAGGAGCGCCCGGCAGCCGGCTTCGGGGGCTACGGCAATGGCGGCGCCGTTCATTTTTTGCGGTTCCGGGTTTGTTCATACTCGGCAGCTGCGCTTTCAAAGCGCTCGCGGGTGGTTTCTTCGTCGCGGCTGCCGAAGGCGTAGTTGGCCTCCAGCCACATGACGTTGATGATGCCGAAAGCCAGCGCCAGGCCGACCCCTAGTATCCATGCGAAATACCACATAATTTTCTCCTGTATCTGATCGTGGCTTACCTGGCTCAGTAAGCGGTGTGTTCGTTATCTTCGATGTGCTGCAAGGTAACCTTGCCGCGCATGACCCGGTAAACCCAGGTGGTGTACAGCAGGATGATCGGCAGCATGATGACCACCACCCAGAACATGATGCCGAGCGTCTTGTGGCTCGATACCGCATCCCAGATCGTCAGGCTGCTGTTGGGATCCAGCGAAGACGGCATGATGAACGGGAACAACGACGCCCCTGCGGTCAGGATGATGGCGGTGACGCAGAAGCCGCTGGAGAGGAACGCTGCCATGGCTTTGTTGGTCGCGCTGAACAGCACGCACAGCAAGGCGCCGGCGACGGCGATGAGCGGCAACGCCCAGATCGCAGGCCAGCGCGCATAGTTGTCGAACCAGGCGCCGTTGACCGTGGTCACGGTCTTGACGATCGGCATGAAGGCGCTATTCGGATCCGGCATGCCGGTGATGCGGTAGCCGTGGATGCCGAACGCTACCCAGAAACCGCCGGCGATGAACAGCAGCGCCGTCACCAAACCTGCAACCTTGGCGACGCCGCGGGCGCGTTGAGCAATCAAGGCATCGGTCTTGACCTGCAGGTAAGCCGCGCCGTGCATCAGCAACATGGCTACGCTCAGCAAGCCGGCCAGCAAACCGAACGGGTTCAACAGCTGGAAGAAGTTGCCGGTGTATTCGACCCGCATGGTGTCGTCGTAGTGGAACGGCACGCCGAGGAACAGGTTGCCGAAGGCCACGCCGAAAATCAGCGGCGGCACGAAACCGCCGGCGAACAGGCCCCAGTCCCAGGCGTTGCGCCAACGCGTGTCGGCTACCTTGCTGCGGTAGTCAAAGCCGACCGGGCGGAAGAACAGCGAAAACAGCAGCAGCATCAGGGCCACATAGAAGCCCGAAAACGCCGCGCTGTAGACCAATGGCCAGGCCGCAAAAATCGCGCCGCCGGCGGTGATGAACCAGGTCTGGTTGCCTTCCCAGGTGCTGCCGATCGAATTGATCACTACCCGCCGTTCGGCATCGGTCTTGCCGATGAAGGGCAGCATCATGCCGACGCCGAAATCGAAGCCGTCGGTCAGTGCGAAGCCGATCAGCAATACGCCGACAAAGCCCCACCAGATGATCTTTAAGGTTTCATAATCAAACATTGTGGTTTCCCCTTATGCCTTGGCGGTGGTGTCGATGGTGCCAGTGATGACGGACGACTGTTCCAGCCGCTCCCAGTGGTACTTGCCGGTATGCAGGCTGCTCGGGCCGCGGCGGGCGTATTTCACCATCAGTATCATTTCAATAATGAACAGGAAACCATAGAAGCCGAGGAAGCCTGCCAGGCTGAAGTACAAGTTGCCAGGTTGCAGGGTCGAGGCCGACAGATGGGTCGGCAACACGCCCGAGATGGTCCATGGCTGGCGGCCGTATTCCGCCAGCAGCCAGCCCAGTTCGATGGCGACCCATGGCAAAGGAATGCTGTACACCGCCAGGCGCAGCAACCAGCGCTGCTTGGCCAGCTGCTTGCGGATCAGGAAGTAGAACGAGCAAGAGAAGATGAACAGGAACAACATGCCCAGTCCGACCATCAGCCGGAACGACCAGAACATCGGCGCGATTTTCGGGAAGGTGTCGTTGACCGCCATGGCGATTTGTTCGGGCGTGGCGTCGATCACCTTCGGCGTGTATTTTTTCAGTAGCAAACCGTAGCCGAGATCGTTTTTCAATTTGTCGAAGTCGGCAATTGCTTCAGGTGACTTGTCGCCGGATTTGAGGCGGGTCAGCGCGGCATACGCCAGCATGCCGTTGCGGATGCGCACCTCATGCTCTTTCTTCAAGTCCTGGATGCCGGTGATCTGCTTATCCGCGGAGCGGGTGCCGATCAAGCCCAGCACATAGGGAATCTTGATGGCGTAATCGGTGCGTTGCTCTTTTTCGTTCGGCCAGCCGACCACGGTGATGCCGGCCGGCGCCGGTTCGGTATGCCATTCGGCTTCCATCGCCGCCAGCTTGACCTTGTTGACTTCGCCAGCGGTGTAACCCGACTCGTCGCCGAGAACGATCACGGATAAGGTCGCGGCCAGGCCGAAGCCGGCTGCGATCGCAAACGAGCGCAGGGCGAACGCGGTGTCGCGTCCGCGCAGCAGATAAAAGGCCGAGATGCCGAGCACGAACATCGAGGAGGCGACATAACCGGCCGACAGCGTGTGCACGAACTTGACCTGCGCCACCGGATTGAAGATGACGTCGACGATGCTGGTCAGCTCCATGCGCATGGTTTCATAGTTGAACTCGGCGCCGACCGGATTGTTCATCCAGCCATTGGCGATCAGGATCCACAATGCCGAGAGGCTTGAGCCGAGCGCCACCAGGAAAGTGATCAGCAAATGCTGGACCCGCGACAGGCGGTCCCAGCCAAAGAAGAACAGGCCGACGAAGGTCGATTCCAGGAAGAAGGCCATCATCCCCTCGATCGCCAGCGGTGTGCCGAAGATGTCGCCGACATAGTGCGAATAATAAGACCAGTTGGTGCCGAACTGGAATTCCAGGGTGATGCCGGTGGCGATCCCCATGGCGAAGTTGATGCCGAACAGCTTGCCCCAGAAGCGCGTCATGTCCTTGTAGATCGGGCTGCCGGTCATCACATAGACCGATTCCATGATGACCAGGATCCACGCCAGCCCCAAGGTGAGCGGTACGAACAGGAAATGGAACATCGCGGTCGCCGCGAACTGCAGGCGAGAAAGAGCGACGACTTCATCGATAGGAATCATTGGCGGGCCTCTGAAGGGGAAAGGTGGGAAGGGATGGCGGCAGGCTGCGCGTTGAGGAAGTGTTGTTCCACCTGCTCGGTGGGCATGCGCATTTTTTTTGTTTGCGGCTCGGAGAAGAAAGCTTTCCAAAGTACGGTCAGCAAAGCAATCTTCACCACCAGGATGAGGGTGATCTCGACTGCCAGCGGCAAGCGCGTGAAGCGTTTGGTCAAGGCGAAAGACATAGGGCGTCTACTCCTTCAGCTTAGCGTTCTGGTGCACATCGGGGTGATCGCTGCCGCTCTTGGTCTTGCTGCCCGAGCCAGGCATGCGGAATTTGTCGCGTACATCCAGCAGCTTCTTGACCTTGGAACCCATCTTCATCAGCGAAGCCAGGGTTTCCGGCGAGAGGCGCTGCACATCGTCAAACCAGGAACTGGATAATTCGATCAGGTTGTACATTTCCCGCATCCGCTGCTGCGCCTGCTTGTCGCTCTCGTTGGCAGGATTTTCCAGCAACGCATCGCGCAACATCGACAGGGTCGGCTCAATCTCACGGCGCCGGCGTTCTTCCAGCAAGGTCTTGAAAATATCCCAGATATCTTTCGGCGGTTCGAAATACTCACGGCGATCGCCGGGGTGGTGCAACAGCTTGACCAGGCGCCACGATTGCAATTCTTTCAGGCCCATGCTGACGTTGGAGCGCGAGAACGTCAGGTACTCGGCAATCTGGTCAGCATTCAACGGCTGTCCCAGCACATAAAGTAACGCATAAATCTGGCCCACGGTGCGATTAATGCCCCAGCGGCTGCCCATTTCGCCGAAGTGCGAGATGAAGCGCTGAGTCAGTGGCGTCAGAGGAGTGAGCGGGGCGCTTGCTCCGGTGATATTGGCGGGGGGGATGGTGTGCATGATTTTTGAATTTTCAGTAATTACTGAAATATAAGACAAAACAGGAATACATGCAAGCTGGTAAACTGAATGCTGTGCTGCGTCGTTGCATCAAACGGCGTAAGTTGACACGGAAGATGTGTCTTTTGAAATCGGAGGTGAAATTACTGCCGTAGAATTGGGTCAACGCTGAATGCAAGAACGGATCAGTTCCACGTGTAAGTCAACAAACTCAGTAAGGTGAAATGGCATTATCGTCACGAATGAGTAATTGCATGAGTTTGGGATGAATGAAAAATTTTTCCTTGCCGATTTGGGTTTCACGCAATACACCTACAGACACTAATTCTTTCAAGTAGCGCGAGGCTGCCTGACGTTGTGCGATTTGCTTGTCTACCAGGTTGCCGATACGGCAATACGGCTGTTCAAAGATAACGTCCACCAACTCACGGCTGTAAATTTTTGGCAACTGTGTTTTAACGTGAGCGACTGTGATTTCTACCAAATTGCGGATGGCCGCAATCTTGGCGGTGGTCCAGCAAGCGGTTTCTTCCACCGCTTTCAGCATGTATAGCAGCCAAGGCTCCCAAGCTTGTTCGCGGGTGACGCCGTGCAGCAGGCGATAGTAATCGGCTTTGTTGGCGATGATATAGCGGCTAAGGTAAAGAATCGGCAGCGTCAGTAAATTTTGCTGAATGAGAAACAGGATATTAATCGCACGTCCGGTGCGGCCATTGCCATCGGCAAAAGGGTGTATGGCTTCAAATTGGTAGTGACCTACGGCCATCCGAATGAGCGGTTCAATGTCTATGTCGTTATGTAGAAAACGCTCCCAGTTGGCCAGTAGATCCCTGATTTGAGCCTCGCCTTCCGGGGGTGTATAAATCACCTCGCCGGTGAGGTGGTTAGTCAGTTGGGTGCCGGGAACGCGGCGTATGTCCATATCTGCCGCTTTCAGCGTCCGGCAGATTTCCACTGCCGTAGTGGTGCACAATGGGCGCGTCTGCAGTGACTGAAAGCCTTGTTGCAATGCCGTGCGGTAGCGCAAAGCCTCTTTTGTGGGGCCATCAGCTAGATTCCCGCCGCCATCGGCATACTGAAACAGTAGGTCGCTGGTAGTAATGATGTTTTCAATCTCGGAACTGTCTTTGGCTTCCAGTAACGGGATGGTGTTAATAAGCATTGTCTGGTTAGGAATGAGTTCGGCGGCCTGTTTGAGCTCGGCCAGTGCGGCACGCGCGGTGATACAGCGCTTCAGCACGGCCTTGGTTTCCAGCTCAATCAAGGGCGGGATCTCAGGTAGATCGTTATAGGGAGTGTCTGCTCGCCAGATGGACTGGGTATTGATCATGTTCTCAAAAATTGATTATTACGACATGTTTTCAGCATATGTCGCCAGCAGGGACACGTCAATATAATATGTCGATGTTTTGCGATTTCATCGACATATGGAACGGTATTTGGCATTATCGAGCACTGGAAAGAACACACTACGCTATCGTATGGCTCGTGTGGTTTTTCGGTAAACTTCACCGCGCGACAAACAACGCCTAAGCGCAAACTCAAGGAAACAAACCTGGCTTTTGCTGTGCCTTCCGTGTTTTTGGTGGACCGGATTTTTCTTTGTTTGAACTTTGTGCTTGACAAATTGCTGCCAGCAGCGCGTTATTCACCTGGAACCATCGACTTACTCTCGCAGCTGGTGTATCCTCCGCAGTCTTTTCTTAAGAGTCTGCGCTTGTCAGATGTCATGACGGCAACTCTTACTCAGCAGGCAATCCAAAAGTAACATTACAATGGCCGCCGATGGCCGCAACGCAACATGTGAGGACGCATGAAGGATTATTACGCCGTTCTCGGCATAGACAGTGATGCGTCGACCAGCGCGATAAAAAACGCCTATCGCAAGAAAGCTTCAGAGTTTCACCCCGATAAAAATACGTCGCCCAGTGCGCCTGCGCAGTTTCGTGAAGTGCAGGAAGCCTACGACCTGCTGTCGGATGCGGTGAAGCGACAAGATTACGATGAAAACCGGCGTCGCAGCCTGCTGGAAAACCCGCTGGAAACGGCCGAACAAATCTGGACCACTTATATGAACAAGGTTTCGCAATGATGCTTTCCCAGTTTTTTGAAGACTTGACCAAGGCTTACCAAGCCGAAATTGAAGACCTGCAAAGCGATTCCGAGGGCAACGACATCCTGACATCGCGTCTGAAAAGCAAGCGCTCCCAGTTCGCCTTGATGATGCCGATGATCGACACCGATCCGGAAATGGTCGCGGTCGCCTTCCACGGCGGCATCGACTTCACCAATCCGCAGACGTTGCTGCTGCTGCTGGGCGACGAGCCGGAAGAGTTTCCATCCTGGGCAGATGTCGCCGATGCGGTGCAGTTCGAGTCGTGGGCGCAAAAGCTGGCGGACATCGCCTTGCAAGAAGCCGGCGGCGAGCGCTTCCTGATCACGACGGTCTGCCTTGAGTACCTGCACGAGAAAAGCAACGGCAACTACAACGGCGCATATGGCAGCCAAGCTGCTGACGACCAGTCGGATGATGCGATTGAAGGCGTGGAACGCGACGATGACGACAATGACGGCAGCGATCTGGAAACAGAAGGCGCCGACTGGCTCGCCGAGCAGGGCTTTGAACGTCTCGGTTAAACGCTGCTGCCGGATATTTTAGATTTTTTTTGACATAGTGATTTCATGACAAACGCGCTAGTAGTAAAAGCAGCAAACCTGATCCGTAACGGCGATATCGCCGGCGCCGAATTCGCGCTGGTCAGCCTGGCTGAAACCGAAGGCGATTACGCCTTGGTCGCCGCGCTGGATACCTTGCCGCCCAAAGATCTGCTGGCCGTCATTCGCGAATACGACAGCTCGAAAGAGTCGGTCGTCAACCTGCTGGTGACGCCGGAGCAATTCGCTCGTGCGGTCGTCATGGAACGGCTGTATGGCGACCATACGCATGTGCGTCTGCGCGGCATGGTCAACGCGGTGCTGTTCCGCGACGACACCCAAACCGGCGACTTCATCGAGGCCATTGGCGATGTCGACGGCGGCTGCGAAGCGCTGATCGACTACCTCTCGGACCGCGACGAAGAAGTGGTGCATTTCGTGACCTACGACACCTTCAACGTCAACCGTACGGAAGAGCGCGACGTGGTCGAAAAATCCGAAGTCAGCGACCGCGACTGGAAAGAACTGACCTGGCTGCTCAAGCATGAGCACGAAGACATGTTCGAACAAATCTGGCCGGTGCTGAAAAAGCAGGTCAAAGAGCGCCAGCGGCGCGAAGCCGAGCTGGAATTGCTGGAACAGGAAAAGCTCGAGCCGAAGGTGCGCAAGGCGAATACAGCTGGCGACCCGCCGGCAACTGCGGTCGACGACGGCGAGGAATCCGCGCTGTAAGCCAGTCTCGAATTGCTTCTGCCGCATCATCGGCACTGTGTTAACTCTTCTACCTACCGTACCCCATGTCCGACAACAACCGGCATATCGAAATAATCGATAAGCGTCCTTTTTTCGAAAAGGCGCTTAGTTTTGGCCTGCAGAATCACATCCTCGACCAGGAAAAATGCCGCGCGATCGTCGTCGATGGCGCCAAGGGCACGGTGCAGGTTGCGGCGCATTTCGGCACCAGCCACCTGCATACCGATCTTGAGAATGCGCGCCAGCGTATCGTCAATCTGGTCAGCCTATACCTTGAGCACACCTATAGCGGCGACCTGCGCAAGGCGGCCGAGTCTCTGCGCGACAATACCTTCCTGTCCCATTCGCGCGGCGGCAACGAGATGTTGAAAGCGCTGCATGCGATGCCGGAGTCGGCCATCATCGGCGACACCAAGGCGCAGCCGGTCAAGGAATTCCAGGATGAGCGCACGCTGGCAAAACCGTTTTCCCTGAACGCCTATCGGAAAGAACGCCAGGCGCGCGAAGATGCCGCGGCCACGATTGCTGCGGCGCTGTGGTTCGCCAAAAGCATGGGTCTGCCACAATCGTCGCTCGATTTTGTCGGCGCGGAAACCATCATCCGTACTGCGCTGCTGGTTCGTCTCGGCCAGGGAGGCGCATTTCCCAACCGGATCGAATTCGCCAGGCTGATCGACGCCATCCGCACTAAAAGCGTGGCCGGCGGGAAGTTGAAGCTTCCCAAGAAAATACTGGGTGACTTGCCGCCGGAATATCTGGACATAGCAGAGAAAATCCGGCGCGAAATCGAAAAACACGATGCGCCTTTGATGGCAGATGCCACGATGGCGCTGGATGTTTTGCTGAATCTGGTCGAGGCGCGCTACTTCGTGCAGGAAAGCGACATGGAGGACATCGGCGATTTCGATGCGCTGGTATCCAAGGAGTGGCATAAAGTCACCAAGGGCAAGGAAGATCCGTACTCCCGGCTCACCATCTTCATGTGTATCGCCGCCGGCGCCAAACCCAAAACCACCGTCTCGGAGAGCGAGGCGAGGGCAATGATCCGCCAGGTCCGCCAGCATGGCTTCGATAACGACGCGGTCTCGACCTTTATCAAGAACTCGGCACCGTTTGAGATCAAGGACAATCTGTTGTCCTTGTGGAGCGATGAGTTCTTGCCGGACGCAGAGGAATATCTGGTCGACGACAGCGATCCCAAATACACCCGCGCCATGAAGTTTTTGAGAGAAAACTGCAACATCAAGACTAAAGAACCTGGCAAGGAAAAGAAGTAACACGCAAGATAGCCGGACTGAGTCCAAAGCCGTCAGAACCTGAGTTTTCTTGAAAAATTGCTTTTTAGATCACATATTTTCGATTGTCTCTTGCCAACATCTGCACAACCGTCGATGTTGCATCGCACGATAAGCCCTGCAGCCGTTATAATTTCGGGTTGCGAAGGCAGTAGCAAATTTTTTAATTATTGACGAGAGCACACCATGAGTCTGAATCAAGTATCGGCCGGGCGCGATTTGCCAAACGATTTCAACGTCATCATCGAAATCCCGATGAATGCCGATCCGATCAAATACGAAGTCGACAAGGAATCCGGCGCGATTTTTGTCGACCGCTTCATGGGTACTGCGATGCATTACCCATGCAACTACGGCTACATCCCGCAAACCCTGTCGGAAGACGGCGATCCGGTTGATGTGCTGGTGATCACGCCGTTCCCGCTGTTCCCGGGCGTGGTGGTGCGTTGCCGCCCGGTTGGCGTGTTGAAGATGTCGGACGAAGCCGGCCAGGATGCCAAGCTGCTGGCGGTGCCGGTCGACAAGGTCCTGAGCATCTACACCCACTGGCAAAAGCCGGAAGACATGAACGAACTGCGCCTGAAGCAGATCCAGCATTTCTTCGAGCACTACAAAGATCTGGAAAAAGGCAAATGGGTCAAGATCGACGGCTGGTTCGGTCCTGACGAAGCGCGCAAGGAAATTCTGGCCGGCGTAGAAGCGTACAAGAAATCGCTTGAGGCTTGATTTGCTTAAACCCTGAGCCGCCGGAGCGGATCGGGTGTTCGATAAAAAGCGCACTTCGGTGCGCTTTTTTCATGGTTTGGCAGTTTTCATCAGTCGCATCAGGCGCGCGCCGAACAGGTTCAAGGCGAGCCCGGCAAGCACCAGCAAGCCCGCCACGATTTTCCACCATTGCAGCGATTCACCCAGCAAGATGGCCGCACTCAGCATGCCCACCAGCGGCACCAGCAGCGAGAACGGCGCGACGGTGGCGGCAGCGTATTTGCGCATGAGGATGGTCCAGATGCCGTAGCCCAGGATAGTGTTGGGATAGGATTGATAAAACACCGCCGCGACCGAGGCCCAGCCAAAGTGGAGAAAGGCGTTGTACCATGCGGCCGTGCCTTCCAGTATGGCTGAGGCCAGCAGCAAAGGCGGCGCTGCCATCAGCGAACCCCAGGCCATCAGCGCCAGCGGATTGATTTTGCCGATTTTCTTGGTGACGATGTTGGCGCTGGCCCAGCTCAAGCCGGCGGCTATCACCAGCAAAAAGCCGATCATGGTGGTTTTGGCTTCCAGATGGGTGGCGACCAGCAGCATCCCGGCCAGCGCCACCAACGCTCCCAGCAATTGCGTCATCAATGGCCGCTCACCCAGCAGCAACACCGCCAGCCCGATCGTAAAAAACGCTTGCAGCTGTATCACCAGCGATGCCAGGCCGGCACCTATGCCAAGCTGCATGCCGGAGAACAGCAAGGAAAACTGCAGTGCGAACTGGAACAGCCCGAAGCCGATCAGCAGCCACCACGGAATCGCCGGACGCTTGATGAAAAACACCAGGGGCAGCGCTGCAAAGACAAAACGCAGCGCCGAAAACAGAAGCGGCGGCAAGCCGGCCAGGCCGATTTTGATCACGACAAAGTTCATGCCCCAGATCAAGACGGTCAGCAAGGCAAGCAGGATGTCGGTGGATTGCATGGCTCTTCTCTAGGGTGCGCTAGCTTGTTGGAAAAACCGGATCTTTACTGTGCTCGGAACGGATTGCGGTCATTCAACTCGTCCATATAACTTTCGATGCCGTCGGATTCGCGTTCCAGGAAGTTCGCCACGGCATCGGCAAAGCCCGGATGCGCCAGCCAATGCGCCGACCAGGTTTTCTGCGGCAAGAAGCCGCGCGCCATCTTGTGCTCGCCTTGTGCGCCACCTTCAAAGCAGGCGATTTTCTGTTCGATGCAAAATTCCAGTGGTTGGTAATAGGCCGTTTCAAAATGCAGGCAAGGCACGAATTCCAGTGCTCCCCAATAACGTCCGTACAAAGTCTGATCGGTATGGATCAGCAACGAAGATGCGATCGGCCGGCCCTCACGTTCGGCTACGATCAGCAGGATGTTTTGCGGCATGCCGGCGCCTATCCGCAGGAAGAAATCCAGGTTCAGATAGGGCGTAGAGCGGTGCTCGGCGTAGGTTTGCGCGTAGCAGCGGTTGAAAAATGCCCAGTCTGCCTCGCTGGCATCGGCGCCACGTATGCGGCGCAGTCTGACGCCGGCCTCGGCCACCTTGCGCCGCTCGGCGACGATGTTCTTGCGTTTCTTGCGTTCCAGCGTGTCGAGAAACTGGTTGAAATCGCGATAGCCCGGATTCAGCCAGTGAAACTGGACGCCGCTGCGCAGCATGAAGCCGGCTTGTTGCAGGGCGCCGGCTTGCTCGGCAGGCGGGTACAGGATATGGGTGGAAGAGGTCTGGGTATCTCGCCGCAGCGATTGCAGTACCTTGATCAGCGCCGTCCGCGCCGCTTCGTCGCGCGCCAGCAAGCGGCCGCCGGTCACCGGCGTAAACGGAATCGCCGACAGCAGTTTGGGATAGTATTCCAGGCCGTTGCGCTGATAGGCGTCGGCCCAGGCCCAATCGAACACGTATTCACCGTAGGAATGATATTTGACATACAAGGGCAGGGCGGCGACCAGCTGCTCCGCCTCGTCCCACAAAGTGATGTATTGCGGCTGCCAGCCTGATTTTTCCGAGGCGCTGCCGCTTTCATGCAGGGCGTGCAAAAAGGCAAATGACAGGAATGGATTGGCGTCGGCCTGCAAGCCTAGCAGTGCGTCCCATGCCGCCTGGCCGACTTCGCTCAGGGAAGCAACGATGCGGGTGGCGAACTTGCCTGCCGTCTGCTCTGTTGTTTTATTAGTCAAGGACTGGACGAATCGTGAATGTGGAGGGCGAAAACGTGAAGTTTAGCACCGACGCCACAGGTCTGCCGCGTCTTCCCGAGCCTGGGGCACCAGAGGCCATGGCATGCGATAATTGAAAGCATCAAGCAGAGCGCAGGAAGAATGATGACAATGAACAAATTTCTGAACCTTTACTCCCATGATTTCGCGCGCGTCGCCGTGGCCATCCCGAATTGCCGGGTGGCTGACCCGGCCTTTAATGCCGCCGAAACCATCAAGCTGGCTAAACAGGCCGAGCGGCAAGGCGCCGTGCTGGTAGCGTTTCCGGAACTGGGTTTGTCTGCCTATACCTGCGACGACCTGTTCCATCAACGGGCTTTGCTGGACGCTTGCGAAACGGCGCTGGGCGAAGTCGTGGCCGCTTCGGCGGAACTCTCGCTGGCGATGATCGTCGGTCTGCCGTTGCGGGTCGAGCATCAGCTGTTCAACTGCGCCGCTGTGATTGCCGGTGGCCGCATCCAGGGCATTGTGCCAAAAAGCTATCCGCCCAATTACGGCGAATTTTACGAATTACGTCAGTTCAGCCCTGCTGAAAATACGGCGGTGAGCGAGATTCAATTGCTGGGCGCCAGCGTGCCATTCGGCCCCTCCCAGCTGTTCGAGGTGGCCAACCTGCCGCTGCTGCGTTTCCATATCGAGATTTGCGAAGACGTCTGGGTGCCGATTCCGCCCTCGTCGTTTGCGGCGCTGGCCGGCGCCAGCGTGCTGGTGAATCTCTCCGCGTCCAACGCACTGGTCGGCAAGTCGGGCTATCGCCATCAACTGGTTGCGCAGCAATCCGCGCGCTGCCTGTCGGCATATTTATACACTTCGGCCGGCAAGGGCGAGTCGTCGACCGACCTGGCGTGGGATGGCCAAGGGCTGATCTATGAAAACGGCGAGTTGCTGGCGGAATCGGAACGCTTCCTGGATACGTCGCACATCATTTTTGCCGATGTCGACCTGGAACGCTTGTCGCGCGAGCGCATGCACCAGACCACCTTCGGCCAGTCGGTACGGCGCCATGCGGGAGAAGTCGCCAAATTCACGGTACAACGTTTTGCGTTGGACCTGCCGCTGGACCAGGCCTTGCCGCTGGCGCGCAGCGTCGAGCGTTTCCCTTACGTGCCGGCGGATATCAAGCGGCGCGATGAACGCTGTACCGAGGTCTACAACATCCAGGTGCAGGCGCTGGTGCAACGGCTCTCGGCCAGCAAGATCAGCAAGGTCGTGATCGGTGTTTCGGGTGGCCTGGATTCGACCCACGCCTTGCTGGTTTGCGCCAAAGCCATGGATCGCCTGAACCTGCCGCGTGCCAATATCCTGGCCTATACCATGCCCGGCTTTGCCACCAGCGACCGCACCTTGCAGCAGGCGCGACAACTGATGCAAGTGGTTGGCAGCACGGCGGCGGAAATCGACATCCGTCCAAGCTGCCTGCAAATGCTGAAAGACCTCGGCCATCCCTACGCCACCGGCCAGGAGCAGTACGACATCACCTTTGAAAACGTCCAGGCCGGCGAGCGCACCAACCATCTGTTCCGCCTCGCCAATCATCATCATGCGATTGTCATCGGCACCGGCGACCTGAGCGAGCTGGCGCTGGGCTGGTGCACCTACGGTGTGGGCGATCACATGTCGCACTACAATGTCAACGCCAGCGTGCCGAAGACCCTGATTTCACATCTGGTGCGCTGGGTGGCGGAAACCGGCGCCATCGGCGATCTCGGTTCCGATGTCTTGCTGAATGTGCTGAGCACTGAAATCAGCCCCGAGTTGGTGCCAGGTAAAGCCAGCGGCAAGCCGGAGCAGATCACGGAAAACGTGATCGGCCCTTACGAATTGCAAGACTTTAATCTCTACTACATACTGCGCTATGGCTTCACGCCTTCCAAGGTCGCTTTCCTGGCGTATTCCGCCTGGCACGACAAGAGCAAAGGCAGCTGGCCGTATGACGACGTGGCGATAGCCCGCAACCAGTACGACCTGGCGGCGATCAAGCGCAACCTGGGGATTTTCGTCGACCGCTTTTTCCGTACCAGCCAGTTCAAACGCTCCTGCGTGCCGAACGCGCCCAAGGTCGGCAACGGTGGCTCGCTGTCGCCGCGCGGCGACTGGCGCGCGCCGAGCGACTCGGAAGCGACTGTGTGGCTGAACGATCTGGCGAAGATTCCTGATTGACGGATCGCGGATGGGAACCTGGTGCGGAAGAGTGTTGTGCGAGGCCGGTTTTAAATAGACTTATTGATCCGCGCATATAGACAAACAGCTTTTTTCATATACTCTGTTAGATTGCGCTTGAAACGGGCTGTGGGGCTGTGCTGCCGCCCAGGATGCAAGCATGCTGTAAAGATTCATATTTAATGCCTAAAGGAGTTGTCATGAAGCAAATTACTGCCGTTATCAAGCCCTTCAAGCTGGATGAGGTGCGTGAAGCCCTCGCCGAAGTCGGCGTCACCGGCCTGACCGTGACTGAAGTAAAGGGTTTTGGCCGTCAGAAAGGCCATACCGAACTGTATCGCGGCGCCGAGTACGTGGTCGATTTCCTGCCTAAAGTCAAAGTCGAACTGGTGATCGACGATGCCCTGACCGAGCGCGCAGTGGATGCCATCATCAAGGCGGCACGCACCGGCAAGATCGGCGACGGCAAGATTTTCGTGCGCAATATCGAACAAGTGATCCGTATCCGCACCGGCGAAACCGGCCCTGATGCGGTTTGATGTAGTTTGATGCAGGGCTTGCAGCAGCCTGAATTTTTATACTTCCTTCCCTTCAAGTTCTGATTTTTGATATTTGGCCGCGGTCGTTCGATGTATTGGATGACTGGCCGCGGCTCCAGGCTTATCCTTTCAGCGTTTCTCCCTTCCTTCAGCATTTTCCGCATACTCTCAAGCGTTTTTCTTATTGGACGCGCAGCGTACCCGCACGCTATTGTTTCTCCTTGAGCAACTGACTTCGATCACAAGTTGTCGTCAACCGCGCCACAAAAGAGGTGATTCATGTCGTCTATCGCGACAACAGCAACGGATGCAAGCTCGGCAGACCTGTTACCCCGGGTCTTGCCGGCGCATCGCATAAGCGGTGACCAGGAAGCGCTGGATATAGCGCGCGAGCTGGCAGCCGGGTTTCGGGTCGACGCTAGCGCGCGCGACCGCGAACGGCGTTTGCCATGGGCGGAAATCGAGAAATTCTCCGCCAGCGGACTGGGCGGCATCACTGTGCCGCGCGAATTCGGCGGCGCTCAGGTTTCTTATCGCACGCTGGCAGAAGTATTTCGCCTGCTGTGTTCTGCCGATCCCGCATTGGGACAGATTCCGCAAAATCATTTCGGCATCCTCGGCGTTGTCGCCCACAGCGCCGACGCCGCGCAAAAGGTGCGCATCTATGCCGATGTATTGGACGGCCTGCGGATCGGCAACGCCGGCCCGGAGCGCGGCACCAAGAGCATCCTGGAGATGAAGGCGCGCCTCGCGGAAACCCCGAACGGCTATCGCCTCAATGGCAAGAAATTCTATTCCACCGGCGCCTTGTTTGCGCACTGGGTGCCAGTCAAGGCGCTGGATGACCAGGGACTAGTCGTGTTGGTATTCGTCAAGCGTGGCACACCCGGCCTGACCATTGTCGACGACTGGTCGGCGTTCGGCCAGCGCACCACCGCCAGCGGCACGGTGTTGCTGGAGAACCTGCCGGTGGCGGTTGAAAACGTGCTGCACCTGCAGAAACTGGCTGAGCAAGCCAGCATCCAGGGTCCGGTATCGCAACTGATCCAGGCCGCGATCGACGCCGGCATCGCCGAAGCCGCCATCGATGACACCATCCAGTTCGTGCGTACCCGTTCCCGTCCCTGGGCCGATAGCGGGGTCGAACGCGCCAGCGACGATCCTTACGTCATCCGCGACATCGGTGACCTGAAGATACGCCTGCACGCCGCCAATGCGCTGTTGGCCAAAGCCGCCGGCGCACTCGACCAGATTGCGACGGTAGCCATCGACGCCGATGCCTCGGCGCGTGCTTCGATTGCGGTCGCCAAGGCCAAGGTGCTGACCACCGAGATCGCTTTGCACGCCAGTGAAAAACTGTTCGAGCTGGCGGGTTCGGCGTCGACCCTGGCGGAGCATAACCTCGATCGCCACTGGCGCAACGCTCGCACCCACACCTTGCACGATCCGGTGCGCTGGAAGTTGCACGCGATCGGTAACTATCTGCTGAACGGCGTCGCGCCGGCACGGCATTCCTGGAACTGACATCATGACGACCCAATTCAATGCCGCCACCGGTCCGGTGGCGCGCATCCTCGACGATATCCAGGCCCTGGCCGCGGCCCGCGCGCTGGCGGCATCTTTCACCCGCGAAGCCAGCCAGCGCGACCGCGGGCGGCAATTGCCGCTGCATGAACTGGAGCAGTTCTCGCGTTCCGGCCTGTGGGGAATTTCCATACCGCGCGCCTATGGCGGCGCCGGCGTTTCGCATGTCACGCTGGCCGAAGTGGTCGCCACCATCGCCGCCGCGGATGGCTCGCTGGGGCAAATCCCGCAGAATCATTTCTATGCAGTGGAAATTCTGCGGGTCAACGGCAGCGAAGCGCAGAAGCGTTTCTATTTCGACCGTATATTGGCCGGCGAACGCTTCGGTAATGCGCTGGCAGAACTCGGCACGCGCACCTCGCAGGAGCGGCGCACCCGCCTGAGCAAGGATGGTGACGGCTTCCGTATCAACGGCCGTAAATTCTATGCGACCGGCGCTTTGTATGCGCACCGGATTCCGGTATCCGTGATCGATGACGACGGCGTCCAGCAACTGGCGATCGTCAAGCGCGATGCTGCCGGCGTCGAGGTCATAGACGACTGGTCCGGCTTTGGCCAGCGCACAACAGGCAGCGGCTCGGTAGTGCTCGACAATGTCTGGGTGACGGCGGAGGAAGTATTGCCGTTCCAGTCTGCCTTTGAACGGCCCACTTCACTCGGACCGGTGGCGCAACTGCTGCACGCGGCGATCGATCTCGGTATCGCGCGCGCCGCCTTGCATGACGCTGCAGTCTTCGTGCGCACCCGTTCACGCGCCTGGATCGACAGCAAAGTGGAGCGGGCGATTGACGATCCACTGACCGTACGCGAGTTCGGCGATCTGGCGGTGCGCCTGGCCGGCGCCGAGGCGTTGCTGGAACTGGCTGGCGCTGCGGTGGACGCGGCTGCCTGGGATTCCACGGTCGCCTCGGTGGCGGCGGCCTCGATTGCGGTAGCGGAGGCACGGGTCCTGACGACAGAGATTTCGCTTGCGGCCGGCAGCAAGCTGTTCGAGCTGGCGGGAACACAAGCCACACTGGCTGAATATAATCTCGACCGCCATTGGCGCAACGCCCGCACGCATACGCTGCACGATCCGGTGCGCTGGAAATATCACGCCGTCGGCAATTATTATCTCAACCAAAAAAATCCACCGCGCCATGGCGCCATCTGAGCGCGCGTTGCCACCACCTATGTCAAAGAAGCAAATCCGTCTCAACGCGTTCAACATGAATTGCGTCGGACATATCAACCATGGCCTGTGGACCCATCCGCGCGACCGTTCCACTGAGTACACCAGCATTGAATATTGGACCGAACAGGCCAAATTGCTGGAGCGCGGCAAGTTCGATGGTCTGTTCCTGGCCGACATCGTCGGCGTCTACGACGTCTATCAGGGCTCGGCTGATCTGACTCTACGCGAGTCGATCCAGCTGCCGGTCAATGATCCCTTGCTGCTGGTATCGGCGATGGCCGCCGTCACCAAACACCTCGGTTTCGGCGTCACGGTCAACCTGACTTACGAAGCGCCATATCTGTTTGCACGCCGCATGTCGACGCTGGACCACCTGACGCGCGGCAGGGTCGGCTGGAATATCGTCACCGGCTATCTCGACAGCGCAGCCCGTGCCATGGGGCTGAGCGAACAACCGGAACATGACGCCCGCTACGAACGCGCGGAAGAATTCATGCAGGTCCTGTACAAGTTGTGGGAAGGCAGCTGGGAGGAGGGTGCGGTACTGCGCGACCGCCAGCGCCGGGTCTTCGCCGATCCGGCCAAAGTACACCGCATCAATCATCGCGGCGAGCACTACCAGGTGGATGGCTATCATCTCAGCGAACCATCGCCGCAGCGCACGCCGGTGTTGTATCAGGCAGGCGCCTCGGACCGTGGCCAGCAGTTTGCCGCCGCCCATGCCGAATGCGTATTCATCTCCAGCCAGAAGCCGGAAGCGGCGCGCAAGCTGGTAAAGGAATTGCGCGACCAGGCGGAACTGGCCGGCCGTCGACGGGATGACCTGAAAATCTTCATGGGCATCTCGGTCATCGTTGCACCCACCGCCGTCGAGGCGCGCGAGAAATATGCCGAGTACTGCCGCTACGCCAATCCAGAGGCCGGCCTGGCGCACTTTGCCAGCGGCACCGGTTTCGATTTTTCCACCTACGGCATCGATGAACCGATCAAACCGGCCAGCAGCAATGCCATTCAGTCATCCGCCAAGGCTGTGACAGCAACCGATGCGGGCTGGACCGTGCGCAAGTTGCTGGATCAGCTGGCGCTGGGCGGGCGCTATGTCACGATCGTCGGTTCGCCTGAGCAAGTGGCAGATCAATTGGAGGCATGGGTGCGCGATACCGATATCGACGGTTTCAACCTGACGCGCACGGTAGCGCCGGAAAGCTTTGAGGATTTCGTCAATCTGGTGATACCGGAACTGCAGGCGCGGGGTTCCTACAAGCTGGACTACGAAGAGGGCACGCTGCGCGAAAAGCTGTTCGAATCCGGACAGGCGCAACTGCCGGAGTGGCATCCCGCAGCCCGTTTCCGGCAACCAGTCCGATAAAGTAATCGCCAGAACGCCATTGATTCAACGTAGGCAAGATGTCATGCTGTGCTTTCGTGTCGCCGCAACCGGACGGCAAGAAAGATCAGACGATTTCTTGGAGGAATGGCCCCTATGTCAATTACCGTGCGCCGCGCCGAAGCACAAGATCTGGCCGCTTTACAAAACCTGTTCCTGGCCGCGCGCCGCCAGACCTATACCTGGATGGACACCGGCGCCTTCTACCTGACGGACCTGGAACAACAGACACGTGGCGAAACCATCCTGGTGGCAGAAGACGACAATGAATCGCGAACGATAGCCGGCTTCATTTCGATGTGGGAACCTGAGTATTTCATCCATCATCTGTATGTCGGCCCGGGCCGGCAAAGAAAGGGAGTCGGACGCGCATTGCTGGCGGCGCTTCCTGGCTGGCTCGATCAAAAATATTCCCTGAAATGCCTGCTGCTAAATCATGCTGCGGCAGCTTTCTATCGTGCAACCGGGTTTGTGGAAGCAGGCAGGGGAGTGGGGGACGATGGCGAATACGCCGTGTTCGAATCAAGCAACGGTGTCGCCATAGGTACATGATCGCCTGCATGCTGTTCCAGTTCCCGCAGGCGCATTTTTCCCGAATGCGCTACAGTACGCTCCATGAAACTCTTACCTGAAGATCTCGAAAAAATCGCCGCTCTCACGCTGGAGCACTACAACCTGCGCGCGGAAGATTTCCGCGAAGGCACCCGCGATCATGATGTCAGCCAGAACGTTGCCGCTTTGCTGCGCCACATCAATGGCACGCCGCCGTTCACTATCCTGGACGTCGGCTGCGGCCCGGGCCGTGACCTGCGCACCTTTAGCAAGTTAGGGCACACCGCTATCGGTGTTGACGGCGCGGCCCATTTCGTCGGGATGGCGCGTAACGACAGCGGTTGCGAAGTCTGGCAACAGGATTTCCTGCAGCTCGATCTTCCCGATAATCGCTTCGATGGCATCTTCGCCAATGCGGCGTTGTTTCACATTCCGAGCCAGGAACTACCGCGCGTCTTGCTGCAATTACACGCTACGCTCAAACCTGGGGGCGTGCTGTTCAGCTCCAACCCGCGCGGCGGCAATGAAGAAGGCTGGAATCACGGACGTTACGGGAGCTATCACAATCTCTTCGCCTGGCAGGGCTTCATGGCGGAGGCCGGCTTTGTCGAGCTTGAACATTATTACCGGCCAGAAGGGCTGCCACGCGAGCAGCAGCCGTGGCTTGCAAGCGTCTGGCGCAAGGCGGTTTCATGAAGGATTAGGGTCTGGCCTTGCATTGATATATTTTTGTGACCGCGCTTTTCTTCGAATTATCTAACGAGAAAGTGGCGAATTGTGTTGGAAAAATATGCGTTTTCAAAGCCAAAACTTGTGGATTCAACTGCTGGATGCAACAGAATGATCTGCTCGCAGGTCAGGGATTTAACTTGGGTGCCTGACGCCTCTTTCAGCGCCATCGATCTCCACGCTTCTGCACATAGTATGCAAATACATAGCGCCAGGGAATAACAAAAGGAACAATCACGACCCACAAGATGGTAATGGCCATCGCCAAAGTTGCGTCGTCCATTTTTCCTGCCGACCACAGCGGAGCCGCCACGACGACCAGCCAGATCGACTTCCATGCCAATTCCCAAAGGAGCACAGGCAGCATCTGTAGTGGATACCGTAGTCCCAAGATCGAGAGAGTCCAAAAGGCGGCCAGCATGCACTGGACCACGCCTTCCATCAGTTCCCAAGGCTTGTGGTGGCGGATGAATCCTGGCCATATCACGACGGTGCCTAACCCCACGACGATAAGAAGGTACAGGGCTCTCAGCAAATATAGGCGAAATAACGATACGTCATTCATGCTCGTAACTCCTGAGTGCTGGTGCTTTTGAGTGGCGCCTGTTCGAAAAGGCTCGCCTATCCGTTATTCGACTTCCTTCAGAACCTTTTCAATTGCCGACAAGCGTGTCTTGACGTCCGACAGCGCCGCGTCGATGGAAGAAAGCGCCGTCGCAGTCTCGGCCTGAGCGGTCACCGCTTTTGCGGCTATCTGCCGATGAGCGTCGTCGCTGGCGAAGCGAGCCTTCGCCTGCTGGACCACCGAGAAGTAGCGCATGCCGAAGACGAGCAAAATCGTGCCGAGCAGGAGGCAGATTGTCAAAAGGTAGATGGTTTCGGACATGATGCCCTCTATTTTTCAAGATCGGTTGTAAGGGATTTCGCCGCCTCGGCAATCGCTGCCGGGGTGAGTTCGACGGCGAAGCTGGAAACCTCAAAGTAGTTAAGTGCTTTACCGTCCTGAGACAACTCAAGTTGACTCGTGACGAGACCAGCGCTTTCAAGCTTCTGAAGATGCAGGTGCAGCAAAGGGCGGCTAATGCCGATTTCGCGCGCAAGTTGACTGACGTAGTTGCGACCGCCAGTCGCCAGCGCGGCCATGATTCTCAGCCTGTGCGGATTAGCAAGCGCCGCCAGCATGGCCAGCAACTGATCCCCATTTTTTGAAAAGTTTTTTATTTTCACATGTCAACAATATATTACATGTGACAGGAAGTAAAGGAGAAATTGATCTCGGTCCAAACAGCGTCACGCGGCACTATTGGACTGCCCGTTTCGTGGAAGCCTTGATGCGGTGGTATGGAGAGCCGATACAATCATGGGCTGGGTTGCAGCGCAGACCCGCACTCGAATAGCTGCGCCGACGCTTTTTCTCACGCTTCACGGCTGGCGTTGCGGGTAGTCGGCAGGACCAGCGGACCGGCAATCAACGTCGGCAACGTAACGTCTTGGAGATCCTTATCGACTGAAAGAGTCGATCAAGGGACGAATTTTCCCCGCCCAAAGTAAGTACCCGTAGTCATTGAGATGTATGTGGTCGCTCGTTACATCGCTTCTTAAGCTTTGATTACGCGATAGAACCGAATTTAAATCGACGTAGTTGACGTTGTTTTCCCGGCAGAACAATGAAATGGCATGATTCAGGATTTCAATCTCCTTGTTCTTTGATTCCTGGTTCGGGACACTTATATACAAGGTGGATTGCACCGTTACTTTCGCTCCGGTATCAGCTAAAGCTGTTATTAAATTCTGATAAGTGGGGACTATTTGTGTCGCAGATTTCTCTCCCGCCAGGATGTTATTTACGCCAATCATCAGGAATATGTACTTTGCCCCTGTTGAACGAATGGTCGGCAAGCGATCGATGATACCAGTTACCGAATCTCCACCTATGCCGCGGTTTGCAACACGCATTGCCGGAAATAATTCAGACCAATGGCCACCTTCGGTAATACTGTCACCGACCATCACCACGTCATAGGTTTTTTTGTCGGCTTCAAACTCCCTGACCCGATCATCGAAATGTGGATAGTGACCGGCGCCGTGAGCTGGAGATGTGAATAGAAGCAATGCAATAACCAGAGCTCTGAAAAGCGGTGTGGCGGAGAGGATATTCATGGCGCTTTGCTGAAAATGGTCCAGCTGATCGGGGTCTGGTCTGGCAATAACACATTTCATGACCACACTTTTTTCGAATTCTCCAACGAGAGAAGTGGTGAATTGTGTCGAAAATATACTATTGCAAGACCAGATCCCGATTTCAAGACCTGGATTTCATCGTCGGGATTAACTTGCTGAAGAACTCAACGCCGCCCATGCGGCGACCTGTTAGCATATGAATCAATATCGGTGATCACTAGTCAGGTCTGAACCAGCGACCAATCATTGTTTCATCTATTCACAAAGTTTGCTCTTGAACAGCGCATCATGCATCGGCCCGCTCGACGATTTTGCGCACACCCGGAGCGCAACAGTCTTCGCTTCCGTCCGTTGACCTTTATCGAGCAGCACAAACGCCAGCATCGTCTCCATGCGTGATTCCAGATCAGGAGAAAATTTTGTTTCAAGAATTTCCTTTTCTTCCAGGCCGGTGCGCAACTCATGCACCACACCGTCGCTATCGCTCGCTTCAACCAAGGCAGCTGCACGAAAAAAATGGGCGCGCGGGTCTCTGGGATAGCGCGCCACCAGGTCGGCAGAATGCAGCTTCTTCTCGGCTGTGGATTCCGGTAGTTGATCGTTTGGAATCAACAGCTTATCCAGCGCATAATTACCGTAGTGTTGTGTGATGGGGGCAAGCGTAAAGACAAATGCTGCCAGCCCGGCACACGACAGCGCCGTTGCAAGTCCCGTGAGCCGTGGCAGCGGTTTTGTTATCGGCCAGGTTTTCAGCATCGCCAGCCCGAGCAAGGCGCCGCTTATCGCACCGCCCAGATGCGCGCCGAAATCGATGTGCTGGCCGGTTCGGCTGACCGCGAGAGGAATCATCGAGGGGATCAGGATTTGCAGCATGTTGATATGGATACGGCTGCGATTCGCGCCGTCCGGCAGCCGGAAACTGCACACGAACGCTGCCGCCAGCAAGCCCATGATCGCACCGGAGGCGCCCACGGAAACGATCGTATGCTGGTTGATCGCGAGCGACATGAGCGAGCCGCTCACTGCGCCCAGCACGAATAGTGCGAAAAACCAGGCTCTGCCGACCAGGTTTTCGAGCACGACGCCGGCCATCCACAGCGCCACGCCGTTGAAAATCAGATGAAACAAGTCACCGTGCAGCAGGGTTGCTGAAAAAATCCGGTACCACTCGCCGCCTTGGACAACTTTGTCATAGGTCAAGCCGCCTAGCGCAACCAATGTCTGCACGCTGGGCGCGAGCAAGCCGCTTGATGGTGCGACTGCGTATATTTGTTCCGCTGCAAAGACGGCCGCCAGTATCGCCAGCAGGCCGTAGGTCAACCATGGCCGGCCAGGAATCTGCACGGTGGCTTCCAGCGGCCGCATCATTGCATCGCCGACGCGCGGTTCCCGCATCATCTGTTCGATAAACGAACGCCCCACCATGCGTCCGTTAAATGGCGCATTGGTCCAGACGGTAGCGCTAGCACTGTCGATGATCCAAGTTGAGAGTACAGCTTTGGAAAAAACCGAACGGCGTTTGAAACCCTTCAACCGTGCGCGATCCGGATCGCCAATCGGCTGCTTTCCGATTTCCATTATCTGGATTGAAACCGGCATCTTGCTGCCATTGATCGAGCCAGAGTACTTCCGGCATTGCTTACCGATTTCTTCGACTGCTTCTGGCGCCATCTTGAATTGCCTGCCAGGGTTTGCTTCGCAATCGATGATGCAAATGATCTGGAAGCTCATGGCGCTCATGCCGGTCAGGATGATGTCGCTGGCCTCTGCGAGTGCGCTTGCCTCGGGCACCGTGCCAATGACAAGCCCTTTCTTTGCCATGTATTGCTTGGCCAGGTAAACAGCAAAGGTGTCTGGGGCAAGCGCATCTGGTTTTTCCACGGGTTTCTCGCTATCGGTTTGTTTTTGGATGGCAGCCGGCGCTCGGCATGCTTGCGTGTGCGTGTCAAAGATATCGTCGTATGTTGCCATGTAAAGATGGACGTCACAATATCTATCTTATCTTCTCAAATGGCAGGGAATGCCGACGATGATTGGAGGTGCATGGCTAACGGAGTCAGCGATGGCGCGCTGCCTGTTTTGTTGCAGCGCAGCTCGCCAATGATGCCGAAACCGGTATGCGTGCCATCTAAAAATTCATTGGATCGATTGCAACGCCGACACTACTATCTGCAGTCATCGGGACCGTGTGTCGGCATTGCCATGGGCGCTTGATTGTGACCTAGGCGGCGCTGCAATTTCATTTGACAGTTGCAAGGCATGCGCAGTGTCGCGACGACAAAAAAGGAGACCTGCAATGAAAAGACGAGATTTTCTAGGCTATGCCATAGTGACTCCATTGCTGACAGCTTGTGGCGCCGGCGGCAGCGATAATGCTTCATCCGCTGCGGCAGCTGGCGCGAAGGCTTCCGCAGTAGCGGCCGGCGCCACCGGCAACGCTGTGTTCGCCAGCGGCGGCAATCACACCCTGTCCTGGAACAGCGGCGGCAACTGGTTCATGGACGGCTCCGCGTTCCAGTTCTTCGGCGGCGAAATCCATCCGGCGCGTGTACCGTCCCAGTACTGGGATCACCGCATCAAGATGATCAAGGCGCTGGGTTGCAATACGATCTCGATTTATGTCATGTGGAACTTCCACGAACTGTCCGACGGCACATTCGATTTCACTTCGGCCGACAAGAACATCGGCCACTTCATTGATCTGTGCGCGCAAAACGGCATGTGGGTATTGTTGCGTCCAGGGCCTTACGTGTGCGCCGAATGGGATTTCGGCGGCCTGCCGCCGCGCATGCTGGCCGATCCGCAATTCAGGGATGGCTCCGGCAACCTGCAGATCCGCGGCAACTTCCCCAATTACATGGCTGCGGTGGACAAATGGAATACTGCGCTCTACAACAACGTGGTCAAAGGCCGTACCCTGGCCGCCGGCGGCCCGATCATGCTGGTGGCCGTAGAGAACGAATACACTTCCTGGTCGCCCGATGACGGCACGTATCCGAATGCGATTGCGCAGCAATGGACAACGCTCGGCTATGCGGAAAAATTCTGCGTATGCGATGGCTATGCCAGCGGCTTCAAGAACAACCATATCATTCTGCCGGCAAATACCGCCTATGGCATGACGGCGGACGGTTCCTCGGTCACCAACTACGCGACCGCCGCCAGCAATTATGGCGTAGGCACGTTTGGCGCGGAATGCTATCCCGGCTGGATCTGCAACTGGGGCGATGCCAACCAGACTTTGCATGTCGGCGACTTTGTTAACCAGATTACCGCGCTGACCAGTGCAAAATGTTCTTTCGTGATGTACGTTGCCCATGGCGGCAGCAACTTCGGCTTTACCGCCGGCGGCAACGGCCTTTGTTACCAGGCATGCCAGCCGGTGATGACTTCCTACGACTATGGTGCTCCGGTTTCCGAATCGGGCGCGGCGAACCAGAATTTCTATCCGATACAGGGAGCTTACGTCGCCAACGCTTCATATAACGTGCCGTTCTCTGTACTGCCTGCCGGCATTCCGCATATTGCGGATGGAGACGTTCCCGGCGTCGCCAGCAGCCAGCTCAGCTATAGCCAGTTCTTGCCCGGATTGACGCTGGGAATTCAGAATGCGCTGCCGCAAACCATCGAAGCGCTGGCCTTGGCCATGAACCAGAATCAGCCGGCAAGCAACGGCGTCTATCCATCCGGGGTGGCGGTTTACCAGACGGCTTTGCCTGTGGCCGGCGGCAACTTCAGCATCACTTTCGACCGCGCGCCAGACTACGCGCTGGCGTATGTCAATGGCGTGCGAGTTCCCAACCTGTTGCTGTGCACGGTGGCCGATGGCAAAGTGCCGGCGCAGGTTACCTCCTTCAACATCAGTAACGCCGCCCCTAATGCCACGCTGAAAATAGTCTGCATGTCGTTTGGCCGCACCAACTACGGCACGGTGATGAACAAGGAGGGCAGAGGATTGTCCGGCAATGTCTACGCCAACGGCCTCGCCTTGAGCAACTGGAGCATGGCGTTGTCGCCGTTGTCGGCGACGCAGATTGCGGGGTTGACCTTTAGCGCTGCCGCGCCTGCCAGCGACCAGCCTTTCTTTGCCAAAGCCACGGTGAGTATCGCGACGCCACAAGACATGTATATCGACATGTCTGCCTGGAGCAGCGGCTATGTATTCGTGAATGGTCACAATCTCGGGCGCTACTGGACTGCGGCGGGCCCGCAAACGCGGCTCTACTGTCCCGGCGTGTGGCTCAACAGCGGCGTCAATACCATCGTCGTATTCGAGTTCATCAAGGGCAGCGCAGGCAGCCTGAGTTTTTACGGCGAGAGCGGTTTGCCGCTGGGCGTCACCAGCCCGGCCAGCACCGCCGCGGTGTCGCCGCCGGTCGTCAACACCACGTATTTCCTGCAAAACGTCAACAGCGGCCTTTACCTGGACGTGCTGGCGGCGGTTGCCGGCTCGGCCTACACCTATCCCGGCGTGCAGCCGCTGACTGCGGCCGCGACGCAGGGCTGGACGGTCACCACCGATACCTACGGCAACCTGAAGATCGCCAACGCCAGTACCGGCACTGTGCTGGACGTGGCCAACAACAGCACGGCGCCGGGTTCCTCGGTTATCCTCTACAGCGCTAACGGCGGCGTCAACCAAAGCTGGCAAGCCACTGGAGTCAGTAGCGGCGTCTATACCCTGGCGGTCAAACAAAGCCAGCTGCTGCTGGACGTGAACGGCGCATCCAAATCGGCGACCTCGATTTCGTCCTCCGGCTCGGTCGCCAACATCCTGGCCAACTCCGCGGATAGTCCGAATCAGCAATGGCCCTTCAGTCAGCAGTGGCGCTTCATTCCCGCCCTGATCAACAACGGCATCTACACCATTACCAGCGCCCTCAGCAGCCTGATGCTGGGGGCTTATCAGGGCGGGACGGTTAACGGCACCCGGCTCGGGATCGCCGCTCCGACCGGCGGCCAGGAGCAGCAATGGCGCGTGACGATATCCAGCGGCGGCGTCTGGCAGCTGACGAATATCAAAAGCGGCCTGGTGATGGATGTTACCGGCCAGGGGACCGTTAATGGCACCGCGCTGGAAATCTGGCAGGGTAATGGTGGCGCCAACCAGCAGTTTGTACTGGTGCCGCGGGCGGATGGCGTCAGCTATGGAATCCGCGGCGCGCAGAGCGGACGGGTGGTGGACGACAACAACTCGGGCACCTCGCCCACCAGCTATGGCGGCAGCAACGTCTCCGCCATCACGCTGTGGGATGACAACGGCGGCGCCAATCAAAGCTGGAAATTTACCAAGGTCGGCTAGCGAGTGCGCTGTAACAGGGTAGCTAAGGCCGGGGCGTTGGCCCCGGTCGCAACCTTTGGCTTTGGCTGCAGGTTCATCGTGCTTCTGGCTTGTTCCAGATCTTACGTTGCAACGCGATAGCGCGCCGCAGGTTTGACATGCGACAAGTTCGGGCCGAGGGCGGCGCGCGCTTCTTCGAAACGTCTCCAGTCCGCCGGCTCCGGCAACGAAGGGATGGTCACCAGCTCGCCTTGGTCCAGTCCTGCCAGCGCAGCGTCGACCAGCGGCTCGACATCCATCACTATTTCGCTCGGAAGATGCTTTACCGGCAGGCCCGCGTTATCCCAGAACGCAGTGCGAATCGCGCCAGGCAGCACAGCCTGGACGGTCACGCCTTTAGCGGAGAGCTCTTTGTGCAGCGATTGCGTGAACGCCAGGACATAGGCCTTGCTGCCGCCATAGCTGCCGTTCAACAGCTCTGGCGCGAGTGCCGTGATGGACGAAATATTGATAATCGCGCCGTTGCCGCGTTTGACGAATGCTGGTGCGATTGCACGTGTCAAGCGGGTCAGCACGGTGACGTTCAGCGTAATCACGGCTTCCAGTTCGTCTGCCGCGGAGTCGACCAGGCTTTTTGTCGCTCCCGAACCGGCGTTGTTCACCAGCATGCTGATGCTTTCGTCGCTGGCTAGTTTCTCTTCCAGCGCCCGCAGTTCGCTCGGGACTGTCAGGTCGGCCTGGATGATATCGACTTTACGGCCTGTACCTTCTGTGATGGCAGCCGAGACTTGCCCCAGTTTTTCACGGTTTCTTGCGACCAGGATCAGGTCGTAGCCGCGATTGGCAAGCCGGTTCGCGTAGACGGCTCCGACGCCGCTGGATGCGCCGGTAATTACAGCCCGGCCTTTATTGGTATGGGTTGTCATTGTGCTTCCTCTTCAGATGGGCGCCGCGTTGTCAGGTCGGCGGTTAATGTTGACAGTAAGGTTGACAGAAGCAGTCTAGTGGTTTAATTTTTGGCCCAAGTGACATAATTCCCTCTAAATGGGCCAGTCGTGGAAAAATCAATTTCGTTTGTCGCCTTCGACGGCTTTCAACTGGTCGACATGGCGGCGGTGTCTGTCTTTGAACTGGCCAATGATCTGCCTGGCGGGCCTTACTACCAGATCCAGTTGTTGTCCGAGCACGGCGGGATGGTGCGCAGCTCCTCGGGAGTACAGGTGAGCAGCGCAGCCTTTGACGCGCATGAATGCGACACCTTGATTGTCGCCGGCTCGATGACGCCAACGGCATCGACGCCAGGTTTGCTGGCGTTTCTGCGTTTATCGGGCGCCGCTTCGCGCCGCACGGCAAGCATTTGCACCGGCGCCTTCGTGCTGGCCGAAGCGGGGCTGCTGGACGGCCGGCGCGTGACCACGCACTGGTGCGCGGCGCGCGAATTGCAACGCCTGTACCCCAAGGCCAGGGTTGAAGAAGACCGTATCTTTATCAACGATGGCCAGGTCTGGACTTCGGCCGGTATGACCGCTTGCATCGACCTCTGCCTGGCGATGGTCGAGCAAGACCTTGGCGTGGAAGCGGCGCGCGCCATTGCCCGGAAAATGGTGGTTTATCATCGCCGCAGCGGCGGCCAGTCGCAGTTTTCCGCACTGTTGGAACTGGAGCCGAAGTCGGACCGGATCCAACTGGCGCTGAGTTATGCCAAACGGAATTTGCATAAGGAATTGACGGTGGATGAGCTGGCCGACGCCGCCAGCCTGAGCCGGCGTCAGTTCACCCGCTCGTTTCGGGTCGAAACCGGGCAATCTCCCTCGAAAGCGGTTGAATCATTGAGGGTGGAAGCTGCGCGCGCCATGCTGGAGGAAAGCAACCATTCGGTCGACGTGGTGGCGAGGGAAACCGGCTTTGTCGATCCGGAGCGCATGCGCCGGGCCTTCCTGCGCACATTCGGGCACACGCCGCAGTCGGTAAAGCGCGCAGCCAAACTTGTTGCGGCGGCTTGATATTAACCGGCCGCTAACAGTGGAATATCGGTCAGGATTTTATTGACGATCAGCCACCGATCGTCATACTTGACCAGAGACAGGAAATTCACATAATTGAAGTCCATGAACGGGCAATGCACCTTGGCCGAGGCCAGCGTATGCGCCACATTGATTGAGAGCGTTTTCATGTTGAAGTCTTCGCCCGCCGCGTGAGGCGACTTCCGGTTTCCTACGCCTCCGATGTACTCATCGGCGGACTTTTGATAGGGAGCACCGCGTATTTCTCCGAACAGCGTCGCTTGTGGATGAAAAACGGATTTCAACAACGCAGTGTCGCCAAGGTAGATTCCTTGGAAATAGCGGTCAAGTACTGCTTCAATGGCTTGGATTTCGAGCCCGTCGGGAATCGAGGCGGGAATGTCTTTCATGATCGTGGCTCCTCTCGCTGCTTTTTTTGCGGATATATTTTCTGTGGTGCAAACAAATCTGGCCGATTGACATGCCGGGCAGCTAGTTGGCCGCCCCGCATGTTTCCTGTTAAGGCGCCACTTCAAGGATGACTTCCAGTTCTACCGGCATTCCCAAAGGCAGGCTGGCCACACCTGGCACGATCCGGCTCGAGGTCCGTTCCTTGCCGAAGACGCTCTCCAACAGCTCGGACGCGGCATCTGCCAGCTTCGGATATTCCCGGAAATCTGGCGCTGTTGCGACAAACACGCCGAGCCTGACTACGCGCGTCACCTTGTCCAGCGATCCAAGATACGCTTTTGCGGTTGCCAGCGCATTCAGGCAAGCCGTATAGGCAGCATCGCGGCCCGCTTCCAGGTCAAGTTCGGCGCCCAACCGTCCGAGGTGTTTCGGCTTGCCGCCGGCCAGCGGCAGCATCCCGGTAAGAAACAGCAGATTGCCTGTCTGTACCGCTTCCACATAGGCGCCCAAAAGGGGCAGGCGCCAGCGGCAGCGTGATGCCCAAATCCTTCAGCCGCTGCTCGGCCCCGGGCAGGGTGCCGCCGAGGCTCACCATTTGCCCGAGTGTGCGCCGCCATCGACGTGCAGCACTTCTCCGGTGACTGTCTTGGCTTCGGTCAGGTAGACCACTGCATTTGCGATATCCTGCACATCGGAAATCAGCCCCAGCGGTGACAGGGTAAGCAGGAAATCCTTCGGATTCTTTTCATGCAGCGGCGTATCGACAATCCCCGGCGCCACGTTGTTGAAGCGAATTCCTTCCTTTGCGTACTCGATGGCGAGGTTCCTGGAAATGGCATCGATACCGCCTTTGGTCACCATCGGGATCGACACTGTCATGCCGGCAATCGGATGCGAGACCAGCGATGTGGTGATGCCGACGACACTGCCACCCGACTTTTGCTTCAGCATCTGCCGTACTACATGCTGGGTGATATAGATATAGCCCTCAAGATTGGTCGACACCAAGGCCTTGAAGTCTTCCTGCGTGTAATCGATGAATGGTTTGACAAAAAACATCCCGGCGTTATTCACCAGGGCGTGGATGGCGCCGAATTTTTCAATGGCGACCTCAGTGACTTTCTTGGCGGTCGCTTCCTCGCCGATATCGCCATCGACCAACGCCAGCCGTTCCGATGGCTTGAAGGTATCGCGCTGGCTGATGCTGCGCGACGTCGCGACGACGTTGTATCCGCGGTCGATGAAATTTTTTACCAGGCCTGCGCCGATTCCCTGCGATGCGCCCGTGATGATGACTGTCTTGATTTTCTCCATGATATTTCTCCTGGATTCAGATGGGTTGAACGGTTTTATCTTTCATTTGATCTCTCGTTAAAGGCGATCGAATGGCGTGAGAAGGAGAATGAACCTAAAGCGTTGGCTTGATTAGATGGAAAAATGTAGAATTACTTTTCCATTTATGGAAATATAGGCATATGGCAGACTTAAACGACATTGCAATATTTGTGAAGGTCGCCCAATTCGAGAGCTTCAGCCGAGCGGCCCATGCGCTAGGCATGCCCGTATCCACGGTCAGCCGCCGCGTGTCCGAGCTCGAGCAGCAGCTCGGGGTCACGCTGCTGCAAAGGACCACCAGAAAACTGACGCTGACGGCGCAGGGGGTGGATTATTTTCATCAGTGCAATGAACCGTTGAATATCCTGGCCGATGCGGAAAGGGTGTTGAAGCAGACACAGGAAAATCCGGAAGGAACGCTGAAAATCACGGTTCCCGTCGTGCTCCGCGAGCAAGCCTTCATGGATTTCATTTCCGCTTTTCTGAAGAGCTACCCGCGTATCAAAATCGATTTATTCATTAGCAACGAATTCATCAATCTGGTTGAGCAGAACGTCGACGTCGCCATTCGCTTCGGCGATCTGGAAGACTCCACGCTGATCGCGAAAAAGCTGGGCGCCGGTGTGCGTTATCTGGTGGCTACGCCGGAATATCTGGAAGGCCGCGCAATTCCCGCCAAGCCAGATGATCTGAAAGCCCATCAGTGCGTGCTGCTGAACGGTAAAAACGGTGAAGCGAAGTGGGATCTGGCTAGCGGCCGCAAGCGTATTTCGGTGGAGGTGGCGGGATCCGTATCGAGCCGCGATTTCAATTCGGTCAGTTTTTTTACGCATCGCGGACACGGTATCGGACTTCTGCCGCTCAATTATTGCGAAGAATTACTGAAGAACGGAAAGCTGGTTCGCATCCTGCCACAATGGTCGTCGGTACAAATACCGGTGCACGTTTTATACCCGACCAGGAAATTTTTGCCTGCAAGACTGTTGGTGTTTTTAGAGGCCCTGAAATCTTGGGAAAGTCCCTTCTGGAGCAAGGATTAAATCAATCGTGCCGGCTAGCGGATGCGGGACCGCTTCTCGCACGTGGCAGGAACACTGGTAAACAAGACAAAGGATGCGGCATCATTTGACAAATCCAAATGGAATCCGTATTCTATTTGGATGGTCAGACTCGCAAAATTTACCGAAGACAATATTATCGATGCCGCCATCGAAGTGGCAGCGCATTGCGGTGTGGCCGCCGTCTCCATCTCCGCCATTGCCGGCAAGGCCGGGGCGCCGACCGGATCGGTGTATCACCGCTTTGAATCGCGCGGCGCCATCCTGGCGCGTGCCTGGCTGCGCGTGAAGGCGGATTTCCGCAAGGCTGTAGCCTGCCACTGGTCTGAAGGCAATACCTGGGCCGCGGTTGCCGGTTTCCTGCAATGGTGCCGCGACAAACCCTTGTACGCCAAATTCCTGCTGCAATGTGAAGACTGTCCTGTATTCAGCGAACCGCTTTCGGCTGAGCTGAATGCCGCGCTGGAAGCCGAGCAGGAAGCACTGGACTTATGCTTCAGGCAATGCCTGGCCCATGTACAACAAGGCCGCAAGGAAGCCGGCGCTGAAACGGAAGCTGTTTTGCGCTTTACGCTGTTCTCTTCGCCGATCGCCATGATCAAACCATACCTGCTGCAAGACCTGAACATTCCCGCGCGGATTGACGATGTCTTGCGCGCCTCGCACGACGCCGTGGTTGCGGCGCATGCGGGCGGCACATAATTACATTGAGATAAAAACAGATGCGATACTCCACCCAGAAAGAACACGGAAAACATATACGCCTGCATGATGCAGAGCATTTTGAACAGATGCGGATTGCAGGGCGCATTGCCTCCGACACGCTGGACCGTATCGCGCCGCAGGTGCAGGCTGGCATTTCCACGGCCGAACTGGACCGGCTATGCGAGGAGTTCATGCGCGCCGCAGGCAGCATACCTGCCACCATCGATTACCACGGCTATAAGCATGCCAGCTGCATTTCGGTCAACCATGTGGTCACACACGGCGTCCCTTCCGATACCAAGATTCTGAAAGCAGGCGACATCGTCAATATCGACGTCACACCGAAGATTGAAGGCAACTGGCACGGTGACACCAGTCGCACTTTCAAGGTGGGCGCGGTTTCCATCTTCGCCGGCCGACTGGTAGACGTTGCCTACCAGTCCATGATGGCAGGCGTGGCGCTGGTCAAGCCCGGCAACACGCTGGGCGACATAGGCGCTGAAATAGACGGCATCGTCCGCGCTGCGGGATTTTCTTCGGTACGGGATTTTTGCGGGCACGGTGTGGGGCAGGTATTCCATGACACGCCGCAGGTAAGGCACCAGGGCCAGCGTGGCGCCGGCATCGTGCTGGAGCCAGGCATGTTTTTTACGATAGAACCCATGGTCAACGCAGGCGACTACCAGGTCAAGGTACTGGGCGACAAATGGACCACCGTCACCAAGGACCATTCGCTGTCCGCGCAGTTTGAACATACGGTGGCAGTCACCGAAGACGGCGTGGAGATATTCACGCTGTCGGCCAGGGAACGGGAAGAAAGGCGGATTGCCTGATCAGACGGAGACCTTAGCGGCTGCCCGCAGTTTTTACTTCATAGTGCCGGAAAGGCCGGCCTGATATGGGATGGCATCTGCATAATTTTCCATTGTAATTGCAAAATATCTGGATTGCGCTAATATACTGTATATATGTACAGTGATTGGTGTTGTGATGTCAGGTATTCAAACAAAGCGTCCTCCTCAGGTAATTCAATTCCACGGCCCCAATGTGGCGCGCAAAGGCCGTGGCGCGACCAATAACATGCAGGGCCGTTATGAAACCGATCAACGCGAGGACTTCGACGATGGTTGGAACGCCGCCGAGGACGAGCTGTCCGAGGCGCCCGCTTTACGGACCGTGGTGACCGAGGAGCAGGCAAAAAGCATCCTGAGCCGCAATGCGTCACCGGACCTGCCGTTTAGCGTTTCCCTGAATCCGTACCGAGGCTGCGAGCACGGCTGCATCTATTGTTTTGCGCGACCTACGCATAGCTATCTCGGCTTGTCGCCCGGGCTGGATTTCGAGAGCCGGATTTTTGCCAAGGTGAATGCGCCGCAAATTCTGGTGCGCGAACTGGCCAGGCCGTCTTACGTGCCGTCATCGATTGCTATCGGCGTCGCCACCGATGCTTATCAGCCATGCGAGCGCGAACTTGGTTTGACGCGCCGCATCCTGCAGGTATTGCACGACTGCGAACATCCGCTGGCGATGATTACCAAGTCGTCGCTGATCGAGCGTGATATCGACCTGCTGGCGGCGATGGCGGCCAAGAAGCAGGCGGTGGCTGCGGTCACCATCACTACGCTTGATCCGGCCATTGCGCGCACGCTGGAACCGCGCGCCGCGGCGCCGGCGCGCCGTTTGCGCACCATTCGCACGCTGGCGGATGCCGGCATCCCGGTCAGCGTCAGCATTGCGCCGCTGATTCCTTTTATCAATGAACCGGATCTGGAGCGCATCATCGAGGCGGCGGCGGATGCCGGCGCGGTGCGCGCCAATTACATCGTGCTGCGTTTGCCTTGGGAGGTGAGTCCGCTGTTCCAGCAATGGCTGAATGCGCATTTTCCCGATCGCGCCAAAAGAGTGATGAACCATATCCGGGAGATGCGCGGCGGCGCTGATTACAATGCCGATTTTGCTACGCGCATGCGGGGCGAAGGCATCTGGGCCGACCTGCTGCGGCAGCGCTATGAAAAAGCGGTGGCGCGTTTCGGGCTGCTCCAACGGGGCTCGTTTTCGACGCTGGATGCCTCGCAGTTCAAGCCTCCGCAGATATGCGTGGAGCAGAAATCGAAATTGCAGATGGATTTGTTTTAACGATGTCTTTGAGACGGAGGTAGATTGATATGGAGTCGGCGATGACGGCTGGATACGAACTCTTTCGGAGAAATCGGGTGGCGGATTACCGCGTCGAGTTGGCGTCGGCAAGCGATGTCGAGGCCTTGGCCGAGGTGGAGCAAGCAGCGGCGACGCTGTTCCCCGAGCGGCTGCTGCCCCTGCATTTACGTGGCGAAACGGTGGCGTGCGAAAAATTGCTGGCGGCGCAAACGGCCGGCATGTTGTGGGTGGCAAAAGATGCGGCAAACTCGGTGCTCGGGTTTGCTTGCGTCGCCATGCACGGCGCTGTCGCCAGCCTGTCCGAGATCGACGTCCTGCCTGCCTATGGCGGCCGAGGTATTGGCAGCGCCTTGCTGGCGGCAATCATCGCCTGGGGAAAGTCGCGCGGGATTCCGACCTTGTACCTGACCACGTTTCGAGAATTCGCCCCAAGCCAGGCGCTGTATCGCAAGTTCGGCTTTGTGACGCTAGGTGCGGTGCCGGACTTCCTGGTTGCCGCGCTCAGGCAGGAAGCCGCAGCGGGGCTTGCGGAGCGGGTTGCCATGCGGCTGACTTTTTCCTGCGGCAAGGCGGGGAAATCCTGCAAGTCGCGTGACTGAATTTATTTGTTTGCCGACTATTTATCAGACGTTGATTTGTTGATGGCGGGGCGGCGGCGCAAGGCGTTCAAGACTGGCCTTTCAACAAAACCAGCAGCGCTCCCGAGCCGCCCTCGGCAGCAGTGGCTTGGCAGAAGGCGAGTACTTCATCCTTCTGCACCAGCCAGTTGCGCACCTTGGACTTCAGCACGGGTTCCTTGTTGACCGAGCCCAGGCCCTTGCCGTGGATGATGCGCACACAGCGCCAGCCGCGCTTGGCGGCCAGACGCAGGAATTCGGCCAAGGCTTCGCGGGCTTCGTCGCGCCGCAAGCCGTGCAGGTCGAGCTGCTGCTGGATGGTCCAATGGCCGCGGCGCAGCTTGCGCATGACGTCGGGGGCGATGCCGTTGCGGGCAAAACTGAGCGTGTCGTCGGTGTCGAGCAGGGTTTCGATGTTGAAATCGTCGGACAGCGATTCCTCCAGCGCGGCTTGTTCGTCGGCTAGGTGCTGGCGTGCGATCGGCAGCGGGCGCGGCGTGACTGGAGTGAATTTGGGCGGTACGGCGAGCGGTTTGACGTTGCCGATACTGCTGCGGAATATATCGGCGTCGCGCCGCGTTTCCTGTTCGCGGCGCTTGGCCTCAGCCGCGGCGGCCTGGCGTGCTTCATCCTGCGCCTTGATGTCCTTGCGCAGCGATTTGAGAGCGCTGAAATCTTTGATCGGGCCGGCCATGATGTGTGTTTCTGAGAAATTTTTGGGTAATCGTTAAGATGAATTCGATTAACTCCCGTTGCGTCATTTTCGACCGAGTCATTCCCGCGAACGCGGGAATCCATTTTTAGTTGTCTGATGTTCTACCGTAAGTTGGATCCCCGCTTTCGCGAGGATGACGACGTTTTTGAGATCGGTGCGACAGGCTGAGTGCTTCAATCTTCCAGGAAGCGCTGGGCGTCGAGCGCAGCCATGCAGCCGGTGCCGGCGCTGGTGATGGCCTGGCGGTAGATATGGTCTTGCACGTCGCCGGCGGCGAATACGCCTGGTACGCTGGTGGCGGTGGCCATGCCTTCGAGACCGGTTTTGGTCTTGATGTAACCGTTATACATCTCCAGCTGGCCGTCGAAAATGCCGGTGTTCGGCTTGTGGCCGATGGCGATGAAGACGCCATGCAGCGTGATCGGCGTGATGCTGCCGTCGGCGGTCGACTTGACGTTGATGCCGGTAACGCCGCTGGCGTCGCCGGTGACTTCTTCGAGCGTGTGGTTGTACTTGATCACGATCTTGCCCTCCGCCACTTTGGCGTTGAGGCGGTCGACCAGGATCGGTTCGGCACGGAACTTGTCGCGGCGATGGATCAGGGTGACCTTGCTGGCGATGTTGGACAGATACAGCGCTTCTTCGACTGCGGTATTGCCGCCGCCGACCACCGCGACTTCCTGGCCGCGGTAGAAGAAACCGTCACAGGTGGCGCAGGCGGAAACGCCTTTACCCATGAAGGCTTCTTCCGACGGCAGGCCAAGGTACTGGGCCGAGGCGCCGGTAGCGATGATCAGGGCGTCGCAGGTGTATTCGCCGTTGTCGCCGATCAGGCGGAATGGTTTTTCCGATAACTTGGTGGTGTGGATATGGTCGAAAATGATTTCAGTGTTGAATTCTTCCGCATGCTTGAGCAGGCGTTGCATCAGTTCAGGACCTTGCACGCCATGCGGATCGCCAGGCCAGTTTTCGACATCGGTGGTGGTCATCAGCTGGCCGCCTTGCTCGACGCCGGTGATCAGCACCGGTTTCAGGTTGGCGCGCGCGGCGTAGACGGCGGCGCTGTAGCCCGCAGGTCCGGAACCGAGGATCAATACGTGGGCATGCTTGGCGGGTTTGGTAGTAGTCATGGAAGGCCTTAGGTAACAAATATCGGGAGCGTCATAGGCTCGATGAATGCAGGTTTATGCACGCTTGTGGCGGATAAATAGTGTCAAGATCATCAATTTACGCTCAAAAACTCGGTAAGATTATAGTCGAGCTACCGGCCCCACGCGTGCAGCGCATCGAAATTCACGGCCAGGTAGCTTGTTTTTTTGCTCATGTTTCAAATGGAAACATCAAACACTGGTTATATATATAGGTATTGGGTGCATAATTTCAACTTGCCATGCAAGATTATGGATAGCATTTGATAATCGTAAGCTGCAATCAATGAGAGCCTCACATAAGCAACACTCACCGGATTTATGACTAGAACAAGCCAAGCCTATACCCGCAACACCAAACAGCAAGAGAAGCAGCCCTTGCCGAGCCGTCTGGTTCGTCTCTTGTATGAGGCGCGCTGGATCATTTATGCGGTCCTTACCAGCTATCTGATCATCATTCTTGCCAGTTACTCCAAATCCGACCACGGCTGGTCAAGTTCCGGTTCGGGGGCGGTCCTGCACAACTGGGGCGGCCATGTCGGCGCTTACATGGCGGATTTGCTGCTGTTTGTCTTCGGCGCTTCCGCATGGTGGTGGTGTGCGCTGTTGCTCCGCACCTTGTGGCAAGGCTACCGCCGCATTTCGCATCGTTTCCTGGTAGAGAAAAACGCCGAGCCGGAACATCATCAGGAGGGCCTGATCCGCGGCGCCGGTTTTGTCTTGATCCTGATCGGCAGCATGGGCATCGAATACACCCGTATGTACACGATGCACATGCAGTTGCCGCGTGCGCCTGGTGGCGTATTGGGGCAACTGATCGGCAGCGGCGCGCAAAACGCGCTCGGGTTTACCGGCGGCACCTTGTTCCTGTTGTTGCTGTTTGCGCTGGGCATCAGCCTGTTTTTTCATGTCTCGTGGCTGACGGTGGCTGAGCGCATCGGCGCCGGCGTTGAAAACGGCGCGCTGTGGCTGAAGAATCTATATGTTGCGCGCCAGGACCGCAAGGTAGGGCAGGTCGCCGCCGTCAAGCGTGAAGAAGTGGTGGTACAAGAGCGCGCCAAGATCGTGGTGGCGCAGCCGATCCGCATCGAGCCGCAAATCGTTGCCGTGCCGAAATCCGAGCGGGTGCAGAAGGAAAAGCAAACCGCCTTGTTCGAAGATCTGCCGGATACCAATCTGCCGCCTTTGTCGCTGCTGGATGAAGCGCCGCCGGCGCAGCAGACCGTGAGCGTCGAAACGCTGGAGTTCACCAGCCGCCTGATCGAGAAAAAGCTGTCCGATTTCGGCGTCCAGGTAACCGTCGTCGCGGCGCATCCGGGGCCGGTCATTACGCGCTATGAAATCGAGCCGGCAACCGGCGTCAAGGGTAGCCAGATAGTCGGCCTGGCGCGTGACCTGGCGCGTTCCTTGTCGCTGACCTCGATCCGTGTGGTGGAAGTCATTCCCGGCAAGATGTACATGGGCCTGGAGCTGCCGAATCCCAAACGGCAGATCGTGCGCCTGACGGAAATCCTCAGCTCCAAGGTGTATAACGACGGCGTTTCCAGCCTGACCATCGCGCTCGGCAAGGACATCGCCGGCCATCCGGTGGTGGCGGACCTGGCCAAGATGCCACACTTGCTGGTGGCGGGTACCACCGGTTCCGGTAAATCGGTGGGGATCAACGCCACCATCCTGTCCTTGCTCTACAAGTCCGATCCGAACCAGGTGCGGCTGATCCTGATCGATCCGAAGATGCTGGAACTGTCGATCTACGAAGGCATCCCGCATCTGCTGGCGCCGGTAGTGACCGACATGCGCCAGGCCGGCCATGCCCTCAATTGGGCGGTCAACGAGATGGAACGGCGCTACAAGCTGATGTCGAAGCTGGGTGTGCGTAACCTGGCGGGCTACAACCAGAAGATCATCGACGCCGACAAGCGCGAAGAGAAGATCCCGAATCCGTTCAGCCTGACGCCGGATGCGCCGGAGCCGCTGGAAAAGCTGCCGACCATCGTGGTCATCATCGACGAGCTGGCCGACCTGATGATGGTAGTCGGCAAGAAGGTAGAAGAATTGATTGCGCGGATTGCGCAAAAGGCGCGCGCCGCCGGTATTCACTTGATTCTGGCGACACAGCGCCCATCTGTAGATGTGATCACCGGCCTGATCAAGGCCAATGTGCCGACCCGGATCGCGTTCCAGGTCAGCAGCAAGATCGACTCGCGCACGATTCTCGACCAGATGGGGGCGGAAGCGCTGCTGGGCATGGGCGACATGCTGTACATGCCGCCGGGTACCGGCTTGCCGATCCGCGTGCACGGGGCCTTTGTTTCGGATGAGGAAGTGCATCGGGTGGTCGATTACCTGAAGGAACAAGGTGAGCCGAATTATGTCGAAGGCATATTGGAAGGCGGCGTGCTGGAAGAAGGCGCCGATGGCGCTATCGGCGGCGGCGCGGCCAGCGGCGGCACCGAAGGCGACGAATTGTACGACCAGGCGGTGGCAGTCGTTCTCAAGAACCGGCGCGCTTCGATTTCCTTGGTGCAGCGCCATCTGCGCATCGGCTACAACCGTGCGGCGCGCTTGCTGGAGCAAATGGAAACAAGTGGACTGGTCTCAACCATGCAATCCAACGGCAACCGGGAAATCCTGGTGCCGGCGGGGAACAGTAATACGGAGTAAAACAATGCAAAAGAAAATTACCGCCAGTTTGATCAACAACAAGAAAAGCAATCTGTTCGCCAAATTCAGGTCGGGCCGCCTGATTGTCGGCTTGTCGCTGAGCATCGCGCTGCTGCCTTCGCTGGCCAACGCCAGCGCGCTGGAGCAGTTCAAGACTTTCGTCAGCAGCACGCAGTCGGCCAAGGGCGAGTTTTTCCAGCAACTGGTGAAAATCGACGCCGGCACCAAGGCGCCGAAGGTCTCCAGCACATCGAGCGGCGTGTTCATCTTCGCGCGGCCGGGCAAATTTATCTGGACCTATCAAAAGCCGTATGAGCAGGTCCTGCAGGCCGATGGCGACAAGCTGTTCATCTACGATAAAGACTTGAACCAGGTGACCACCAAGAGCCTGGGTAATGCGCTCGGCTCTTCGCCGGCGGCGATTCTGTTCGGCAGCAATGACCTGGAAAAAAATTTCGTGCTGAAGGAAGGGCAGGCCAAGGACGGCATGGAGTGGCTGGAAGCGACGCCGAAAGCCAAGGACACGACTTTCGACCATATCGGCATCGGCTTGCGCAATGGCGTGCCGCAGGCGATGGAGTTGCGCGATTCGTTTGGCCAGGTCTCGTTGCTGACCTTCAAGAATTTCGTCAAGAATCCAACGTTGACGGCCGATCAGTTCAAGTTTGTCGTGCCTAAGGGCGCAGACGTGTTGAATCAATAGGGCGGTGATCGCAGGTAAAACCGTAGGGTGGGCAGAGTATCCTGCCCACCCTACGCCAGTTTCAGGAATTCCAGCTTGTTGGCGACCTTGCTCCAGTTTTCGTGGTCGGGCAAAGGCGCTTGTGAACGGGTGATGGGCTTCCAGTCGGGATGCGCGGCCAGGCGGGCGTTGATGTCGATGAAATGCCGTTGTTCAACGGGCAGGTCGATTTCATTGTAGATCGCGCCGACCGGGCATTCCGGTACGCACATCGAGCAGTCGATGCAGTTGTCCGGCACGATCACCAGGAAGTTCGGCCCTTGCCGGAAGCAATCCATAGGACAGACTTCGACGCAGTCGGTGTATTTGCACTGGATGCAGGAATCGGTGACGACAAAGGGCATGGCGGGCTGGGCCGGGGTGGGCCGTATCAGGTTCTCAGGACTGGTTCAGGTTGGCCTCGAAGGTTACCGCAGGCGCTGGCGGCAAAATCGAGTGGGATTCTCTCACAGTTGACGCTTATGCGCTGCCTGGTTTCATTTTTCAAACAAAGACCATTTTTCACAGAATCATCCCCATGTCCGATCTTTTCAAGGTAGAACCCACTCCACCGCTAGCCGAAGCGCTGCGTCCTGCTACCCTGGATGAAGTGATCGGACAAAGCCATCTGCTGGGACCGGGCAAGCCGCTCAGGCTGGCGTTCGAATCGGGCAAGCCCCATTCGATGATCCTGTGGGGTCCGCCCGGCGTCGGCAAGACGACGCTGGCGCGCCTGACCGCGAATGCGTTCGACTGCGAATTCATTCCCTTGTCGGCGGTATTTTCCGGCGTCAAGGATATCCGCGCGGCGATGGAGCAGGCGCAGCAGTACCTGGCGCAGGGCAAGCATACGATCCTGTTCGTCGATGAAATCCATCGCTTCAACAAATCGCAGCAAGACGCCTTGTTGCCGTATGCCGAATCCGGCTTGGTGACCTTCATTGGCGCCACTACTGAAAATCCTTCGTTTGAAGTCAACTCGGCGTTGCTGTCGCGCGCGCAAGTGTATGTGCTGCAGGCCTTGACCGAGGACGAACTGAAGCAGTTGCTGGAGCGGGCCCGGCAGCGGGTGCTGTCGCACCTGCAGTTCGACGACGCTGCGGTCGATACCCTGATCGGCTATGCCGACGGCGACGCGCGCCGCTTGCTGAACCTGCTGGAACAAAGCGGCAGCGCCATCAAGGCGTCCGGCGTGACGCAGGTGACCGCGGAATTCCTGGAGAATGCGCTGACCTTGAATGCGCGCCGCTTCGACAAGGGCGGCGATAATTTCTACGACCAGATTTCAGCCTTGCACAAATCGGTGCGTGGCTCCAGTCCGGACGGTGCGCTGTACTGGTTGTGCCGCATGCTGGATGGCGGCGCCGATCCCAAGTATTTGTCGCGCCGGATCATCCGCATGGCCTGGGAGGATATCGGCCTGGCCGATCCGCGCGCGATGCAGATCGCCACCGATGCCGCCGCCACTTTTGAGCGGCTGGGTTCTCCCGAGGGCGAGCTGGCGCTGGGGCAAGCGGTTATCTACCTGGCGATCGCGGCCAAGAGCAATGCGGGCTACAACGCCTTCAATCAAGCCATGGCGTTCGTCAAGAAAGACAAGTCGCGCGAAGTGCCGGTGCATCTGCGCAATGCGCCGACCAAGCTGATGAAGGAACTCGGCTACGGCCACGAGTACCGCTATGCGCACAACGAACCGCATGCCTACGCCGCGGGTGAAACCTATCTGCCCGACGGGATCGAAGACCCTGGCTGGTACCAGCCGGTGCCGCGCGGCGTGGAGGCCAAGATTGCCGAGAAAATGCAGTTCCTAAGAAGCCTGGACGAGGACGCCAAGAATAAATAGCGGGAACGGTCCGGCAGCCTCCTAGGCTTCGCGCACCCGCGAAAACAGCTTGGCGAAATCGACCTCTTTGGGTGGTGTGGCTTCAGTCAGCAGCTCGGTGGCGTATTCGCCGAGATGATGCTCCATCAATCTGGCGGCACGCTCGCCATCGCCTTGTTCGATCGCATCGAGTATCCCCGTATGCTCATCCGCCGAGCAGCTATTGCGCTTCGGCGTTTCATACAAGCCTATCAGCAGGGATGTGCGCGCAATCAAGGTGCGCAGGTAGGCGCTCACGATATTGTTTTGATTGGCTTCGCTGAGCTTGATATGGAATTCGCCAGAGAGACGTATCCAGTCGCCCCAGTTTCCCTGTTCGCGCAACGCGTGTTCGCGTTTCACCAGTACCCGCAATTCCGGCAACACCTTGCGTTTGGCGGCCAGGCTCTTGACCGAGCCGCCTTCGAGGATGGCGCGTGCTTCGAATACTTCGCGCGCTTCCTTGACGTCATGCGTGGCGATCACCGCACCGCGGTTCGGCTGCAGGTCGATCACCCGTTCATGTGCCAGTTTCACAAAAACCCGTCGCAAGGTACCACGCGTAACGCCAAAGGCTTCACATAGCGGCGCCTCCACCAGGCGCGTGCCGGGCGGCAACTGATGATCGAGAATGGCGTCGATGATGGAAAGATGAATGCGAGCGTCGATCTCATCGTTGCTCAGTTCGTCCTGCTGGGTCCTGGAAATGGCGCTCATGTCGCCATCCCTGGCAACGGCCTTTGCCGGCTTTGCAGGTCTACGGGATTCAATATTGTGCACAATTTATACATGGATTACGGAATATTTCAAAAAAGTATTATCACAGTATAAATCCTAATTTCAAGGCATGCACAGCCCGCATCATTTCTTGGGTGAGGTTATTTTTGATGATAAAAAATCCTTGTATTGATCGCACCAAAACTGGTTTTGTGCACAAATTAAGATAGTTACGCACGCAATTTGTGCGGCGCCACGTCAATCCGGATGATTTATCTGCAGCGCCTTTCAAGCCGGCCTGTCCCATTCTCCCTCTATGTAAATCCCGCGAAATCCCACTTCGGCAAGGCTGTTGGCACGGTTCTGGCTTTAAGCAGATTTCAGATTGTGCGCAATCATGAATTTAATTGTGCATCTTTCAGGTCGATGACCGAAGGGGAAGCAGGCGTCTTGCGGCAACCGCAACATCACGCTTGTCGGACAACAGAAGTGATTTGGCGTACACGCCAACAACAAGGATAAAGATGAACCCTCTATGCAAACTGGGAGCAGCAATTGTATTGCTGGGCATGACGGTCAGTGTTTTTGCGCAAACCAGCGTGGCGGTCTCGGGCGTGATCGACACCGGGATTTCCTACGCAAGAAACGCCGGTAACGGCGCCCAAAGCAAACTGGGCGAGGCAGATAGCATTCTCGGCGTTTCCAACGTAGGTTTTCACGGCAAGGAAGATCTGGGCGGCGGCTTGAGCGCGGTCTTCAATCTGCAGGCTGGCTTCAATCCGAGCAATGGTGCGCAGTCCGCCGGCGGACAACTGTTTTCCCGCAATTCCCTGGTCGGCCTGGAAAGCCGCTCCGGCACGCTGACCTTCGGCAAACAATGGAATTTCAATGACGACTGGCTGGTCGGCAGTGTCTTCAAGGGCGGCTACAACTCCGGCGCGATTTTCAAGTTTTCAGAATTCGACGCGGTCAGTGAAATCTACAACAACACGATCAAGTATGTATCACCGGATGTGAACGGGTTCCAGGCCGGCGCCATGCTTGGCCTGGGTGAAACTGCCGGCAGCGTGCGGACCGGCCAAGTCTATAACCTGGCGGCCAAATACCGGCAGGGGCCGTTGTTGCTGGCCGCTACTTACGATCATGAACAGGGCGCCGGTATCGCCAGCACCGACAGCGTCTACAAGCTGGCGACGCTTGGCGCCAGCTACGGCATCGGCGCATTCACCACGCGGCTGGGCTATGCGCATAGCGACATTTCCGGACCCGGCCTATTCCAGTCGATTCCATCGGTCACCGCGCGCAAGGCGTATGCGCTCGAAGCTGGCCTGGATTATGCATTCACTCCGGCATTTACCGGCTCGGCCGATGCCATCTACCGTAAGAATACGACGCTCGCGAATAGCAGCAAGGTCTACCGGCTGCTGGGTATCTACAGCTTGTCGAAACGCACCAGCCTGATCGCCAACCTCGCGCATCTCAGCAACGCCGGCGGCGCCTCCGAATCGCTGGTCGGCACGGACTCGACGGCGGTCGGCGGCGGCTATGCCAACCAAAGCCAGACCGCGCTTGCGCTTGGCGTCCGTCATCTGTTTTGATTGATTACTCTTCTACTGGATTGGAATGACGATGGAAAAGCACAATGCGATCATCAAGCCTACATACGATGACAGGCTCACCAATGAAGACCTGGCGCCGCTGAAAAAGCAGACCTGGGGCAGCTACAATATTTTTGCGTTCTGGATGTCTGACGTGCACAGCGTGGGCGGCTATGTCACCGCCGGCAGTCTGTTTGCGCTGGGCTTGAGCAGCTGGCAGGTACTGGTGTCGCTGCTGGTCGGGATCGTGATCGTGCAGTGTTTCGCCAACCTGGTGGCGAAGCCGAGCCAGGTCACGAGCGCGCCTTATCCGGTCATCTGCCGCACCACCTTTGGCGTGCTGGGAGCAAATATCCCTGCCATCATCCGCGGCCTGATTGCGGTGGCCTGGTACGGCATCCAGACCTACCTGGCTTCCGGCGCTTTCCTGCTGATCGTGCTCAAGTTTTTCCCCGACATGGCAATCTATGCCGACGTCAAGCAGTATGGCTTTGCCGGTTTGTCGTACCTGGGCTGGCTCGGCTTCATGGTGATGTGGGTGTTACAAGCCATCGTGTTCTGGACCGGCATGGATGCGATCCGCAAGTTCATCGACTGGGCCGGTCCTGCCGTGTATGTCGTCATGCTGCTGCTGGCGGCGTGGCTGATCAGCAAGGCCGGCTGGAGCAATATCGACCTCAATCTCGGCGGTATCAAATACAGCGGCGCCGCAGCGTTGCCGATCATGATCAACGCGATCGCTTTGGTGGTGTCCTATTTCTCCGGACCGATGCTGAATTTTGGCGATTTCTCCCGTTACGGCAAGGATTTCAAGTCGGTGAAGCGGGGCAATTTCTGGGGCTTGCCGGTGAATTTCCTGGGCTTCTCGCTGCTGACAGTAGTCTGCATCGCCGCTACGCTGCCGCTGTATGGAAAACTGATTACGGACCCGGTGGCGATGGTAGGCCATATTGATAACACCTTCGCGGTGGTGCTGGGCGGCCTGACCTTCATGATCGCCACGGTCGGCATCAACATTGTCGCCAATTTCGTCTCGCCGGCTTTCGATTTTTCCAATGTGGCGCCGAAGCGGATCAGCTGGCGCATGGGCGGCATGATCGCAGCGGTGGCGTCGATTTTCATCACGCCCTGGAATCTGTTCAATAACCCGCACGTGATCCACTACACGCTGGATATCCTGGGTTCCTTCATCGGCCCTTTGTTCGGCATCCTGATTGCGGATTTCTACCTGGTCAAGAAACAGCAGGTGATCGTCGACGACCTCTACACCATGGACAAGAAGGGCGCGTACTGGTACAGCAATGGCTATAACCCGAAAGCCATCATGGCCTTGATCCCGGCCGCCATCATTCCAATCCTGTGTGTGCTGGTGCCGGCATTCGGCAGCCTGGCGAATTTCACCTGGTTCATCGGCATGGGTTGCGGCCTGGCGATCTACTGGGCTCTCAGCGTCAAGCAGGTGTTGCCGGCCGCTGCCGTGGCCAGAGCTGAAATGCAGTAATCCCTGCACCAGGCGATGGTAATGCCGGCCCGCGTGCCAGCGTTGCCATCGCAACCGTGCCGCTGTGGCGGCGAATTTATCCAGCATCCCATTTTGAAAATTAAAATCATCAACCCAAATACCACCTGGAGCATGACCAGGAAAATCGGCCATTGCGCAAGCCAGGTTGTCGCGGCCGGCACAGAAATCGTGGCGGTCAGTCCGGCCATGGGGCCGGCATCCATCGAAAGCCATTACGACGAGGCGCTTAGCGTGCCGGGCATCCTGGATGAAATCAGACTAGGGGAGGAGGCTGGCGTCGATGCCTATGTGATCGCTTGTTTCGGCGACCCGGGCCTGTATGCCGCGCGCGAGGCGGCGCGCGGTCCGGTGATCGGCATTGCCGAAGCGGCGATGCATGCCGCCAGCCTGATCGGCTCCGGCTTTAGCGTCGTCACCACGCTGGAACGTACCTGTGGCATCGCCTGGCATCTGGCCGAAATGTATGGCATGCAGCGCTTTTGCCGCAAGGTGCGCGCCTGCAAGCTGAATGTGCTGGAGCTGGAACACAGCGGATCGGATGCCTATCGCATCATCGTCGAAGAATGCCGGCAGGCGATGGAGCAGGACAAGGTCGATAGCATCGTGCTCGGTTGCGCCGGGATGACAGATCTCTGCAAAGCGATCGAGGACGAACTCGGCATTGCTGTGATCGATGGCGTCACGGTAGCGGTCAAATTGGCCGAAAGCCTGGTGCATCTAGGTTTGAAGACTGGTAAGCGCGGTGACTTGGCCTATCCTTTGAGCAAGCCTTATAGCGGCTTGCTGGAAAATTTTTCCCGGGGCTGAAATTAAACCAGGCGACGCATGCACCGTCACTTTTGTCTCTCCTAAAGGTTTCTGAGCTCGCTCCTGTTGTTTGTGCACAAGCGCGAGCCGGCGGCTCGATCCCGCAATGCGACCCGCGAAGCGCAATGACATTTTTCATTGTCTGCGCGCCGCACCATGCACCAGACTTGGGCATGTTTGCAACCCATCCCGACTCTTGTCAAAAAAACTTTTCAGACGGCGCACTGCCTGAATTGCCAATATTTAGCAGTTCGTCATGACATCTTGTTTCTTTGTCTTCGATGTTCGAGAGAAAAAAAGAAAGCATTTTTATTTCCATAGATTTTTTTGTTCTATCTATATACGTTTTTTACGATAAAAAACATCCTCGATAAAGTCTCCCGTGCTGGCCTCGTTATTGCTTCTATTCAAGGAAAGCAGCGACTTGACGTGTTTCTGCGGTGCAACGGCTGCACGTTCGCATAGACAGCTTTGTCTAGTCGAATGTGCAGCTGGAGTTGCAAACGCAGGTAACAGTGGCCGGCACCGCTTGCCGACTTGTTATTAGCAAGGTAAGAAAATGTTCAAATAATTAAATGTTTCGCGAGAGTTATGTTGTTTTGCCCCTTTTGTCTGGTTGACGCGCAGCGTAAATTAGCCCTACATTTTGGTCTTGAATTAAGTAGAGCTAAAATTCGGTACGCGTCTCCAGGCAATGTTTTCGTTTTGCAAAGAGGCGTCGCAGGAGCGCCAGTACCGGAAAAAGCCAAGCTGTTTTTGCGTAGTTGTCAGCATCTTTGATTTTCAGCCCCGCTTTGTCGAGTGTTTTGCAAAGTATGTATTTGATACGGGAAACTGTTAGTCACATGCTGGAAAATGCTGCGAAAGAGCCACATAGGAGAGCTGCTTATGCCCAAGGTTGAGGCTACGTCGATACAGTCGTTGTATGTTGAACATCATAACTGGCTGGTCGGCTGGTTGCGTCGGCGTCTAGGCAATATCGACCATGCCGCGGATATCGCTCAGGATACTTTCGTCCGCGTGCTACTGAAGCCGGCGATCGATGTGATCGAGGAGCCGCGCGCCTACCTGACCGTGATCGCGAAGGGCCTGGTAGCCAATGCGCACCGGCGTGATGCCTTGGAGCGCGCTTACCTGGACACACTGGCGCAAATACCGGAGGCGCTGACGCCGTCGCTGGAATACCGGGCGATATTGCTTGAAACCTTGTTTGAAATCGATTCCATGCTGGATAAATTGCCGTCCAAGGCGCGCAGCACCTTCTTGCTGTCGCAGCTGGAAGGCTTGACCTATGCCGAGATTGCCGAACGTCTCGACATTTCAGTGAGAACCGTCAAGCGTCACATGGTGCTGGGTTTCGAACAATGCCTGATTTTTTCCCTGCCATGAGCGACGCACCAATCAATCCGGCGATTATTCGCGAGGCAGCAACCTGGCTGATGACATTGCATGGCGGCGAAGCAACCGAAGCCGATCAGCAAGCATGGCAGCGCTGGCGTTCGCGCAGCCCGGAGCATCAGCGCGCCTGGCTCTGCGCGCAAAAACTGAATAGCGCATTCAGCGACATTCCGGTCGAATTGGGCATGCCGGTCCTGGACCGCACCGCGCCGCGCCAGCAACAGCGGCGAGCGGTGTTGAAAGCGTTGTCCGTGTTGTTGACCGCTGCCCCTGTGGCTTGGCTGGCCACCAGGTTGCCATGGCAAGACTGGACCGCAGATTATCAGACCGGCACCGGCGAGCAGCGCGATATTGCGCTGGCCGACGGTACCCAGCTGGTGCTCAACACGGCAAGTGCGGTCGACGTCAAGTTCGACGCCAGCCAGCGTCTGGTGCAGTTGTATACCGGCGAAATGCTGGTGACCACCGGGCGCGACCAGGCAGTCCCGCCACGGCCGTTCATGGTGCAGACCCGGCACGGCATGCTGCGTGCGCTGGGAACTCGCTTCAATGTCCGGCAAGAGGGCATTCGCAGTCACGTGGCGGTGCTGGAGGGCGCCGTCGAAATCGTTCCAAAGGCATCCGCGGGCATGGCGGTGTTGGTCAAGGCAGGCCAGCAATGCGTGTTTACCGCCAACCGGGTAGAGCCGGTACAGATCGCCGACGACACGCTGGCGTTGTGGTCGCAAGGCGTGCTGGTGGCAGATAAAATGCGTCTCGCCGATTTCCTCGACGAGTTGGCGCGCTATCGCCATGGCCGGCTCAACTGCGATCCGGCGGTGGCTGACCAGTTGGTCTCGGGCGCTTTCCAGCTGAAGGATACGGACCAGGTGCTGTATTTGCTCAGCAAGGTATTGCCGGTGCGGGTAGAAAAAATCAGCCGCTATTGGGTGACTGTGACTAAAGCCTGAGGAGGATGGTAAACAGTTTTTCGTGAGTTGGAAATTTGACGTGGTGTGGTCGGGTCCGCCTATTTGTCCCAACGGCCTGGCCGGCATTTCTGGCAGCTAACCGAGAAAGCAATTGGTATGGTTTTACAACACTCTCGGCGACGTTTTTTTGACACATCGCGGCCATTTTCGGTGGCCATGCGCGTACACGTGGCTTGCTGGTGTCTGGCGTCGGCCAGCTTCAGCGCGCCTCAGCAGGCGTGCGCACAAACGTCGCAGCTGGTTAAAAACTATGCGATCAATCCGGGAAAATTAAGCCTGATACTAGCGGCCTTTGCCTCCAAATCAGGTATTTCACTTGCCTACGACCCGGCGCTGGTGCAGGACAAGCACAGCCTCGGCCTGAGCGGCAGCCATGGGGTTGCCGATGCGCTGGCGGGTTTGCTGAGCGGCACCGGGCTGGAAGCGATTGCCAAGGCCGAGGGTGGTTATACATTACGGTTGAAGCCGCGGCCGCCGCCATCTTCGGTCGCACGGGCCGCTCCTGCTGTCGCCAAGGATGATGCGGTATTAATGGCGGTGACTGTCTTCCCCAGCCCGGACGGGCCCGCGGATCAAGGGTTTGCCGCCGCCAACAGCAGCAGCGCGAGCCGTACCAATACGCCGCTTTCCCAGCTGCCGCAATCGATACAGGTGGTGAACCAAAAACTCATGGCGAACCAGCAGTCGCAATCGGTGCTGGACGCCTTGCACGATGTCAGCGGTGTGAATATCTATAACGTCGGGGTCGATACATCGGTATATATCCGGGGCTTTCTGGCGCCGACCCGCATCAACGGCCTGCAGCAAGGTCCTTCCCGTATCGAGAGCGCCAGCTCGCCGTTGCATACGCCGCTGGCCGCGATTGAAAGAATCGATGTCGTCAAAGGCGCAGATTCGATCGTCGCCAACGGCGACATGGAACCGGGCGGTCTGGTCAACATCATCACCAAGCAGCCGCAAGCCGAACCGGTGCGGCAACTGACGCTGGAGAGTGGCACCCAAGGCCATCAAAGGATTGCGCTCGATCTCGCAGGCGCGCTGTCGGACGACAAGGTCTGGACCCATCGCGTGATTCTCTCCGGCAGCCAGGACTCGGATGCTATCGACCGCTATGACAGTGTGCGCGATGTCTATTTTGCGCCTTCGCTGGGTTATCGCAGCGAAGGCACGGTCGCCATCGCCGGCCTCAACTACCAGCGCAATCTGCTGCCGAATGGCGGCCAGGGCCCCTACGGCCAGATTACCGACGGCTTGCAGAGCACCAGCATTGGCGGCAGCTATGCGGTGCAGCAGAAACTCGATGGCAATTGGGGGCTGGAGAGCAAGGGCAACTACATGCGGACGCAATTATCCGCGCGTTCATACTATTGCTATCAGAATTCATCGCCAGACGACAGCGTCATGCCGAGAAATTGCCAGACGCAAGCGCTGACATCGACTTCCTATGGCTGGAATCTGGAAAACAGTGTGCACGGTACTTTTCATACCGGTCCGGTCAAGCATACCGTGCTGGCCGGCGCCGCTGTCAACTACAGCTGGTTTGCGGTGCCGCTGGCCGAGATCGGTCCCACCATGCCGGCCACGCTGTCACGCGAGAGCCTGCCGGAAATTCCCGCCACCAAGTTGACGCCCTACGAGCCGGCGTCAACGCTGTACTACACCAACTGGTTCCTCCAAGACCAGCTGGGCTGGCGACGCTGGCATATGCTGGCGAATATCGGTTACACGCGGGCATGGTCGCATAGCGCCGATCTGCAAACGGCGGCGGTGACCTCGCTGCATCCACAGAGCAAACCGATTTATAACATCGGGCTGTCCTATCAGCTGACGGACAACGTCACGCTGTATGCGAACCGGCAAAAGAGCTTCGTATTGCAGGCCCAGGCCTCCGGCATCCGTTACGATGGCGGTCCGCCCGGTTTGTACAATCTGCCGCCGACGGATGGGAAGTCGCTGGAGGCCGGCGTCAAGCTCGATCTGCTGGACGATCGCTTGATGCTGACGGCGTCGGTGTTCCGGATATCGCATGCGAGAGTCTTGTACGCTTATGACACCGACGCGGCAAACAATCAGCTTACCGCGCTGCTGCCGGCCACCACCAATCGCGGAATGGAGTTCGACCTGACCGGCAGTCCGCTGCCAGGCTGGAATCTCACTGCCTCTTACAGCTACAGCGATTTCAGATATGCGCAGCCACCAGGTTTTTACGCCCTGGCTTCCCTGATCCCCCGCCATCAGGCCAGTTTCTGGAGCAGCTACGATTTGCAGACTGCGGCATGGCGCGGCTGGGGTTACGGCCTGGGAGCAACGGCCCGCAGCGGCTATCCAAGCAATAGCGGAGATCTGCAAATCGGCGGCCAGGTTTCCGTCGACGGGAATATTCGCTACACCTCCAGATTATGGTCGCTGACGCTTGGCGCACGTAATCTCTTCAACCGCCACCTGTATGGCAGCTTCGCCAATCTCCAGCAAGGCATCGGTTTTGAGCCGGGACGTGTTTTCGTGTTGACTGGACGTTATAACTTCTGATATTAGGGCCTAGGAAATCATGGCCCTTTTCCGTTTCGAAGGACAAGTCAGATGAGGGCGTTGTAATTGCCCATAACGTACATAGGACTCCCGCAAAGTTTCGCCAGCAAGGCATGCCGGCGAAGGGGTGCCGGCATTCGGGGCCCCCTCGCCAGGCGTCGCCGCTTAGCGCACTTTTTCCTGCGCCGGCATCACTGTCAGGTTTTCTCCCTGTGGCGTCCGCATCGCCTTGCCTGACAATTTGCGAACCGCCCTGGCATTGCCCACGGTGACCGGCACCGAGACCGCCTTGGTGCGGTCGCCCAGGGTGACGAACACATTCAACTCATACACGCCGTCTGCCGTTGCGCGGACATTGGGGGTATCGGTGACCACCCCATCCTGGTTGCTGACCAGGATGGCGCTGCCGAGCGTCACGATCGACAAACCGGCATTGCTGCGATACTCCACGTGCAACGGGGTATTCGGCTGGTCCGTGGTAAACCTCAGCATGACCGGCAAAATGGCGTTCTTGCTGGTGGTGCTGCCAGAGGTCAACTCGACGGTGACCGCCGCGCCAACCTTTTCACCATGCCCGATGCTGGCTTTAATTTCTGGCAACGGCTTGGCCTGCAAGCCGCAAGCAAGCGATGCCATGGCCAGGGCCAGCAGGCTATTCTTCATCGTGATATTGAAAGTCATTGCGCTTCTCCGGCGTTGGTTTGTGCGAGCGTGATCTTGAAGCAGCCGCTGTTGGCGCCGGCATTGATCGTGGCGACATAATCGTCTTGCGCCGCCAGGTCATAGTCGAGATTGTAGGTGCTGTCCAGCTTGGGATCCTTAACCATTTTTCCCGCGATCTGTTCTCCTTTGCTGAAAAGCTGGAAGGTCGGATACACGCCGGCGTCGGCAGTGATGCGCAGCGTCTGCTTGCCTTTCTGTGCAAGACTGAAGCGCAGATAACGGTTGATGCCGAGCTTGTTGGCCTTGCCGTAGGCGCTGGTGGTGCACAACGTTGCATCCTTGCCGGCGCCGGCGGTCTTGGATTTTACGCCGGCTTCCAGGGTGGTATAGACCGGCAGCACAAAATCCTTGTTGGCGGCAACGATAGCCGGCGGCAGGGCGGTTTGCCTGAGACCGAACATGTCCAGCTGGTCTTTGTCGACAGTGTTGATTTCCGCCAGCAGATTATCCAGCGTGGCCTGGCTGGCGGGATTGATGCTGCCGCGCAGCGAAGTTGCGAAGGAAAACAGGCTGGTGAAGGCTGGCGATTTCTTTTGTGCCGCCATGGCTTGGTAAATCGGCTTGAACCCGATGTCCGGCGATTGATGCAAACGATACAGTACCGACTGCACCGCAACTTCGCCAAACCAGGCCTTGGCGACATTATCAGGAATCTCGTCGACCTTGAACACCACGGCCGCATTGGCCTGTGCCGGCCCCTGGGTGTCGACATACATCGGATCGCTGCGCGCCATGCTGGAAAACGCATTGCCCCAGCCTTCGCTGAACGCCAGCCGCATGTCGAGCAGGTTGGCGCTGCTGTGCGAGCCGCCGATACTGTCGTCGCGCGAAAAGCCGGCCTGGAAATAGTGTCCCCATTCATGCGCAATCACGCCGGCATCGTACTCATCGGTGTCGACATCTTCGTGACCGAGAATATGCAGCCCGCGGAGCGTTTTATCTCCCGCACCCTGGAAGTAAGTGCCGTCGTCGCTGCCCGGACTCCAGAATACATTGAGAGGTGGGAAGCTCAGGTTCTGGTCCGCTTCCAGCACTTTGTGGCTGGCGCTGTAGACGGTATCGAGGATGGCGAATGGCGCTGCGCTGCGCGAGTTGGCGTAAGTTGCGCTCGCCGGATCCCAGCCAGACGCGGCGTTGAGATCATGGATGCTGCCTTTCTTGCCGCTGTTGAAGCTGGCGCCATCCATGGCAAACAAGGCCGCACCGTCAACCGTTGCACCATAACCGTCCGATGAATTGTCGCGTACCGCGAAATTCCAGCTGGGTCCCGGCGTTTTGCCGGCGACGCGCAGCATCTGCGCTTTGGCGCGTACATGCATTGCGGTGTCGAGCGCTGCCTGGAAGCTGTAGTTTCCCTGACTATCGGTTGCGGTCGACAGCAATACCTTGCCGCTTTTATCGTTGATCAATTCGACCACCACATTGCGGGCGGGCTTTTGCACGGTGCTGGCATAGTCAAGCTTGGCCAGCCATTGGCCTTGCTGGTCCTTGCTGGATACCGCAGGTACGAAATCATACGTGATCCTGCCGGACACGATAGCCGCGGCCGGCTGTGTGACCGGATTCATGCGCTGGCTCTGTGCCGTGTCAGCGCTGACGCCCGATCCGGAATTGCTGCCATCGCCGCAGCCTGCAAGCAGCAGCGCAGAGAGTGCGTAGAGTGCGGTCAAGGCGGTGGCGGCCATCCTGTTTTTCGATTGATTGTGGTCAGTCATCTCTGTCCTTGATAGTGAAAGGAAATATGCATTTCAACCCCCGGCGTTGTATTGCCGGCACCGGCTGCAAAGACATGCGGGACCAAATCCGACCTTTCCGTGTAATTACCCATATGCAAAACTCCCGATTTATAGTTGAGAAGCAAGCACTCGGTCGCCGATGGCAAATCCCCTTGTGGAGGTTTTATCAACCGACCTTATATCTGTTGCCCCATGAAAATATAAAAAAGGCCAAATGGTGTGGATGTTTTTCCCGGGCGGCAGCCGCTGTCTCAAATAGTTACAAATAATCGGGGCCGATCGTGGCCCCTTTTTTTTTTTGGACGGGCATCTCTAGTGAAAGCGCCACAAGCATCAGCGGCCGAGAAATGGCGTTTCCGTTGATGGCTGCAGGGCCTTCAGAAAACAGGTGGCATGGTTGGCGAGCAGGGACAGATTGCGTTCCGGTAGCCTAAAGTTCATGGGTGCGGAAAAAAAAGAAGACAGATTGCGCAGGAGTGTCTGGCGCGGAATTTAAAACGATTTTAGGAGAAATTCGGTGAGATCAGAGTCTGGTATATATCCGGTATGCATAGCTGTGCTTGGCCTCATGCTGAGCGCCTGCGGCGGCGGTGGCGGCGATTCATCCGTGTCCCAGGGAAGCAATGCCGCCAACAATCCGGGCCCGGCAACGGTCCCTGCAACCGTGCCTCCGACAGTGCCGCCAACCACGGTCACTCCTAACCAGGCGCAGGCAACTCCCGGCACCAAGAAATGGGTGTTCGACACCAAGGGCTTGTCGGGATTTTTCTCTCCCGCGCTTGGCGCCGATGGCACCATTTACATAGGCGCCAACAACGCCCCGCTCAATCAGGTGACAGGCAAGCTGTATGCCGTGAAAGCCGACGGCAGAGAAAAATGGGAATACCCGGCAGGAGGCAGCACCATCGGCGGCGTCAGTTCGTCGGCCGCAGTGGCGGCGGACGGCACGGTGTATATGGGTGGCTACGATCAGAAATTGTATGCGCTGAACGCCAACGGTACGCTGAAATGGACCTTCCAGAGCACCGGCGTAGTCAGTTCCACTCCGGCGATCGGCGCCGACGGCAGCGTATACGTGGCTGCCGCCAATGTGGTATATGCGCTGGACGCGGCCAGCGGCGTGCCGAAGTGGTCGGTGAAGCTGGGCGGAACGGTCAGGTCTTCACCCGCCTTGAGCGCTAGCGGCGCGCTGTATGCAGGATCCGACGATGGCCATCTGACGGCGCTAGCCATGGCAGACGGCAGCAAGAAATGGGATCACGATTTTGCGGCAGATGGTTACTTTAATCTGGATGTGAGCGGCAATCCGAGACCCGTCTCGAAAAACCCGGCGATAGCTTCCTTGCCGTCGATCATCCAGGTGGATTCCTCACCGGCCATCGGCGCCGATGGCACAGTGTTTGTCGGTGTCGACGGTTATGCCGGGCCGTACTATCAATCGCTGCCGGTCGGGCTGGTGTGTGCCTTGGATCCCGCCACCGGCAAGCTGAAATGGAAGTACGGCACCAATGACTGGGTTCAGGCTTCACCGGTAATCGGCGCGGATGGCACGGTGTATGTCGGCAGCAACGGTGGCGATAGCGTTTTCTACGCACTCAATCCGCAAACCGGCGCGGCGGCATGGGCATACAGTGTCGGCGGCGGCGTCACCGACGCCAGCCTGGCGGCTGACGGTTCGATCTACCTTGGTCTCGGCAACAACGCCCTGACTGCCTTGACAGCTCCCGCCGCGGGCAGCACCGATCGCGTGGCTTTGTCTTACCTGAATTATGGCCAGGCACAGGAGCATGGCGGCCTGACGTCGCTGCCCGCAGGCAAAGCCGCCTGGAATTTCACGATTCCACCGGCCAGCCAGCTCAATCCGAGCACGGTCGGCGCATCGCCGGCGATCGCCGCCGACGGCACCATCTATATCGGTTCCGAAGAGGGGCATCTGTATGCCATCAACGGCAAGGCGGCCCTGGCCGCCAGCGCGTGGCCGAAATTTCATGGCGGCGCGGCCAATAGCGGGCGGGCAGGCGCGAGTGGCGCATCGTCTCATTAAGGAGCCCCCATGCACATGGAGCGAACTCAGTACAAGGGCAGGGCGCAACAGCATGCCGCTGCCACAGGCACATTATTGAAAGGTAACCGAACATGAAAAGCCATTCGACGAAATTATTCAGATTGACGACGCTGCCGTTATTGTTGGTGCTGGCGTCGGCGTTGCCAGCGTGGGCAGCGCTAGGCGGCGACGCCAGTTCAGTGGAAGCTGACCGCATCGCCTTGCGCGGCGCGCCGCTGGCCGCCGCCTTGACGTCTTCCAAGGCCGGCGCAGGACGTGAAGGCGCCGCTACAACTTCAGATCTTTACTCCGTGCGCGCATTCACCCTGCCGGCCGGTACCGAAGTGCGTGAATTCGTCGCAGCAGGACAGGTATTCGGCGTCGCATGGCAGGGTGCGAGCCAACCTAATTTGCGCCAGGTATTCGGCGATGCGATGTATGCGCTCTATCTGCAGTCGCTGAAGGCGCAGACCACACCGGTTGGCCGCGTTTTCGTGCTGCAGCACGGCAGCCTGGTAGTGCACTCGTTCGGGATCCCTGGAAACTTCCAGGGCCAAGCCTATCTTCCACAGCAACTGCCGCCTGGCGTCAGCGCCGCTGACATCAAGTAAGGAAAAGACATGCGTAAATTATTGACGATTGCAGCCTTGCACGGCTTGCTGCTGATGACGGCGTGTTCCGATGGCGGCAATTCCGGCGCCTCTACGACTGCCAACGGTACGCCGCTGGCGATGACTCCGGCAAGCACGGCTCCCGGCGCCACTGCGCCGACGGCTCCCAACGTCGTGCCGCTGGTCATCGATTCCGGCCCTAACAAGGCCACCAGCCTGAGGCCTTTCATCACCGTCACCCTGTGCGCCCCCGGCGATCCCACCAACTGCCAGACCATCGATCACATCATGGTGGACACCGGTTCTTCCGGCTTGCACATCGCCTCTTCGGTGCTGGGCAACAAGCTCAAACAGGCGCTCAAACCTTTGGCAGATCCGAAAATCAATGGCAACGTACTCACCCTTTGCGAGCAGTACGTCACCAGTTTCAACTGGGGTTCCCTGGTAAGCGCCGACGTCAAGATCGGCGGCGAAACGGCAAGCGCCGTACCTACCCAACTGCAGGACGATCCGAGCTTTACCAAGGTGCCGACCGACTGTTCCGATGGCCATGGCAGCCAGTCCAATAGCGACCCTGCGCTTGACGGCACGAATGGCCTGATCGGTGCCAGCCTGAACGCGGTTGATGGCGGCTCTTATTATTCTTGTCCGGCCGCGGGCTGCGCGGGAACGGAAATCAGCACAACCGTAGCCACGCCTAGCGTTAGCCCGCAGACCAAGTTTGCCGTCGACAACAATGGCGTCATCCTCGACTTGCCTGCAGTCCCGGTGCCTGGCGCGACCACGCTCACCGGCACCATGACGTTCGGGATCGGCACGCAAACGAACAATCAACTGCAAGGCGTGGCGGCAAAGGTTTACCCGATCCTCGCCAACCCTTTGGGGAATGCTTTGCTGAAGACTACCTTTAGCGGCCATGACTATAGCTACACCTTCATCGACAGCGGCAGTCCTTACTACTCGTTCAACGCGCCGGATGTGGCGCTGTTGCCGCAGTGCCCAAGCAACCTGGCGTCGTACGGCGGCGGCTTTTATTGCCCGTCATCGGCGGTCGCCCTGTCAGCAGTCCTCACCGGTAATGACGGTACCGTCAGCGTTCCCATGGCTTTCTCGATCGGCAATGCGGAACAGATATTGAGCACCAACAATGCTGCGTTGAATGGCTTGGGGCAAGTGTCCTTCGATGGCGGTGCGCTAAATGTCTTCGACTGGCCATTGCAGTTTTTCTACGGACGCAGGATGTATTTTTCGGTGCAGGACAAGCGCAGCACGCCGGGGCCGGACGGCAAGCCGGTTGGCAACGGCTTTTACGCATTCAAATCCTGACCACGGGTGACGGGACGGCGGCCGCACCGTCCGCACTTCCATGGGGTCCTTGGCGGCCATGGGAAATTTTTTCTGATATGCAGATTGAGAGAAAGGAGCTGAAGATGACCGCATACATGGAGCGTTCCGACCGGCTGTCGTTATTGACCCAGGCCAAAGCCGAGGCCACCGGCAGGCGATTTTGTGCGCATCACCAGGGCGAAGTGGCGGCGGCAGACGGCGATTTCGTCATTCGCAACAAAACCAAGCGCTGGGTGTGTTTCCGTTGTCAGAAAAACAGCCAGCGCCATAACGCGGCGCTGGCGAAGCGGCGAGCCTAAGGCCTGTTCAATCCGCTGTTACAAATTATTTTGGGCCGACATGGCCCTTTTTTCCGTCCTCGCGGGGCAGGCAAGATAAGGGGAAATAAATGTTAAATCATTGGGACGGAAAGAGTGTAGCTGCCATGTCGACAATCTACGGAATTAATCGGAGCCATTCCGAAAATACTGGCGTCTCGGGGAAACAGCAAAATACTGCGCTGAATATCAAACTGAGAGATGAGCAGTGGGAAAAGCTGGAGCCCATGTTGAGAGGAAAAGAAGGTGATGCAGGCGCCAGGGGACGGGACAATCGCCTGTTCATCGACGCCGTCTTGTGGATATCAAGCAACCGCCGTCTGTGGCGCGACCTGCCGCTGCGATTCGGCAAATGGAACACCACCTACATGCGGTTCATGCGCTGGAATCAAAGCAATCTGTGGCGCCGTCTCGCTGAAAATATCAGCGATGATCCTAAGCTGCATGCTGCATTTGAAAACATCGTCAGCTATGGCGATGAATGGAGTATGCGCATCAAATTGCGGGCGTCCAGGCGCACCAGCCGAGAGGCTTACGATGCGGCGATCAAGCATGCGGCGGAGCAAGCGCCGCTGCCTGCGGAAGATGACTCGACCTTGCATTGGCTGCGGCTGGTGGTCAAGAGCGAATCTCAGCAATAAGCCGGGCGCAGCGGCTGACCAAATAGTCGGCTCGCGCACAAGTGGTTTCCTGATTAGTTACGCACCTCAGATTGACCGTGAAAAGCGGTCATTATGCTGATAAAGCGTCATCCCCGCGAACGCGGGGATCCAACTTAAGTACTTGATTCAACATGGATTCCCGTGTTCGCGGGAATGACTCGGCAGATGGTTTTGTGCTAAAAAATATGGCATCTTAGATAGGTAACTAATCAGGAGTAGT
>NZ_JBDTCG010000081.1:0-46390 GCF_039923675.1 Collimonas sp.
TTGGCTGGCCACCGTCTTGGAACGTCTCCCGACGTGCCCCAACAGCCAGATCGATTCGCTGTTGCCATTGCCGGACTTTATCCAACACTAAACACGCTGGATAGGTGGGGCGGTTGGATGCTTACCGCTCAACCGTAGGCGCCGCCAGTAAACAACAGGTCGAAAGTGCGTGCAATCGCGCCTATCAGGGCAATTGCGCCGACACCCAGGGTCAAGACCACCAGCAAGATCACAAACCAGCTTGAGTCCGATTGGCGGCCGGAATCGGCATTATATTTTGCATCCCATTTCTCATCCGGGGTCAGGCCGATGATCAGGGATTCCAGGCAGGCAATCAATCCCGAAATAATCAATGGTCCGAACAGGAAAGCTACCTGCTGATTCTTGCCCAATAGCGAGTAAGCCAGCAAGGATATTGGCAAAGTTGCAAAATGCAGCCAGCCCCAGATATCGCCGGGTCCCTTCAGATAAAAACGGTGTAAACCAATGCTGCCGAATACGGTAGCTGTGAAAGTGGCAAGTGTCTTGTTCTTGTGGCTTGGAGTCATTGGCTGGGAAGGTGAGTGAATTGTCTGATTTGTCTAACGTATGCTGCAAAAAACCACTGCAAAATGCACTACTTTGCCTCAAAAGAGGGAATTGCTAATATACTAGCGCCGTTATCGCTACTGATGTTGCTAGTACGCATCGTAAGCATCGGACAGCGAACTGAGGGTGTAGTGTACAGGCTCCTCAATCAATCGACTGTCACTGATAGCACCCACCCAGTGCGCTTGTTACTTGCTCGCAGAGCAGCAAAGCGATTTTTACAGCCTTGCAAATACCTTTTTGACGTAGTGACGCCACACCGATGACCTGCTTAGGTTGCGGGGTGGGCATAGTTTGCGTTATAATTTGCGGCTTTTTCCGTGTTCGAACACTTTTTGGAAACATTATGGTCGTTATTCGTTTATCCCGTGGTGGCGCAAAGAAGCGTCCTTTTTACAACATCGTAGCTACTGATTCGCGCAATCGCCGTGACGGTCGCTTCATCGAGCGCATCGGTTTTTACAATCCGGTAGCGTCTGGTGCTGAAGAGACTTTCCGTATTGCTCAGGACCGTCTGACGCATTGGCAAGGTGTTGGCGCGCAAATGTCGCCGACAGTTGCACGTCTGGTTGCTGACGCTGCCAAGAAAACTGCAGCTTAAGTCTGTGACTTGAACCGTTGAGCGCGTTAGCAGATTTGTCGACCACCGCACAAACCGTGGCAGCAATACCTTCGGATTTGGTCGTGGTCGGGTATATCACCGGCGCTTACGGTATCAATGGCTGGGTGCGTATCAAATCGTATTCAGCGGATGCAGATGCGTTGTTAAACGCCAAGACATGGTGGCTAGGCCGGCAGAATTCGCCGGAATTGCGCGATGTCGAAATGATGCAGGCCAAAAATCACAGTGGCGACATTGTGGCGCGCCTGATGGGCGTGGCAGGGCGCGATGCAGCCGAAGCCATGAAGGGCACTGTGGTACACATTCCACGCAGCCATTTCCCGGCGCTCTCGGATGATGAATTCTATTGGGTCGATCTGATCGGCCTTGTGGTTGAAAATCTGCAGGGCGAGCATATGGGAGTGGTCGCTGATCTGATGGACAACGGCGCACATCCGATTCTTCGGATTACCGTGCCGGCAGTCGCCGATCAAGGCAAGGACCAGAACAAGACCGCGCCGGAATTATTGATCCCGTTCGTTGAGCAGTTCGTCAAGACGGTGGATCAGGCAGCAAAGAAAATTACGGTTGACTGGGGACTGGATTATTAAATCCTGTCTTGAATCCGGTTCAGATTTGAACCAGGCCAGGCAACCAAAGCGGCAAACAACATCGCAAGCGAAACAAGAAGGTGAGCGGTATGCAATTTGATGTCGTCACTCTGTTTCCCGAAATGTTTGCTGCATTGACGCAGTCGGGTATTACCCGGCGTGCGTTTGAACAGAAAAGATGTGAGCTGGCCTTGTGGAATCCGCGTGATTTCACGACCGACAATCATCGTACCGTGGATGACCGGCCTTATGGCGGTGGACCCGGCATGGTGATGATGGCGAAGCCGCTGGAAGCCGCGCTTGACGCAGCCAAGGCGCGTCAGCTGCAGCAAAGCCTTCCTGCACCGAGAGTAATCTATCTGTCGCCGCAAGGCCGGCCGCTGACCCATCAGCGCGTCATGGAATTGCGTAGCGAACCCGGCCTGGTATTGCTGTGCGGCCGTTATGAAGCGGTAGACCAGCGTTTGCTGGATCGTTGCGTGGATGAAGAAATCAGCCTTGGCGATTTCGTTTTGTCCGGTGGCGAATTGCCGGCGATGGCCTTGATGGATGCGGTAATCCGGCAGTTGCCGGGCGTGTTGAATGACGGTGCGTCGGCGGTCGAGGACAGTTTTGTCAACGGCTTGCTGGATTGCCCGCATTACACCCGGCCGGAACAGTACGAAGGCGTGGCGGTGCCGCCGGTCCTGATGGGCGGCCATCACGCTGAAATCGAAAAATGGCGGCGTCAGCAGATGTTGTCGGCGACGGCGAAGAAGCGCCCGGATCTGATTCAAAAGATACGCGCCGCCGGTTTGCTGAGCGCTGCCGACGAAAAATTTTTACGGAATATGGGTTGAGTGCGCAAGCGCCCGATCCGTTGTAGCTGGTAGCAAGTGCAGTAAGCAGTACCAAGGGGAGGCCAGCCGGCCACCTGTGTTTAACCCCATCCTCTACTGAGCAGCGCCTTAACGAAAAGTTAAAGCACAAAACGGCGTCAGCAAGATGGTATATGGAGCTAAAAATGGACTTGATCCAACAACTTGAGCAAGAAGAAATTGCCCGCCTCGGCAAGAGCATCCCTGATTTCGCACCTGGCGATACAGTCGTCGTCAGCGTTAACGTAGTCGAAGGTACGCGCAAGCGCGCCCAGGCTTACGAAGGCGTCGTGATTTCGCGTCGTAACCGTGGTTTGAACTCCAACTTCATCGTCCGTAAGATTTCTTCGGGTGAAGGCGTTGAGCGTACATTCCAACTGTACTCGCCACTGATTGCTTCGATCGAAGTCAAGCGTCGCGGCGATGTCCGTCGCGCCAAGCTGTACTACCTGCGTGAGCGTTCCGGTAAATCGGCACGTATCAAGGAAAAACTGCCACAGCGTCGCAACACTGCAAAGGCTGCGCCAGCAGCTGTGTAAGTTGTGCCGTAGCAGGTACAGGTATTACATGAAAAAGGGGCGCCGTCAGGTGCCCCTTTTTTGCATTTCGCTGTCTCCCGTAGCCGATCAATGCCCTAGGTGTAATTGCTGTAAAGTAAAATGTCGTAAATTGTTATTATCTGTGACTACGATAGGCCTTTGATTGTCATCGCGGTAAAGTGTTGGAAAGCTGCTAGAGGAATTTTCTTGGTTAAATTGACTTTCGATCCTTTGATGTTGCCCGTCGACGCGGTGGCTGGCGAGTCTGCGCTGGCGCCGGAAAGGATGAGCGCGGCGTGGCTGCGCAAGCGCTTTGCCCATCAGCCCGAATGGCATCCCGAAAACATGGATAGTCAAGCCATCCTGCGCATGTCGCCAGGCAAGCCGGTGACGCCGGCGTCGGTGCTGATTCCTATCGTCATGCATGAAGAGCAGCCAACCTTGCTGTTTACCCAGCGCGCCGCGCATCTGACCGATCACGCCGGGCAAGTGAGTTTTCCGGGCGGGCGGATGGAAGAGAGCGATGCCTCGCCGATAGAAACCGCCTTGCGCGAAGCGGAAGAAGAGATCGGCCTGGCGCGCAGCCAGGTTGAGGTGATCGGCACCATGCCGGAATACTTTACCGGCACCGGATATCGCGTCACGCCCGTGGTGTGCCTGGTCAATCCGCCCGTGAACCTGCGCGCCGATCCGGACGAGGTGGCGGAAATATTTGAAGTGCCTCTGGCTTTCCTCATGGATGGCCTGAATCATCAGTTGCGCAGCATCGATCTGCCCGACGGTTATCGCCGCACTTTTTATGCGATGCCGTACGAGCGTTTTTTCATTTGGGGCGCTACCGCCGCGATGTTGAGAAACCTGTTTCACTTTCTGCGTGCCTAGCAGGCTGTCCGACTTAAGATGAATGGCTGCAAAATAGCCGGCCGCAATTTCGATACAAGTTTGATTCTGCGCCTGTGCTGCGTTATCGTATGGGATATTGCAATTGTAGATGTGATGGCAAAGCTGGCGCGCCGCGTTCCGAGCGGCGATGAAGGGCTGGCTGTGGCAGCATCTTGCTGGGCTGTGGGTTGACTTATAAGGCTGGTTAATGACATTTCTCTCTATTCTGTTTGCATTGCTGATCGAACAACTGAAGCCGCTCCGTGCGGACAATCCCGTGTACGCCTGGGTGAAGTCTTTCGCAAGCAAGATAGAAGCTTCGTTCAATGCCGGCCAGGCGCGCCAGGGCCGGCTAGGCTGGTTTTGCGTGATACTGGCGCTGACCGTGCCGACTGCGCTGATCTATTGGCTATGCGTGCATATCGGCGCCTGGGCCGCGTTGCTGTGGAATATCCTGATCGTCTATCTAACGCTCGGCTTCCGCCACTACAGCCACTACTTCAGTTCAATTCAACTGGCACTAAACAGCGGCGACGAAGCGACTGCGCGGACCTTGCTGGCAGAGTGGGCCAAGATTGACACCACCGATATGGATGTGAGCGAAATCTCCCGCATCGCGGTTGAGAAAGCGCTGATCACCACCCATCGCCATGTGTTTGGCGTATTTTTCTGGTTCCTGATGCCGGTCGGTCCGGCCTTGGCGGTCATGTATCGCATTGCAGAATATCTGGCGCGCGGCTGGAACGAGCCCGACCACATGCGCAATGAAGCATTCGGCCGTTTTGCGACCCAGGCATTTTATTGGATAGACTGGATTCCTGCGCGTATGACGGCGGCGGCCTTTGCCGTGGTCGGCAATTTCGAAGATGCGATTTACGCTTGGCGCAATTTTGCAGGCCGCTGGAAAAACGAGACTGACGGCATCATTCTCTCGACCGGCGGTGGCGCCATGGGCGTGTTGCTCGGCACGCCGTTGGAAACCGCTGCGGTCATCCTGCCGGCAGATGCGTCAACGGTTGATTCGACTGCCATGGATGGCGATAGCCCGCCGGGCGACGTCCCTACGCCACGGGCGCTGCAAAGCACGGTCGGCCTGGTCTGGCGCGCTTTGTTACTATGGATGTTTTTGCTGCTGCTATTGTCGGCTGCGGTCTGGCTCGGATAAGTACGCCTAAATGGTAGTGGAGGGCGATGCGGAGACGGGGCATGCGGGATGGCGTCCAAGTCTTCTATAAGATATAATACGTAAGAATAATCCTGGTGAATGTAACCAAGTATTCTGAATAAGCAACATAAGTTGCTTGAAAAAAACTGTAGCCTATCGCACCACAGGGTAGGCAAACCTCTGTAGCAAGCGTTATAGAAGAAACGAGCTGTATGCATGGCTGATACCATTCCATCTCCTGACGCACCGCCCGCCAAAGAATTTTTCATCCAAGGTATTACCAGCGATGGCCGGCAGTTTCGCCCCAGTGACTGGGCGGAGCGCCTGTGCGGCGTCATGGCCTGCTTTCGTCCTGAAGGGTCGGGCGGACGCAATGCGCATTTGCAATATTCTCCTTATGTCCGCCCGGTGCTGCTGAATGGTGTACGCTCAGTTGTCGTCAACGAAGAGCTGCGTCAGATCGAGCCTCTGGCTTACCATTTTGTGGTCGATTTCGCCAAGGACAACGATCTGCAAATCTTGCAGGGCTGCTTGCTGCCCGACGCCGAAGCGCCGAAATCCACCTGATTTTTGTCTGTAATATCAGCAATTGTTGCCATGCAGCTTTTAGTTGATTTTTTGAACTAAAAAGAAATCAACACGCGGCGTTATCAGGTAACAAGTCCGTGTAATATTTCGCCTATTGTTCGCAATGGAGTAGAAATGTTTCGTCGTGGCTCGTCAATTTTCATACCCATTGCTTCTTTATCCAGTTTGATATTGGGCCTGGCGATTACGCTTGGCTTGTTTGTCTCGGTACGTCACCTCGAATACGAGAAAATGGACGCGGAATTCCGGCGTCTTGGCAGCGGCCATTTGAAAGCCGTGGTCGACGGTCTCGATAGCCTGGTACATGAACTGGAAACTGTGAATCGCCTGTTTGCGACGATGGATAGCGTCAGCCGCGAACAATTTCACACCTTTACGACGCCGATGTTGCGTCGTGCTCCTTATATCAAATCACTCGGTTTCCAGCGCCTGGTGTCGGCAGCCCAGCGGCCGGCCTATGAAGCGGAAATGCGCAAGCACTATCCCAATTTCACAATTCTCCAGTTAAGCGATGGCAAGCCTGAGCCGGCCGTCGGCCATGAGCAATACCGGGTGGTTGAATATATTGAACCGATGGCGGGCAACGAGGCGGCGTTTGCCCTTGACGTAACGCCAAGCGTGATCCAGGAAGAAGCGATGCAGCGCGCACGCGACACAGGCCTGGCGTCTTCCACCGATCTGTTTGCCTTAAAGGCCAGCAAGGACGGCAGCAAGCTGGCCATGATCGTGCTGATGCCGGTATACCAGCATGGCGCCGCATTGGACAACGTCGATGACCGGCGTCGCGCCTTGGTCGGTTTTACCAGTGCGGCGCTACGCGCCGATGCATTTGTCAACAACGTCCTTGCCCGCGATGGCGTGCAGGCGCGCGATGATTTTTATCTACGGGTGTATGCCAGCGCCAAGCCGGACGCAGCAACACTGGTTTATCGCCAGGGCGACCAGCTAACGCCCTCTGTCGCCAGTCATTGGCTGCCGGCCTGGCTGCTCTACGATGCGCCGCAAGACATGTCGCAGACTTTCGAGCTGGCCGGCAAGTCCTGGTATATCGAAGCGTCGTCGCCGCCACGCGTATTCACCAAGAAAAATGCCGGATCGATCCTGGTGCTAATTCTGGGCAGCTTGCTGAGCTGGATGGGCGCCACCTATCTGTATTTCCTGTCGACACGCTCCAAGCGCATCGAACAGCTGGTCGATGCCCGTACCCAGCAAGTGCGGCTGGCGACGCAGATGATGAAAGAGGATATCGTCGCCCGCAAGCGCGCCGAGGATGCATTGCAACTACGCGAGCGCGCCATTGAATCGAGCGCCAACGCGATCATCATCTCCAGCGCCAAACTGCCGGACTATCTGGTGGAGTACGTCAATCCGGCCTTTGAACTGATTACCGGCTACAGCGCCAGCGACATGATCGGCCGTAACCTGGAAGTGTTGCAAGGCGTCGACCACGACCAGATCGGCCTCGAAGAAATCCGCTCCGCTTTACGGGAAAAGCGCAGCGCCAACGCGGTGTTCCGAAGTTATCGCAAGGATGGCACCTTGTTCTGGAACGAGTTGTATGTGGCGCCGGTGAAGGACAGCTCCGGCCGCGTCAGCCACTTCGTCACTTCCTTGTACGACATCACCGAGATGAAGAGTTACGAGGCGGAGCTTGAGCATCAGGCGCGGCACGACACCCTGACCGGCCTAGCGAACCGTAACGTGCTAAGCGACCGCCTGAGCCAGGCGATTGTCTACGGCGAGCTCTACGGTCACCGGGTGTGGGTGCTGTTCGTCGATCTGGATCGCTTTAAATTCGTCAACGATACCTTGGGCCACAACGCCGGCGACCTGTTGTTGAAGGAGGTCGCCAGCCGTCTCAAAGCCTTCACCCGCGAGGCCGATACCATCGCTCGTCTGGGCAGCGACGAATTTGTCCTGATCCTGCCGGAACGTCTTGACGAGGAACTCAGCGTCGGTCTGATCCAGGGCATGATGGACGCCATCGCACGGCCGTTGCAAATCGAGGGCTACGATTTTTTCCTGAGCTGCAGCATCGGCGTTGCGATCTACCCGAACGATGGCGCCGATCCGGAGAGCCTGCTCAAGCATGCCGATATCGCCATGTACCGCGCCAAGGAAATGGGCAACAACAATTACCAGTTCTATACGGCGGCGATGAACGAGCGGGCGCTCGAGCGCTTGCGCATCGAGGGTGATCTGCGCAACGCGCTGGAGCGCAGGGAACTGCTGCTCTACTATCAACCGCAAGTCGATTTGCGCACCGGCCGCATGGTCGGCATGGAAGCCCTGATCCGCTGGAAGCATCCGCAACTCGGCATGATTTCACCGACCCGCTTCATCAACCTGGCGGAAGAAACCGGCCTCATCGTGCAGATGGGGGCCTGGGTGATGCACACCGCCTGTGAGCAAAACAAGGCATGGCAACGGATGGGCCTGGGCTACCTGCGCATGTCGGTGAACCTGTCGACGCGCCAGTTCTTCCAGCAAAACCTGGTGCAGCAGGTGGCCAAGGTATTGGAAGACACCGGGCTGGCGCCGCATTACCTGGAAATCGAATTGACGGAAAGCCTGGTGATGACCGATGTCGAGCTGGCGGTCGGTATCTTGAACGACTTGAAATCGATCGGCGTGCAATTGTCGATCGACGATTTCGGCACCGGCTATTCGAGCCTGGCCTATCTGAAAAGTTTTCCGATCGATGCGTTAAAGATTGATCAATCATTCGTGCGTGATATCACCGTCGACCAGGACGATGCGGCGATCGTCGCATCGATCATTTCGCTGGCCCACAATTTGCGTCTGCAGGTGATCGCAGAGGGCGTGGAAACGCAAGAGCAACTGTCATATCTGCAACGTCATCGTTGCGATGAAATGCAAGGTTTCTATTTCAGCGAACCGGTATCCGCGGCAGATATCGAAATTCTCCTGCGCGAGGGAAAAGTATTACCATAGAGGTTTGACGCTCTGGCCTGACCATGCTTGACTTGACTGCGCAGAACGTCGTTACTCCATGGAGCTTAAATGACCACCACCAGAACCGAACGCGATACCTTTGGCAAGATCGAAGTCCCGGATGACAAGCTCTGGGGCGCGCAGACCCAGCGCAGCTTGCATCATTTCCATATTTCCACCGAGCGCATGCCGAGCGAGCTGATCGTCGCGCTGGCAGCCGTCAAGCAAGCGTGCGCGCAAGTCAACCTGGATCTCGGCAAGCTGCAGAAAACCCAGGCCGCCGCCATCATCGAGGCGGCGCAAGAGGTGATCGCCGGCAAGCATCCGGATGAATTTCCCCTCTCGATCTGGCAGACCGGCTCCGGCACCCAGAGCAATATGAACATGAACGAAGTGCTGGCCAACCGCGCCTCGGAAATCCTCGGCGGCGTGCGCGGCGAACAGCGGCTGGTGCATCCCAACGATGCGGTCAACATGAGCCAATCGTCCAACGATATTTTCCCGACGGCGATGCATGTCGCCGCCGCGCTGGCCGTCACCAATGCGCTGTTGCCGGCATTGCAAAAACTGCGGGCGACGCTGCACAGGAAATCGGTCGAATTTGACGATATCGTCAAGATCGGCCGCACCCATCTGCAAGACGCTACACCGCTGACTTTAGGCCAGGAATTTTCCGGCTATGTCGCGCAACTGGATTTTGCCGAAAAAATCATTACGTCCGCATTGGAACCGCTGTGCGACCTGGCGGCTGGCGGCACCGCTGTCGGCACCGGCTTGAATGCACCTAAGGATTTTGGCAGCCGCGTGGCCGCGCAACTGGCCAAGACTGAAAACCTGCCATTCCGCAGCGCGGAGAATAAATTCGCAGCACTGGCCGCGCACGATGCCTTGGTCGCCGCGCACGGCACCCTCAAAACCCTGGCGGCAGCGCTGATGAAGATTGCCAACGATGTCCGTTGGCTGGCATCCGGTCCACGCTCCGGCCTGGGTGAGATCAGCATCCCCGAGAACGAACCAGGCAGCTCCATCATGCCAGGCAAGGTCAATCCAACCCAGTGTGAGGCGCTGACCATGTTGTGTTGCCAGGTGTTCGGCAACGATGTGGCGATCAATTTCGGCGGCGCTTCCGGCAATTTTGAACTCAACGTGTTCAAGCCCCTGATTGTTCATAATTTCCTGCAAAGCGTGCGTTTGCTGGCTGACGGCATGGCCAGCTTCGATGAGCATTGCGCCGACGGCATCGCTGCCAACCGCGACCGCATCGCCGAGCTGATGGAGCGTTCGCTGATGCTGGTGACCGCGCTGGCGCCGCATATCGGTTACGACCGTGCGGCGCAAATCGCCAAGCATGCGCACCATGACGGCAGCACCTTGAAACAGGCGGCGCTGGCGCTCGGTTATGTGACCGAACAGGAATTCGCGGAGTGGGTGCAGCCGCAAAAAATGACCTGCCCCGGGTAAGTTGTTTTCTGGCGGCAACCGATTACGGTTGCCGTCCGCTCTTGGCTGAGGTATTGGCTGAGGTTAAATCATGTTATTTCTGTCCATATGCTGGGCGTTTCCCCTACAATAAGGGTTAAGGGCTAATGTCGTTTTCGCAATATAAAAATAATATTTGTTAGAATGACTCTTCGTATTTCCTTGCTCTTGCCTATGTTCCTATTGTTTCTATCGAAGACCAAAAACATGCCGCTGCCAAATGCAGGCTGTCGCGCATGATGCATCGTGTTGGCCGCTCCGCTGCGCGTTTGATGCCTGCTGCCTATTGCACAATCAATCGCACACTCATTCGCACAGCCTTTCGCACTGTTTTCGCTCTGCTTTCGGTGGCCGGCTGTCTTGCCGCGCCCGCTGCTTTGGCCGCATATCGGGTAGAGATCGATGCCCCCGGCGATTTGAAGGCGCTGCTGGAACAGCATCTGGATTTGTCGCGCTATAAAGATCGCGACGACTTGAGCGAGGATCAGTTGAAATTCCTGATTGATACGGTGGATGAACAAGTTACCCAACTGACCTCGACTGAAGGCTATTTCTCGCCGCAAACCACGGTGACGGTGGATCCCGGTGAGATCAAAACCATTCGTTTGAACGTCGATCCTCAGCAGCGCACCACAGTTTCCGCCGCGGTCGTCAATGTGACTGGCAACGCGGCGACCGAAGTGCCTGAGCGCGTCGGCCAGATCAAGCAGAACTGGGGTTTGCAGCCCGGCCAGCCGTTCCGTCAGGCCGACTGGGCCAAAGCCAAGGAAGACGGCCTGCAGGTATTGCTCAAGAAGCGTTATCCGGCGGCCAAGGTAGCCAGCTCGGAAGCGCGAGTGACGCCGGAAGACAGCGATGCTCAACTGAGCGTGCAATACGATAGCGGCCCGGGCTTTACCCTAGGGCCATTGCGTATCACCGGCACCAAGCGCTATCCGCCGAGCATCATCGAGAACGTCAATCCCTTGCAGGTCGGCGAAGAGTATAGCGTCGAGCGCTTGCTGCTGCTGCAACGGCAAATCCAGAACACGCCTTACTTCGGCAATGTCATTGTCAGTATCGACGATGACCCCATGCACGCCCGGGAAACGCCGGTAAACGTCCAGGTCACCGAGTTCCAGACCCAGCGCATACGCACCGGTCTTGGTTATGCCTCGGATACCGGCGCCCAGGTGCAGGGCCGTTACACCAACTACAATGTGTTCGGCAAAGCCTGGGTGTTTGACGCCCAGACCAAGATCGAGCAGCGGCGGCAATACGGCTCGCTGGACCTGTCGATGCCGCCGGATAGCCGCAGCTTTGTCAACGGCGTCAATGGTTCCTACGATCGGACTACCTTGCAGGGGGTCGATCTGCGCAGCATGAAGATCGGCCTGAAGCGCGCGCGTTCGCTGGAAAACTACGATACCGCATTAACCCTGGATTACTATCGTGACCGTCTGCAACAGACCGACGGCGCGGTCCTGCCGCCGAATACCGTGATCCAACCCGGCCAGCATCAGGCTTTGGTGCCGGGTTTTGCCTGGGTCCGGCGCGCGGTGGATAATTCGATTTTCCCGCGCAGCGGCCATATATTTTCGGTGCAAACCGGGTTTGCGGTAAAAGGTCTGCTGACCGACCAGACTTTTTTCCGGGCCGACGGCCGCTATAAACACTATTTCCCTGTCGGGAAACGTGACGTCGTGATCTTGCGTACCGAACTGGGCGGCGTGTTTACAGCCGGTTCCAGCGCTGCGGTGCCGGCCTCCTTGCTGTTCCGAGCCGGGGGCAATGAATCGGTGCGCGGCTACAGTTATGAAAGCATCGGCAACACGCAAAACGGCACTGTCTATCCGACCAAGTACCTGGTGACCGCCAGCGCCGAATACCAGCACTGGATCAGCGAGCAGTGGGGCGGCGCCTTGTTCTACGATGCCGGCGCCGCGACCGATAACTGGCCGGACCGGACCATCAAGGTTGGGGTCGGCCCCGGCGTGCGTTATCGCAGCCCGGTCGGTACGGTCAATGTCGACCTTGCCTACGGTATCCAGGCCAAGCAATTCCGGCCGCATATTTCACTGGGCATCGCCTTCTGATTTTTTCCATTTTTCAAGATTGATCGCATGACCGAAGCTATCGCCAATTCCGCAGAACCAGCAGCGCCGCCTCCAAATCCGGGCGCTGCTTCCGGTCGCTTGAGCTGGCTGTGGCGAACGCTGGCGGCGGTGCTGCTGTTGCTGATCCTGTTGTCCGCAGCGTTGTTCTTTGGCGTGCGCACCGAGTCCGGCGCGCGCGCGCTGTGGCAGGTGAGCACGTGGGCGCTGCACGGCAACCTGTCCGGCCAGCTTGTCGGCGGCACGCTGGCGGACGGCCTGCAGCTGCGCAATCTGGTGTATCGCGACGCCACCCAGCAATACAAGATCGATCGTGTCGACGCCAAATGGCGACTCAGCTTTTCGCCATTGAAGCTGCAAGTCGCTTACCTGCATGTCGGCGCTGTCGATGCCCGCCTGCAACCGACGCCGCCAACGCCGACGGTGATGCCGGCCAGCTTGAAATTGCCGTTGCAACTGGCGCTGGACGATATCTCCCTGAATAAGCTTTCCTTGCATCAGGGCTTGAGCACCACCGAACTAAGCCATCTGCAATTGCATGGCGAATCAGATGGGGTTCAGCATAACCTGGTGCTGGAGCGGCTCGATACGCCTTACGGCAAGGCTAGCGCCAAACTCAGCCTGAACGGGGTGCAGCCGTTCGCGCTGACCGGTGGCGCAGAACTTGGCGGCGAGTTTCAGCACGGCGACGAGAAGGAAAAATACCAGCTGGATGCAGTGTTGTCCGGCAGCCTGGCCGCGCTAGGAGTCGACCTTAATGCGCGTGGTGATAAATTGAGCGGCACCGCCAAGATAGCGGCAACGCCTTTTGCGCCGATTCCATTCCAGCAGGTTGAGTTGAACATCGCGCATATCAATCCGAAACTGTTCAGCAGCGGCGCACCGCAAGCGGACTTGAGCTTGCAGGCAGCATTGAAGCCGGTAGCGCCGCCGGGCAGTACCGCTGCCACCAACGTCGATTTGTCTGCGCTGGCGGTGAGCGGCCCGATCCGCATCGTCAACACCATGGCCGGCGCCTTGGATCAAGACCGCCTGCCCCTGATCAGCGCCAGCGCCGAATTGCGGCTGGATACGCGGACCCAGCAACTGTCGCAGCTGCAATTGAAGCTGGTGAAAGACGCCAGCATTACCGGCCAGGGTGAATACCACAGCGACGGCAAAAACAAAAATAACGGTGAATTCGCTTTCAATGTCGCCGGCCTTGATTTGCAAGCGCTGCATGGCAAGCTGAAACCGACGCAACTGCGCGGGCCAGTGAGCGCCAAGCTGACGCCGGACAACCAGCAAATCAGTGTGAACCTGGCAGATGCGACATACAAGGCAAAGCTGGAAGCGGTGATCGACGCCAAACAGATCGTCCTGAAGACGGCGCAACTGGCTGCCGGCACCGCTCGTATCGACGCCAGCGGCAGCCTCGGCCTTGATGCCGGCATGGCTTACGCGGTGAAAGGTACTTTGCGCGATTTCAATCCTTTCCTCTGGATTAACAGCAGCGCACCGGCAAAGACCGTGGCGCGGGCCGGCAAGCAGCCGGCCACAGCAAAGTCTCCCGCAAAAGCAGTCACCGCCAATATCAACATGGATATCGACGCCGCCGGCAATCTGACGCCGGAGCTCAAGCTGAAGCTCAAATTCGCCATCCTCGACAGCAGCTATGACCAGTTGCCGATGAGCGGCAACGGCGTGCTCAGCTTGGCAGGCACGCGCTTGCTGCCGAGCGACCTGGCGTTGTCGGTGGCCGGCAACCAGGTACAAGCCAAGGGCAGTTTCGGCGCCATCGGCGACCGCCTCAATCTGAAGGTCGATGCGCCGGAATTGCAGCGGCTGGGCTTCGGCATCTCTGGCGCTTTGCATCTGGACGGACAGCTTGGCGGTACGATGCAAAAGCCGAGCATACAGGCTAGCTATCGTGCCGAGAAGCTGGCGTTCGGCGAGTATCGCGTAGATAGCCTTTCCGGCCAGGCCGATGTGCAGGCCGACTTGAATGCCAAGCTCGATTCGAACAGCAATCATCTGGCGGTGACGATCGACGGCCGCGGTCTGCATAGCGCCGACATGGCGCTGGATAAACTCAACCTGAACCTGAGCGGCAGCTACGGCGCACACACCTTGAAACTGGAAAGCAGCGGCGAGTTGCGTGGCAAACCTTTGCACGTGACCATGGCGGCGCAAGGAAAGCTCAGCGAAAGCAAAGCCGGTTACGGTTGGCAAGGGCAGGTCAGCGAACTGCAAAACCAGGGCACTCCGCGCATCAACCTGGTCGCGCCTTTATCGATCACCGCCGAGGCCGGCCGCGTACTGCTCGGTGCTACCCGTTTGAACGTGGCGGATGCGCAGATCGACTTGAAGAATTTCAGCTTTGATCACGGCAAGATCCAGTCGGCAGGCGCCATCAATGCGCTCAATGTGGCGACCATCCTGAGCCTGGCGCATGAATTTGGCGGCCCGGAACTGCCGTTGAAGACGGATCTGGTATTGGACAGCAGTTGGTATTTTTCCCTGGCCGACAACATGAGCGGTTTCCTGCAAATCACTCGGCGTAGCGGCGATCTGCGCGTCAATCCAGGGCGTGGCGATGTCAGCCTGGGTTTGTCGGAACTGAAACTGCGCGCGGATTTGCAGGCTAATCACATCAAGCTGGACAGCCAGCTGGCGGCCTCCAGAATCGGTACGCTGGCGGCTCAGGTACAACTGGCGTTGCAGAAGACGGATGGCGCCTGGAGCATCAGCGACAGTTCGGCGCTCTCAGGCCAGGCCACGCTAAGGGTGCCGCAACTGAAGCCGATTGGCGCGTTGATCGGGCCGCAGGTAGCGCTGGACGGCAGCATCGGCATGGATTTGAATCTGGGTGGCGAGCTGGGCAAGCCGAAATTATCCGGTATGGTCAATGGCGACAAGCTTGCAGTCACCCTGTTTGACCAGGGGATTCAATTGAAGGACGGCACCGCGCGCCTCAAGCTGGCGGATAACGTGGTCGATTTGCAGCAGCTGGAATTCCATGGCGGGGACGGCACAGTGCGCGCCACCGGCCGGCTGCAACTGGGACATGATAATCCCGACCTGACCGCCAGTGTGATCGCCGACCGCTTGCAATTGTTCGCTAGCCCGGATCGGCAGTTGATGTTGTCCGGCCAGGCCAAGATTGCGAATGTGAAAGAGCAATTGCACGTCGATGGCAAGTTCAAGATCGATCAGGCCTTGTTTGACCTGCCGAAGAGCAGTGCGCCGACCTTGGGTGACGACGTGGTCATCGTCCGCAAGGATGTGAAGGCGCGGGCGACGCCGTTGACCGAACAGGAGCGTCTCGCCAAGACGGCGCAGAAACCCGCCGGGGGAGCGACGCCGGTAATGAATATTGAAGTCGATTTTGGCGACGACTTCCGCTTCCGCGGCAGCGGCGCCGATTTACTGCTGCGCGGCGCCATGCAAGTCCGCAGCGAGCCTTACCAGGCTTTGCGCGCTACCGGTACGATCCGCGTCGCCAGCGGCACTTACGAGGTATTCGGGCGCAAGCTGGCGATTGAACGCGGGCTGATCAATTTCCAGGGGGCGATCGATAACCCGAACATCAATATCCTGGCGATGAAGCGCAACCAGGAAGTCGAGGCGGGTGCGGAAATCACCGGCAATCCTTCCAACCTGCGCGTCAAGCTGGTGTCCGAGCCGAATGTGGCCGATGAGGAAAAACTCTCATGGCTGATGTTCGGCCATGGCAGCGACAGCGCTGCGTTGGGTCAGCGCCAGGCGGCGGGGCAAGCGCTGGCTTTGCTGGGGAATTATGGCGGCAAGAAAATTGCGCAAGGCATCGGCTTCGACGAATTCTCGATCGGCTCCAGCGACTCCGGGATCGAAAACGAACAGGTGGTCAACCTGGGTAAGGCGATCACCGAGAAAATCAATCTCGGTTATGAACAGAGCCTGACCAGCGCCGCCAGCATCCTGAAGCTGACCTGGCAATTTTCACGGCGCTGGTCGATGGTCATGCGCGGCGGCACCATCAATGGGCTTGAAGTCCTGTACAACCTGCGCTTCGATTAAGCGCAGGTTGTAGCGCTTATCCAGCGCGGCGGCCCGACATTTCGGCGCCGGCATCCGGCTGCAGTTTCAAGGCAAACGGCAGCGAAGCCATGGCGATCAGCGCGATCAGCAAAAAGGCCGGCCAGAAATCGGCGCTGACGATGGTCGCATGCCCCTGCAACTGATTCGACATCTGCAGCGCGAAGCCGCCGATAGTCACGCCCAGGCCGATCGCCAGTTGCTGGGCGACGCTGGTAAGGCTGGTGGCCTGGCTCATCTGCTGCTGGTCGATCTCGGCGTAGGCAATTGCATTCAGACTGGTGAATTGCATCGACCGCACGCAGCCTCCCAGCAGCAGCATGAGGATGATGACGATGTGCGACGTGTCCGCTTTCAGCACGCCAAAAGCCGCCATCGACAACGCCCCGAGCAAGGTGTTATAGACCAGCACGCTGCGGAAGCCGAACCGATTCAGCACCTTGGTGGTCATGGTTTTGACGAAGATGGCGCCGGCCGCGGAAGCGCAGGTCAGCAGGCCGGACTGGAACGGCGTCAGGCCGAAGCCGAGCTGGAACAGCAGCGGCAGCAGGAACGGCAAAGCGCCGACGCCGATGCGGAACAGCGAACCGCCGTAGACATTCATGCGCAGCGTCGGGATTTTCAGCAGGCGCAGGTTGATCAGCGGATGCGGGGTACGGAATGCGTGCCAGACATACACCAGCAAGCTGATGCTGCCGACAATCACGCAGATCAGCGAGACGTCGCCGGCCACCAGATGACGGCCGGCGCTGGCCAGGCCGAACATCAATGCCGAGCAACCTATCGCAGAGAGCAGGAAACCGGGCACGTCGAGCGGTACGGTGTCGTCGCTGCGCAGGTTTTCGATATAGCGCGTCGCCAGGTAGATGCCGAGGATGCTGATCGGGACGTTGATGAAAAAAATCCAGCGCCAGTGAAAATAGGTGGTGATGAAACCGCCCAGAGGCGGTCCGATGACCGGACCCAGCAAGGCCGGGATAGTCAGGTAACTGAGGGCGCGCACCAGCTCTGCCTTGGATGTGGTGCGCAAGATCACCAGGCGGCCGACCGGCACCATCATGGCGCCGCCGATCCCTTGCAGGAAGCGGGCGGCGACGAATTCGGCCAGCGTATTCGACATACCGCACAGGATCGATCCCAACATGAAGACACCGATGGCGCTGCGGAATACGGTGCGCGCGCCGAAGCGGTCGGCCATCCAGCCGCTGATCGGGATAAACACCGCCAGGCTCACCAGGTAGGAAGTCATCGCCAACTTGAGTGCGATCGGACTTTCTCCCATGTCATGCGCCATCATCGGTAACGAGGTGGCGATCACGGTGGAGTCCATGTTTTCCATGAACAAGGCGCAAGCCACAATCAGCGGGGTGAGGAAGACGCGGGATATAGCCATGGGGTCGGGAATGAGTGCTGCAAACAATGTCGCTACGGCAAGCAAGCGCCGGTGCAAATCGGTTGTGCTGACAAAGGGCATAATTATAACGTTTTAACCAATAAGCTTCCGATCGGGTAGCATGCAGGCTGTCGTAATCGCTGCCTGTGGCTTTTTTTGCAAAAATCATGATCAACACGTCTCAATCACCGACCGAATGTTTCGCATTGCTGGATGACCGCAGCGCTGTGGCGGCCGACTCCCTCTCATCGCGCCTGTACACCGGCCATGTCCGCAGTTTGCAATGTGTTGCGGCGGACCGCTTGCCTCTGCTGATTGAACAGATGCAGCAGGCTTTGCGGGATGGCTTGCATGCGGTGATGCTGTTTGCCTACGAACTGGGACTGGGGCTGCAGCAGATTTCCGTGCCACAGCCGGTGCAAACGCTGGCACCACTGCTGCAACAACCGCTGGCGCAGATTCTATTATTCACGGATTGCCGCTTACTGAGCGATGCCGAGGTGGATGCCTGGCTGGCCCGGCGCGAATCCGCTGAGGCTGAAGCGGGCAGCTGCGCCGGCATCGCCAACCTGCGGCCGAATGTCAGCGTCCGAGAATTCACCGAGGCCATCGCCAGGATTCACGCCTACATCGAGGCTGGCGATACCTATCAGGTCAATTACACCTATCGCTTGCGTTTCGATGTCTACGGCAGCCCGATCTCGCTGTTCAGGCAACTCAGGGCCCGGCAGCCGGTGCCCTATGGCGGTCTGATCCGGTTGGCGGATGGCGCGACGGTATTGTCGTTGTCGCCGGAACTCTTCGTGCGGCATGCCGATGGCTTGTTGACGGCGCGCCCGATGAAGGGTACCGCCGCCGCCAGTGGCGATGCTCAGCAAGATCGTGAGGCCGCCCGCACCCTCGCCGCAGATCCCAAGAATCTGGCGGAAAACCTGATGATCGTGGATTTGCTGCGCAACGATCTGGGACGCATCGCGGTTCCCGGTTCGGTGCGGGTGCCAAAATTGTTTGAGGTGACCCAGTTCAATACCGTGCTGCAAATGACTTCCACGGTACAGGCACAGGTAAGGGATGACATCAGTCTCAGCGCCGTGATCCAGGCGCTGTATCCCTGCGGTTCGATTACCGGCGCGCCCAAGTATCGGACCATGCAAATCATTCAAGAACTGGAGCCCGACCCGCGTGGGTTATACACCGGGGCGATCGGCTGGTTCGATGCAGAACCGGCAGGACGGCAGTTTGGCGATTTCTGCTTGTCGGTGCCGATCCGCACTTTGTGGCTGGCGCCGCCTGCGCCGCAAGGCCAGTATGGCGCCGCCATACGGCGCGGCGAAATGGGTGTTGGCGCCGGCATTGTGCATGACAGCGTGGCGGCAGAAGAATATGCCGAGTGCGCATTGAAAGCCAAATTCCTGACCGGTTTATCGGGAGATTTTTCCCTGTTTGAAACCATGTACGCGACTAGCGCGGACGGTTGCCGACACCTGGATTTGCATCTGCGGCGCTTACAGGCTTCCGCCAGCTACTTTGGTATTCCTTGCGACGAGTCCGGACTGCGTAAAATATTGCAGGAGTATTGCGCGGGTCTTGCCGCCGGCGCCCACCGGCTACGCCTGAGCTTGCCGGCCAGCGGCATTGCAAGCATGGAGAGCGCAGTACTGGCCGCGCTCGAGGCACAGGCGCCGGTAAAATTGTTGATTGCAAATACATCTACGCAGAAAGACGACTTGTTCCTGAGGCATAAAACCACCGTGCGCCAGCGCTACGATCAAGCCTGGCAATCCGCACAGCGGGAGGGCGCTTTCGACATGCTGTTTTTCAACCAGGACGGAGAGCTGACTGAAGGCGGGCGCAGCAATGTATTTCTCAAGCTGGAAGGGCGCTGGTACACGCCACCGCTGACAGCTGGCGTACTGCCCGGTGTGATGCGCAGCGTCGTATTGAATGATCCGCTGTGGAATGCTCAGGAGCGGCGTTTGACTAAAGAGGATTTGCTGGCGGCCGAGCAGATCATGGTCTGCAATGCGCTGCGTGGAATCATGCCGGCGGCGCTATGAGTCGTCGCGAATTCCGCTTGCGTTGGGCGCGGTTGGCGGCCTGCGAACCTCGCGCTGCATTTTTTTCACATCCACCTGCACCAAATAACGCTTGATATTTTGCCAGACTGGGTGAAAACCGTAACCGCCGTTTTGCAACTCGTCCAGCGCCTGTTCCTTGCTCCAGCCCTGATACACCACGCGGTACAGTGCGACCACCAGCCCGGTGCGGTCGGCGCCATGCTGGCAATGAATCAGGACGGGGCCATCCTGTTCCAGATCATGCAGCGCCTTGAGTGCGGCGACCATGTCCCGGTCACGGATGTTCCAGGTGTTGATCGGAATCCGTAGCATGCTGATGCCGCTGCCGGCGAGGATCTCACTGTCGGAATGAAACGCGCGCAGGTTGATGACCTTCTTGATACCGAGTTTCTGCAGTTGCGGCACATCAGTCTTTGAAAGCAGGGCGCTGCGATATAGCAAGGGAGTAATGCGATGCAGATTATTAACCGGCGTATCGGCAATGGTTTGCGCCCATTGCAAGGGTCGGGCGGGATCTGAAACGGCGTCCGTCGCCGCTGCGCCAGCAGGTGCTGCGCAAAGCAAGATCAGCAGAAACGTGATCATACGAACAGGTTGGTATGACATGATTATCATCATTGCGTCAGAATGCAATGATGACAACCGAGCCGGCCACGATCAGCGAGCCGCCGATGGCGATCGGCCAGGTCAGCTGTTCACCGGCAAACAACAAGCCCAGCACAATGGCGAAAGCGACGCTCAGTTTGTCGATCGGCGCTACCTTTGAAATCGGGCCGATCTGTAGCGCGTGGTAATAGCACAGCCAGGACAGGCCGGTGGCGATGGCCGAGAGAATCAGGAACAGCCAGTTGGAGGCGCCGACCAGTGTTGGTTTTTGCCATTCGTCGCGCAAGGTGACGATGCCGGCGATCACGAACAGGATCACCACGGTGCGGATGAAGGTGGCGAAGTTCGAGTTCATGCCGACTACGCCGAACTTGCCGAAGATTGCCGTCAAGCCGGCAAAAAATGCAGAGCCGAGGGCAAATAATTGCCAGCTGGAGCCGAAATTCATGTGTTCTCCCGGTAATCGTGTTTGCATGTCCAGCCAAGCCGCGGCGGGCAATACGTTTATTTCTCCGCCGGCTTGCCGCCGGCGATGGTAGCGTCGCGGTCATTCAGTGTCGCATTGGCAGGCAGCTCAGCGTGGTCCCAGCCACCGCCCAGTGCCTTGATCAGCAAAATGCTGGCTGACAGGCGCCGGTTCTGGATATCCAGCGCCGAACGTTCGGCGCTGAGTGCGGTTGCCTGCACTGTCGCCACACTAGTGTAATTGACCAGACCGGATTTGTATTGATTGAGAATCAGCTCAACCGCCAGACGCGCCGACTTCACCGTTTCATCCTGTACGGCAGCTTCTTTTTCCAGGATACGCAAGGCCGCCAGATTATCTTCGACCTCCTGGAAGCCGGTCAACACAGTTTGCTTGTACGCGGCCACGCTGGCGTCGAAGCCGGCAATCGCCTGGTCGCTTTGGGCGCGCCGTGCGCCGCCGTCAAACAAGGTTGCCGCCAGCGCCGGTCCGAGCGACCAGATGCGGTTCGGAACGGTCAGCCAGTTGGAGAAGCTGTTGCTCTGGAAGCCGCCGGAAGCCGACAGGGTCAGATTCGGGAAATAGGCCGCCTTGGCGACGCCGATTTGTGCATTGGCTGCCGCCGCGCGGCGCTCTGCGCCGCTGATATCCGGGCGACGTTCCAGCAAGGCTGATGGCACGCCGACCGGAATATCCGGCAGCACTGCCACCATGGCGGCAGGCGCAATCGAGAAAGTCGATGCAGGCTGCCCGCTCAGCATGGCAATCGCGTGCTCCAGTTGGGCGCGCAACACACCATTGTCCAGCGCCTGCGCTTGTGCGCCTTTGAGCTGGGTTTGCGCCTGGATGACATCGGATTTGGCGACCACGCCAACCGCATACTGGTTCTGCGTGAGCTGATACGATTTCTGATAGGCGGCGACGGTATCGTCGAGCAGCTTTTGCTGGGCGTCGAGAACCCGCAACTGCAGATAATCTTGCGCCAGCGTGGCCTGGGCGCTCAGCTTGATTCCCTGCAGATCCGCCGCGCTGGCCTGGGCCGTGGCTTGATTCGCCTCCACCGTACGGCTGATACGGCCCCACAGATCCGGCTCCCAACTGATGCTAGGGCCGAGCGAGAAGCTGTTCGATACCGAGCCGCCGCCATTCGCCGTATTGCTAACGCTACTGCTATTGCTATTGCGGCCGCCGCCGGAGCGGGTGGCAGACACGCTGGCCGATACCGTCGGCAGGTAAGCCGCTCTGGCAGACTGCACCAGCGCTGCGGCCTGGCGGAATTGGGCTTCAGCTTGCAGCAGGTTTTGATTTGAGACGTTGACCTGTTCTATCAGACTGTTCAGTTGCGGATCCTGATAGATTTCCCACCACTTTCCGCGCAATTCCTGGTCTTTCGGCGTCGCGGTTTTCCAATCTTTGTTTTCCTTGAAGGCGGTCGGCTCGGCAGTGGCCGGCCGCACATAATCAGGGCCGACGGCGCAGGCGCTCAGCAGCAGCGCTGCGACAGCCGCCGCCAACAGGGTTTTATGCGTATGTGCTTGCGTGTGCATGTGGGTATGCGTGTGATTCATGTCAGATCCGTTGATAGTCTTGTCGTGTCTTTGGCTTACACCGCTTCAGCTACATCCGGCGCCGGCCTGCCGCCGCGCCGTTCCCATTGGTCTTTGCTCCACAGGCGGAAGCGGTCCAGGTACAGGTACACCACCGGTGTCGTATACAAGGTCAGCAACTGGCTCATGATCAGGCCGCCGACAATCGCGATACCCAGCGGCCGTCGCAGTTCGGCGCCGTCGCCCGCGCCCAGCGCCAGCGGCAAGGCGCCCAGCATGGCCGCCATGGTGGTCATCATGATCGGCCGGAAGCGCAGCTTGCAGGCTTCGAAAATCGAATCGCGCGGCGACAGTCCCTGTTCGCGCTCCAGATGCAGCGCAAAGTCGATCATCATGATGGCGTTCTTCTTGACGATACCGATCAGCAGGATCACGCCGATCAGGGCGATCAGGGTGAAATCGGTGCCGGTCGCCAGCAATGCCAGCAGGGCGCCAACGCCGGCCGACGGCAGGGTCGAGAGAATCGTGATTGGATGCACATAGCTTTCATACAAGACGCCGAGCACGATATAGACCGCCAGCAGCGCCGTCAGGATCAGCATCGGCTGGCCGCTCTGGGATGACTGCGAGGCGCCGGCGGTACCCTGGAAACTGCCATGCACCGAGGTCGGCACGCCGATCCGCGCCATGGCATCGTTAATCGCCAGCGTTGCTTCGGACAGCGACACGCCAGGCGGCAGGTTGAAGGAAATGGTGGAGGCGATGAACTGGTTCTGATGATTGACTGCAAGCGAGGTACTGGTCGGCTGGAAGCTGGAAAACGCCGCCAGCGGCATCTGCCGCTCGGCAGCGGTGGATAAGGTCAGCGCCAGCGAAGAATTGGACGCCAGCTTGCCGCCTGCGGTCAATGCCGGCGGCGTGCCTAGCGCCGAGGTGGTGGGCGACAGGTTGGCTGTGCTGGCAGGAATGCTGACGTAGGTGTCATGCAGGATTTGCGGACTTTGCAAGTACTGCGGCGCAGCTTCCATCACCACGTGATACTGGTTCATGCCGCTGTAGATGGTCGATACCTGGCGCTGGCCGAACAGATCGTTCAGGGTCGAGTCGATCAGCTGCGGCGTGACGCCGCTGCGGATCGCGGTTTCGCGGTCGATGGTGAGCGTGGTTTGCAAGCCCTTGTCTTGCTGGTCGGTATTGACGTCCGCCAGTTGCGGCAAGGCGGACATGGCATCGCGAATTTTCGGTTCCCAGCTCCGCAATTCATTGAGGTCGTCGGCTTGCAAGGTGTACTGGTACTGGGCGTCGCTGGAGCGGCCGCCGACCCGGATATCTTGCACCGACTGCATGAACAGATTGGCGCCGGGTACATGGCCGAGCTTGCCGCGCAAGCGGGCGATGACCTGATCGGCAGTGAGCTTGCGCTGCGTCAGCGGCTTGAGCGTGATGTACATGTTGCCGCGGTTGCTCTGGCCGCCGCCGGTGAAGGCGATCACGCTCTGCACATCCGGATCCTTGCGGACGATGTCGACAAATTCATTCAGCTTGACCTTCATCGACTGGAACGAAATCGACTGGTCGCCCTGGATGCCGCCTATTACCAGGCCGGTATCCTGCTGCGGGAAAAAGCCCTTGGGAATGACCACATATAAATACACGTTCAAAAAGATGGTGCCGACCAGGATCAGAATCATCAATGGTGAAAAACGCAAGGCCCATGCCAGCGATTTTTCGTAACCGCGCAGCATGGCGTCGAAGGCGCGCTCGGTGGCATTGAAAAACCGTCCTTGCTTGCGATGCGGTTCATGTTTCAGCAAGCGCGCACACATCATCGGCGTGGTGGTCAGCGACACTAACAACGACACCAGGATCGCCACCGACAAGGTAACCGCAAATTCGCGGAACAGGCGGCCTACAATCCCGCCCATCAAGAGGATAGGGATAAACACCGCGATCAGCGAAATACTCATCGACAGCACCGTAAAGCCGACTTCCTTGGCGCCCAGCAGGGCGGCGGCAAACGGCTTCTTGCCTGCTTCAATGTGGCGCGAGACGTTTTCCAGCACCACGATCGCATCATCCACCACGAAGCCGGTGGCGATCGTCAGCGCCATCAGGGACAAGTTGTCGAGACTGTAGCCGAGCAAATACATGACGCCGAAAGTGCCGATCAGCGAGATCGGCACCGCTACTGCGGGAATCAGGGTGGCGCGGCCGTTGCGCAGGAACAGGAACACCACCATGATCACCAGCGCGATCGATATCAGCAGGGTTTTTTCGGTATCGTGCAGGGAGGCGCGGATGGTTGGCGTTCGGTCCAGCACCACGTCGAGATTGATGGCGGCAGGGATCGAGGCCCGCAGCTGCGGCAACAGGGCGCGCACAGCGTCGACGGTTTCGATGATGTTGGCGCCCGGCTGGCGGTTCAGGATCACCAGCACTGACGGCTTGCCGTTGGCCGAGCCGGCGTTGCGCACATTGGCGACCGAATCGATCACCGTGGCGACATCGCTCACCCTTACCGCTGCGCCGTTGCGATAGGCGACGATCAGCGGCATGTATTCGGCGGCGGTCTTGGCCTGGTCGTTGGCGTAGATCTGCCAGTTCTTGTCGCCGTCTTCCAGCACGCCCTTGGGCCGGTTGGCGTTGGTGGCGGCGATCGCGGTACGGACGTCAGCGCTGCCGATACCGTATTTGTTGAGTGCGGTCGGATTCAGCTCGACCCGCACCGCAGGCTGCGAACTGCCGCCGACGCTGACCTGGCCGATACCGGCCACCTGCGACAGTTTTTGCGCGAGGATGGTGTCGGCGGCGTCATACATCTGGCCTTGCGTCATGCTGTCCGAGGTCAGCGACAGGATCATGACCGGCGCGTCGGCCGGATTGACCTTGCGATAGCTCGGATTGCTGGGCAAGCCGGTTGGCAGCAGGTTGCGGGCGGCGTTGAGCGCAGCCTGGACGTCGCGGGCAGCGCCGTCGATGTCGCGGCTGAGGTCGAACTGCATGGTGATGCGGGTCGAACTGAGCGAGCTCGACGAGGTCATTTCGGTGACCCCGGCAATCGATCCTAGCGCGCGCTCCAGCGGCGTCGCCACGGTGGCGGCCATGGTTTCGGGACTAGCCCCCGGCAAACCTGCCGAGATCGAGATGGTCGGGAAATCTACCTGCGGCAAGGGCGATACAGGCAACAGCCGGAACGCCACCATGCCGGCCAGCGCCACACCGATGGTCAGTAAGGTGGTGGCGATCGGGCGTTCAATAAAGGGACGCGATATATTCATGCTGGCGTCACGGCTTAACCGGCTCCGCGTTAGCCTCGCCATGCTGGCTGCCATCGCCTTCGTCGCTGTCGGCATCCTTGTTGCCGAAGCGGGCCCGGGCGCGGCGCGCCAGGTTGTCGAACGCCAGGTAGATGACCGGCGTCGTGAACAGCGTCAGTACCTGCGACACCAGCAAGCCGCCCACCATGGTGATCCCCAGCGGCTGCCGCAATTCCGAACCGACGCCTGTGCCCAGCATCAAAGGCAACGCGCCCAGCAAGGCGGCCATTGTAGTCATCAGGATCGGGCGGAAGCGCAGCAGGCAAGCCTGATAGATGGCGTCACGCGGGCTCTTGCCCTCGTTGCGCTCGGCATCCAGCGCGAAGTCGATCATCATGATGGCGTTTTTCTTGACGATACCGATCAGCAGGATTATCCCGATAATCCCGATGATGCCGAGATCGCTGCCGGCAATCATCAGCGACAGCAATGCGCCGACCCCGGCCGACGGCAAGGTTGACAGGATGGTGATCGGATGGATATAGCTTTCATACAGCACGCCGAGCACGATATACATGGTGACGATCGCCGCCAGGATCAGGATCAGGGTATTGCTCAGCGATGCCTGGAACGCCAGCGCGGCACCCTGGAAGTTGGTCTGGATGCTGGCCGGCATGCCGATTTCCTGTTCCGCCGCATGGATCGCCTTGACGGCGTTGCCGAGCGATGCGCCAGCCGCCAGGTTGAAGGAAATCGTGGTGGCAGGGAACTGGCCGATGTGGTTCACCACCAGCGGCGAGGTGCGTTCTTCAATGGTGGCGATACTGGAGAGCGGCACCTGGTTGCCATTGCCGGCGACCAGGTAAATACTGTTCAGCGCCTGCGGGCCTTTCTGGAATTCCGGCTTGACTTCCATCACCACCCGGTACTGGTTCGATTGGGTATAGATGGTGGAGATAAGGCGCTGGCCGAAGGCATTGTATAAAGCATTATCGATCGCAGCGGTCGTGATGCCGAGGCGCGATGCAGCATCGCGGTCGATCGCGATGTAGGCCTGAAGGCCGAGATCCTGCTGGTTGCTGGCGATATCGGCCAGCTCGGGGATCTGGCGCAAGCGCTCGATCAGCTTGGGCACCCAGATACTCAGCTCGGCGGCGCTGGAATCTTCGACGCTGAACTGGTATTGGGTGCGGCTGACGCTGTCTTCAATCGTCAAGTCTTGCACCGGCTGCATATACAGCGTGATGCCGCCGACCTGGCGATCGAGTTCCGGCTGCAGACGGCGGATGATGTCGCTGGCGCTCATGTTGCGTTCATTGCGCGGCTTAAGGTTGATCAGCATGCGGCCGCTGTTGAGGGTGGCGTTGGTGCCGTCGACGCCGATGAAAGACGACAGGCTTTCCACCGCCGGATCTTTCAGAACCACCGCCGCCAGCGCTTGCTGCCGTTGCGCCATGGCAGAGAATGACACCGACTGGTCGGCTTCCGAGATGCCCTGGATGACGCCGGTATCCTGCACCGGGAAAAAACCCTTTGGTATGAATATATAAAGCACCGCGGTCAGCACCAGCGTGCCGACGGCGACCACCAGAGTCGCGAACTGATGCCGCAACACCCATTCCAGCGCGACGCCGTAGCGGGCGATGATGCGGTCGAAAAACTCGCCGCTCTTGCGGTAGAACCAGCTTTGTTTTTCTTCCGGAATATGGTGCAGCAGCTTGGCGCACATCATCGGCGTCAAGGTCAGCGAAATCACGGCGGAGATCAAAATCGCTACCGCCAGCGTGATGGCGAATTCGCGAAACAGGCGACCCACCACGTCGCCCATGAACAGCAGCGGAATCAGAACTGCAATCAGCGAGAAAGTCAGCGAAATGATGGTGAAGCCGATCTGCTCCGCACCTTTCAGGGCTGCCTGCAAGGGTTTCATGCCTTCTTCGATATAGCGGGAAATATTCTCGATCATCACGATCGCATCGTCGACCACGAAGCCGGTGGCGATGGTGAGCGCCATCAGCGTCAGGTTGTTGACCGAGAATCCGGTCATGTACATGACGCCGAAAGTGCCGATCAGCGACAGCGGCACCGCCACGCTAGGTATGATGGTGGCGGGTACGCTGCGCAGGAACAGGAAGATCACCATCACCACGAGGGCAATCGACAGCAGCAGTTCAAACTGCACGTCCGAGACCGAGGCGCGGATGGTGGTGGTGCGGTCGGTCAGGATCTGGACATCGATGGCGCCGGGCAGAGTGTCTTGCAGCGCCGGCAGAATCTTCTTGATGCTGTCGACCACGCCGATGACGTTGGCACCCGGTTGCCGCTGGATGTTCAGGATGATCGCCGGCGACTGGTTGGCCCAGGCCGCCAGCCGCACGTTTTCAGCATCATCGACGACGTCGGCAATATCGGAAACGCGGATCGGCGCGCCGTTTTTGTAGGCGATGATCAGGTTGCGATATTCGTCGGCCGAGCGCAGCTGATCGTTGGCGTCGATGGTCGAGGCGCGCGAGGGACCGTCGAAACTGCCCTTGGCCTGGTTGACGTTGGCGTTGCCGATGGCGGTGCGGATATCGTCAAGATTCATCCCTAGCGCGGCGACTGCGCGCGGATTCAGTTGCAGCCGTACCGCTGGCCGCTGGCCGCCCGACAAGCTGACCAGGCCGACACCCGGCACTTGCGAGATCTTTTGCGCCAGGCGGGTATCGATCAGATCCTGCACTTTCGGCAACGGCAGGGTCTTAGAGGTAATCGACAGCGACAGGATCGGCGTATCGGCCGGATTGACCTTGTTATAGATCGGAGGCGTCGGCAGGTCGGCAGGCAACAGGTTGCTGCCGGCGTTGATCGCTGCTTGCACTTCCTGCTCGGCGATGTCGAGGCTAAGATCCAGGCTGAATTGCAGCGTGATGACCGAAGCGCCGCCGGAACTGGTCGATGACATCTGGTTGAGGCCCGGCATCTGGCCGAATTGCCGCTCCAGCGGCGCCGTGACCGACGAGGTCATGACGTCCGGGCTGGCGCCAGGGTAGAGCGTCACTACCTGGATGGTGGGATAGTCGACTTCCGGCAGCGCCGAAAGCGGTAACTGCTTGTAGGCGACGATACCGGCCAGGAAAATCGCCAACATCAACAGGGATGTGGCGACCGGCCGGAGAATAAACTGGCGTGAAGGATTCATGCGTTCTTTACAACCGGTTATTGGCCGGCGCTTTTGTTGGCGGCAGCAGGGGCAGCGGAAGCATCGCTAGAGGCGGCAGCACTGCCAGTGGCATCCTGGCGATGACGGTGACCACCCTTATGGGCGCCGGCGGCATCGGTGGCGGCCGCTGAGGTTGCTGCCGTTGCAGCAGCGGCGCCACGCGCCACGGGCTCCACTTTTGCACCTTCCTTGAGTTTGTCGATGCCATCGATCACCACGGTTTCGCCGGCGGCGATGCCTGTTTCGATGGCGGTAGATTCACCTTCGGTCGGACCGGCCGTAATCTGGCGGATGGTAACGGTGTGGTCGGCTTTGACCACATAGACGAAAGTACCCTTGGCGCCGCGCTGGATTGCCGCGTTGGGGATCACGATCGCGCCGCGGCGGGTATCGAGCAGCATGCGGGCGTTCACGAACTGGCTAGGGAACAAGGTGTAATTGGCATTCGGCGATTCCGCCTTCAGCTTGACCGTGCCGGTGGTGGGGTCGACCTGGTTGTCGATCGTGAGCAGACTGCCGCTGTCAAGCTTGTTCTTTTGGTCGCGGTCCCAGACGTCGGTCGGCAGCTTGTTTCCAGCCTGGATCTGTTTCATGACGCTGGGAATATTATCTTCCGGGATGCTGAATACAGTAGTGATCGGCTGCAACTGGGTGATGATGACGATGCCGTTGGCGTCGCTGGACTGGACCACGTTGCCGAGATCGACCTGGCGCAAGCCGAGGCGGCCGCTGATAGGCGCGGTAATCCGCGAGTAGGTCAGTTGCAGGCGCGCGCTGTCGAGCGAGCCCTGATCCGATTTGACGGTGCCTTCATATTGCTTCACCAGTGCGGCCTGGGTATCGACCTGTTGGCTGGCGATGGAATCCTGCGCCAGCAGGGTGCGATAACGCTGTAAATCGATTTGGGCGGCTTTCAGCAGCGCCGTGTCTTTGATCAAGACGCCTTCGGCCTGTGTTACGGCTACCTGGTAAGGGCGCGGATCCAGTTCCGCCAGCAAAGCGCCTTCCTTGACGATCTGGCCTTCTTTGAAGTGTAATTTCACCAGCGTGCCGGCGACCCGGCTTTTGACTGTCGCTGTGGCTTCCGGAGTGACGCTGCCGAGGCCGGAAATATAGATATTGATATCGCCCGTTTTGGCTATTGCAACACCCACCGGCAACGGTCCGCCTGCGCCGGCAAATGCGCCGCGTTTGCCTCCTTTTCCGCCTTTTGATCCTTGCCCGGCTGCCGCTCCCGTCGCTGATCCCGCCGCGGCATCCGCAGGCTGGTGATTGCGGCCCCAGATCAGGTAAGCGGCCACCGCCAGCACGATCACTGCGACCAGCCATAGCCAGCCACGCTGAAATCCGCCTTGGAACTGATTCGGGAGTGAGGCAGGCCGGCTTTGCGGCTGGCTAGGTTGGTCGATTTTTGGAGTCGGTGTAGTAGTCATCGCAGGCAGGAGGTCAGTCAGAGTGTGGGCAGATGCAATGCTGGTGTCTGCCGGAACCAGGGCTCGGCAGATTATGAAATTTATTTACACGAGTTTAGCGAGTAAATTTTACCGGCGTGTGTATTTATTAGAAATTGTTTCAATTTAATGAAAGGTGTTTGCGGGGCAGTGTAGCCGCTAGCATGGCGGACCGCAATTGAGGCTGGTCCGAACTGGCGGGATGCCAGGCAAATGATGCAATCCCAAAAATACGCTGGCTTGACCAGCATACTGCCGATGCTTCGTCATTTGCCCGGAAAAACCGGGCCGGAAGGCATCCGGCCCGAGTTCTCTTATGGACGGCCGTCAGGGCCGCCGCGGTGGCCGCCGCGATGGCCGAAACGGTGTTGTTCCAGGTGTTTGAAGTGTTCGTCAAAGACCTTTTGCTGCACCGGCGTCAGCACGGCGTAGAATTCCTTGACCGCAGCGGTATGCTCAGCCAGGCGGGTTTCCGCCCGTTTCAGGAATTCCATTTGATGGTCCAGGCGTTCCGGAGCGGTCTGCTTGGCCCAGTCTTCCTTGCTCGGGCGTTGTTGCGGCACGGCTGGCATAACCGGTTTGATTTTGCCGACGAAGGTTTGCCAGGCAGGTTCTTGCGCTGCGGTGATCTTCAGGTCGTCATGCCATTTGGCCTGCATTTTTGCCATGCGGTCGGCAAATTTGGCTTGTTGTTCCGGTGTCGGCGGGCCTTTCCTGGCGCCGTCGGTCTGAGCGTAGGCAGTCAGGCCCACGGCGGCAATGCTCAATGCAGTCACGCCGATCAATAGTTGTTTGCGAAGCTTGAACATGATGAGTCCTTCAATGAATGTGAGTGCAATTCGCACAGTTCGCATTGGAACGCGCTGGTGTATCGCCGGTTTTTCACGGGGGCAGCGCTTTGTATCCATGTGTATGGCATCAAGTTTGCTTTGTATCGTAAAGTGTCGATGGCCGTGGCGGATATGCCAATATACAAATTACTATCGTCTTTCCTGCGCTTGCTTGCCATAATCCTGAAAACGACAAATACTTAGTGCTGACGTACATCAGATATAGTTCGCTTTGACTATTTCGTTGTCGATTGTTATTACCGGCACAATTCGCCTTATTTTTCTTATTTTTCGATTGGCCGTACTTCCGGTCTCACTGCAGCACCTAGGATAATCAAGCATATGGAAACCGCTGCTCATATATTGGTGGTCGACGACGACCACGAAATCCGGACTTTGCTGGCCGAATACCTGGACGCCAACGGCTTCCGCACCTTGATGGCGACCAACGGCAGCGACATGCGCAAAATACTGTCGGAAACCCGGGTCGACCTGGTGGTGCTGGACCTGACCTTGCCGGGCGAAGATGGTCTGACGCTGTGCCGCAACCTGCGCGCCGATTCGAATATCCCTGTGATCATGCTGACCGCCCGCGGCGAACCACTGGACCGCATCCTGGGCCTGGAAATGGGCGCCGACGATTACCTCTCGAAGCCGTTCGAGCCGCGAGAACTGTTTGCGCGCATCCGCAGCGTGTTGCGCCGCACCCAAGCGCTGCCGCCGAACATGGCGTCGCCGGAAGCCCAGCAAATCCAGTTCGGACACTGGACCCTGGACCTGATCGCACGCCACCTGGTCAATAGCGACGGCCTGGTGGTGGCCTTGTCGGGCGCCGAATACCGTATTCTGAAAGTGTTCCTGGATCATCCGAACCGGGTGCTGAACCGCGACCAGCTGCTGGAACTGACCCAAGGCCGCGAATCCGATCCTTTCGACCGTTCGGTGGACATCCAGATCAGCCGCCTGCGCCAGAAGCTGGGTGACGATGCCCGCACACCGGTGATTATCAAGACCGTGCGTAACGAAGGTTACGTACTGGCCACCGCGGTGACAGTAGAGTCATGATGCGACAGCGTTGTCCCATAGCGCCGGCTGTGCAGTAGAAAAGGAATGCTGTCCGTGAGAAATTTTTTTGGTTCAGTGGCGAACCGGGTATTCCTGATCCTGCTGGCCGGGATTCTGGTTGCGGTCGGCAGCACTGGCTGGCTGGCAGATAGCGAGCGCCGCAAGAATTTCAAGGAATGGTACGAATCGCGGATCGCCGACCGCATCGAGCAGATTGTCATTTCGATCGACAATGTAGGCCCTGAGACGCGCACGATCGTACTGCAGACCAGTGAAAAATTCGGTCTCGAATCGACCCTGATCAAGGAAGCCGTACCGGCAGCCGACGACAACCCGTCGTTGACGGCAGCCATAAAATCCAAATTGGGGAATGACCGCAAGGTGACCGTCACCAAGCAGAAGGATTGCAAACTGCGTGAGCGCAGAGGTCCTGATCCCCGCCATTTCGATGAATGCCAGGCAGTCTATGTGGGCCTGAAAGACGGCACTCTCCTGCAAGTCAAATTGCGCGTGATGCGCGAGCCCGGCGCGCCAGGCGCACCCGGCGGCAGGCCTCCCGGCATGCCCTTTCCTTCGCTGTATTTTGCCATGTTCATGCTGCTGATCGCGGTGCTTGCATTTGTCGTCGCGAAAATGACGGCGCGGCCGATCCAGCTGCTGGCGGATGCCGCAGGCGAGCTCGGTAGCGACATCGACCGGCCGCCGCTGGACGAAACCGGTCCTACCGAAGTACGGCAGGCCGCCACTGCTTTCAATGCCATGCAGGCGCGCATCAAACGGCAGATCCAGCACCGGACCCATATGCTGGCGGCGATCACGCATGATTTGCAAACGCCGTTGACCCGATTGCGCCTGCGCCTGGAAAAAGTCGGCGACGGCGAGTTGCGCCATAAGCTGTTGGAAGATCTGGCGGTGATGCAGAGCATGGTGCGCGAAGGACTCGACCTGGCACGCAGCATGGATTCGGCGGAAGCGATGCAGAAGCTGGATATCGATTCCTTGCTGGATAGCGTTTGTGCCGATGCGGCCGACGCGCGACAGGATGTGACGCTGGAAGGACGCACCCGTGCTTCGATCATGGCGCAGCCTAATGCCTTGCGGCGTTGCCTGACCAACCTGGTGGATAACGCGACTAAGTATGGACGCTATGCGCGCTTGCAATCCGGGCGCGAAGGCAGCGATATCGTGATCCGGATTCGCGATGGCGGCGTGGGGATTCCTGCGGAGCTGCTGGAGACGGTGTTCGATCCTTTTTTCCGGCTGGAGACTTCGCGTTCGCGGGATACCGGCGGGACCGGACTCGGGCTGACAATTGCGCGCAATATCGCTGAAAATCATCGGGCCAGTTTGCAATTGAGGAATCACCCTGCGGGTGGGCTGGAAGTGACTTTGCGCTTGCCGGCGCTGAATTGATTTGGGCCGGTTAGCGTCGCTCATTTAATGGACTACGGAGTACGTGCTAGCGCATTCGGCTATGCGTTCGTCGTTATCTAAGACATTTGCTACTCCGTGGATGCTTGCCGGGGGTAGCCCGGCAGCTAGTCACTTTTTCTTGCTTCGCCCCTGGTCGGGCGCAAGAAAAGTAACCAAAAAGAAGGCGACCGCAAAGCCGTTGTCGTCCCTTCGGTCAGGTCCCCAAAAGGGGTGCGTGGCAGTCGGGTGGGGCACAAACTCGCTGTGCTCAGACATGTGCCTCACAATTCCCGGCCGCCACACACCTTTTTTGGCAAGTTCTCAATGCGAGATACTTCATCTCCTTCGGATTGAAACGGGTTCGCTCTACCGGACTAGATCAACAGGCCCAAATAGTGCCATGAAAAAATGGCAGCGCAATATTAACAATATTGTAACGTGGCGAGCCGCTGGAAGCGGCTGCAAAAAGCGTCTTGTTTCAAGGAGATTCAAGGATTTTATTTTCAGGCGGGCAGCCGGTATCAAGCCCCAAATAAAAAAAGACATGCCTGGGCATGTCTTTTTGGCGGCCTTGATCAGCTTCGATCAATACGGCGTGTAGTCTGGCGGCGGACCATAATTACCACCACGTTGTGGCGGATAGTAATCCGGCGGCGTCGAATACTGAGGTGCCGGCGCATATTGCGGCGGTGCGTACTGGCGACGGCTGTTGGCATAGCCGCCGGAGACCGGCACCTGGTTGCCCTTGGCGTACATGCATTGGGTGTACACATTGTTGTACTCGCGTTGCATGCCGTAGCTGCTGCGATTAGCCGAGTCGCCTGCAACCGAGCCACCTGCCAGCAAGCCTACGCCGCCGCCAATTGCAGCGCCGGCGCCGGCGCGCCCGGTTGCCGCACCGATCAAGGCGCCGGCTGCCGCGCCGATCAGGGTGCCGGCTACCGCCGTCCCGGCCGCATTATTTGCGGCTGCTTGTGGCGCATATGGTCCTATCCGGTTCTGTGCTTCGCTGCGGCAAACGTTTTCATCGTTGCGGAACTGGTCATAGCTTTTACCGGAGCCCGGCAACGCCATTACATTGGGTCCGGTCGGGGCGGTGACGCAGCCCGACAGCAGGACCGCCATCGACACCGCGAATACTTTAGTTGTTGTGTTCATCGTTGCACCGCCTTATTGAGGTTGAGCCTGATCCGGCAATACTTTCATCCAGCCTTTAGGGCAGCGCGGAATCTGCGGATAATAGCCGGCCGGGCTAGGGCAGTAATAGGCGTAGTTTGGCGCTTTTTCTATATAGGTTTGCGGTTCCGGCTGCACGTAGACTGGCGGCGGTGCGTAATACACAGGCGGTGGCGCGTAGTAGTACGGCGATGGGCCCCAATACAGCGGTCCGCCGATGGTTACACCGATGCGCGGGCCGTAAAAGCCGCCATGTCCGTAATAGCCATAAGCAAAGCTGGATGTGCTGGCGGCCATCAGGGTCGCTGCTGCAAGTACCAATAAAGCAATTTTCTTCATGATAGATATCCCACGCATTTCTCAGTGATTTAATAGTAGTCTGGGCCACCGCAAGAGCGAAAAAGAGTTACTTCTGGTTGCAAATGTTGCGTGGCGCTACATCATTCTAACCTGTCGGCAAGGCCCGGCGGTGTTGGCTCGGGAAGGGAATGAATTGTTGCTAAACAGTATGTTTTTTCAAGAAAACGATCCGGCGAAAATTCCGGCTTGCGATGCCGAGTGGGCAAGCAGCCGTTTGTCGGCTGATCGGTATTCTATAATCTGCAGATCCACAGCAAGCAGGCCACAAAAATGAATCAGCCAACCACAGAACAGGAATCCTCCCTCCAGGGCGTCAAGGTGATCGAGCTCGGCACCTTGATTGCAGGCCCCTATGCTGCCAGCCTGCTGGGGCAGTTCGGCGCCGAGGTGATCAAGATCGAGTCGCCGGGCGATGGTGATCCTTTGCGTAAATGGCGCAAGTTGCATAACGGCACGTCGCTGTGGTGGTATTCGCAGAGCCGCAACAAGAAATCGGTGACCCTGAACCTGAAGTCGGAGCAAGGCCAGCAGATTGTGCGCGACCTGGTCAGAGACGCCGATATCGTGATCGAGAATTTTCGTCCCGGCACTCTGGAAGGCTGGGGTCTCGGGTGGGAAGATTTATCGAAGATCAATCCGAACCTGATCATGGTGCGGGTTTCCGGCTATGGCCAGGACGGGCCGTATCACGCGCGCCCAGGTTTTGCGGCGATTGCCGAATCGATGGGCGGTTTGCGCAATCTGGCTGGTTACCCGGACCGGCCGCCGGTGCGGGTTGGTGTCAGCATCGGCGACACGCTGGCGTCATTGTATGGCGTGATCGGTGCTCTGCTGGCCATGCATCATCTCAAGTCCAACGGCGGCAAAGGCCAGTTTATCGACATCGCCTTGTATGAAGCTGTGTTCGGCGTGATGGAAAGCCTGATCCCGGAATACGCCGAGTTCGGCTTCGTGCGCGAACGCACAGGCGCCAGCTTTCCCGGCATTTCACCGTCCAGTACCTATCCGTGCCTGAGTGATGAACGAGGCGAACATTATGTGATTATCGCCGGCAACGGCGACAGCATCTTCAAGCGCCTGATGCATGCCATCGGCCGCAGCGACCTGGCGCAAGATCCGCGCCTGGCGCGCAATGACGGCCGCGCGCAGAACAACGACATGCTCGACGCCGCAATCAGCGAGTGGACCTCGCAGCATGCGCTGGAGCATGTGCTGGAAGTGCTGGAACAGGCTGAGGTGCCCGGCAGCAAAGTGTATACCGCTGCGGATATCCATCAGGATCCGCATTTCCGCGCACGCGGCATGATCCAGCAGCATGTGTTGCCGGACGGCCAGCCGATCGACTTGCCGGGCATCGTCCCCAAGCTTTCGGCGACACCGGGACAGACTAACTGGGTCGGCCCGGAACTGGGCCAGCATACGGCGGAAATACTGGCAACCATCGGCAAGACTCCGGAGCAGATCGCCTTGCTGCGAGAACAGGGCGTTGTCTGAACCGGCTTACTTGATCATCCAGCCGCGCCGGATCAGCGGCGCAAACAAATAGGTGTAGATGGTCGATGCATATCGGAACAAATGGCTGACGTAGCACGCGGCGTAGCGATGGCAGATGCCTGCGCTAACTGCGGCGACCACGGCGGCGCCCGCCATGTCGAACGGATAGTGGACGCCCAGATACATCCGCGCCCACGCCATCGGCAAGCCGAGCAGGCCATACACCAGGCCGAGGGTCCGCAAGCGTTTCTGCATGAGAAAACTGAAGGCGATGCTCCATTGCAAAGTCAGGTGATCGCTGGGAAACGAGGAGTCCGGGCTGTGCGCCAGAAAGTTGGTGCCGAGACCGATGGTGAAAGGCCGCGGATGTTGCCACAGCATGCCGCACAGCATGCTGATCGACAAACCGAGGACCCCTGCGACGACCGCTTCCAGCATCAGCTTGCGGGTGGCTTCCGAACCACGCAGCCAGCCGGCCAGCAATGTAACCGGTATCAGGTAAATCAGCCATTCGGCGGCGACCATGGCCGCGTTGAGTACGATGGGATCGGGATGTGTGCTTGCGTTGATCAACAGAAACAGCGATTGATTGAATTCTTCCATGGGGCCTTTAAGCTTGAGTCACTATCGATATACGGTTGCGTACAGCCGTCAAATTGGTCGTTTTAGACCCGCTGATGACAGGATAGTTGCAAAGACTTAGCGCTGGCTGAGTGGATAGTTCCGTATGGAAAATTGGAATTGACACTGTTACGGCGTCGCACAAATAAGAAAGCCGGCAGGACCGAAGTCGCTGCCAGCTTTAAGCTTTACCGCGGTCTAACGAAAAAGCAGGATCAGAAGCGTGTGCGCATGCCCACCGCAAATTCAGTCTGGTTCTTGAAGCCGTTGGCCGATCCGACGCGATAGCCGTCATCAAGTTTCATATAGTCGGCAGCGACATACAATTCAGTCCGTTTCGACAGATGGTAGAAGCTCGACGCATACAGGGTCTTTTTCTTGCCGTTGCCGGTTGCGGTTGATGCGCTGGCGTCGGAGTAGGCGTTCAGGGTGCTGGTGCCCGCCGCATTGTAGGCAGCGTTCTGGGCCTTCATGACCTGATAGCCGACTTCGTAGTCGAAGGAACCCTGTGGCGTGAACTTGGCCGATACCGTGTAAGCGTCGTCTTTACGCTGGCCGAGCGCGCCTTGCTCTGCCGTGTAGTGGAAATAGCCGGCATTCAGGCGCACCAGATCGAACAGATAGCTGCCACCGACGGAATAGGATTTATGCTTCTCCGTGCTAGTGGAGATGCCATTGCCGACGTCCGCTTCATTGATGAAACCGGAGACGAGAAAGGTGGAGCCGTTATAGCCGATGGCGGCGGATTTGGTGGTGTTGCGCTTGAAGGCGCCAGCGGTTTCGCCGAACTGGTAGCCGAGGCCGGCCACCACGCCGTTGCTGAACACTTTCTTCCACACCAGACCGTTGTCGTAGCGGGTGCCGGTGGCACTGCCGGAGTAGAAAATCAATTGCTTGAAATTGTTGTTGTTGGTGTAGCCGCCTTCTTCCAGGCCTAGCTTGGAACCGTAGGCGTCGCCGTAGATCTGGGAGAAATCGCGCGCCAGAGTGTTCTGACGGCCCAGTGTGACCTGGCCGAATGTTGCGTCTTGCAAGCCGACCCAGGCGTCGCGGTTAAACAGCACGCCAGGCGTATCCATTTCGCCGGTGCCCACTACGAACTCTGCTTCCAGTTTGAAAATGGCCTTGAGTCCGCCGCCGAGGTCTTCCGCACCGCGGAAGCCGATGCGATTGCCACTGAACCAGGCGACCGGAATGCCGGTCAGGCGATCGCCGTTGCTGTCCGCATGGTTGACTGTGCTGATGGTGGCGTCGATCAAGCCGTAGATGGTGACATTGGATTGTGCGTATGCGGCGTTTACGGATCCCAGGGTCGCAAGAGCGGCCAGCGCTAGCAGCGATTTTTTCATTGTTGTCTCCAGATATTTATAGTTGAATTTCCCGATCTCGGGGATCGGTTCGCAGACTATAAAATTCGCAAGCTTACTAACTGCTTTCAGGAGGCGAAATGACGGTGCTAGGCGTGTGGAATTTGCGCCACAGCAGGCGTGAAATAAATCCTGGAATTGAAAGCCGGCAGTAAGTTTTCGTCAGGAAAGCAGCATTTTTCTGCGAGCCGACTACCGGCTAGCTTGCCGGGCCGCCGTCGATATCGCTGGCGGGCTGCCTTGCCGGAGGCGGAAAGCTGACGCTGACCAGCAGTCCGCTGCCGCCAGGCGCGGTCGACAAAACGACGCCGGCGTTGCTGGCGGTGGCGATTTCGCGCACGATGGCCAGGCCCAGGCCGCTGCCGTCGGAACGGTCCTCCTGCAGGCGAAAGAAACGTTCGAAAACATGTTCGCGTTCGTTCTCGGGAATGCCGGGGCCGTTGTCTTCCACTAGCAGCAGCGCGCCGGTTTCATCATGGCTGACGGAGACGGTCACTATGCCACCGGCCGGCGTATAGCGCAGTGCGTTGTCGAGCAGGTTGGCTACCAGTTCCTCCAGCATGGACGGGGTCGCACGGATCATGATCGGGTTGTCGCGGAATTCGAAGCCGAGGTCGATGTCCTTGCTCTGCGCTATTGTCGCCAGTTCTTCGATCACTCTTTGCACCACCTCAATCAGATTGACATCGCTTTGGCGCAAGGGGCGGCCGATGCCGGTTTCGGCGTTGGACAAGGTCAGCAGCTGGTTCACCAGCCGGATGCCATGCTGTATGCCTTTGTTGATCGCGCGCAGCGCCGCATCCTTGCCTTCGCTGTCGGTGCTGCGCAGGCCGTAGTGAACCTGGGTGTTGAGTATCGTCAGCGGCGTGCGCAGCTGGTGCGAGGCATTGGCGATGAAACGGCCCTGGGCCGACATGTGGTCGTCCAGGCGCTGTACGTAGTCGTTGATGGCGTGCACCAGCGGCACCAGTTCAGAAGGCACCGGTGCGGCGTCAAGCTCTTCCAGCACACCCGGCTTGCGACGCTGGACGCGGTCGCGCAGACGCATCATCGGCGCCAGTCCATGCCGCAAGCCTAGCAACAGCAGCAACCCCACCAGCAGCAATATCGCCAGTTGCTGCTGCACGGTGTGTTCCCACATGCGGTCTGACAGCGTCTTGTAGGAGTGCTGGGTTTGCGCGACTTCGATCATGACCGGAACGCGCTCCGGATTGCCTACCACTTGTTGAAAAAAAGCGACGATACGCACCGGCTCATCGCGAAACGTCGCGTTGAAATAGATGGCTTCCTCGTTGTGGCTGAATTTCGGGGGAGCCGGCAAATCGGGCTGCCCTGCCAGCAGTACGCCATGCGCCGTCACCACGCGGTAATAGATCAGATCATGCGAATCGGACTGGAACAGCTCCAATGCCGCCGGCGGAATCGTCACCTGCAAGATCTCGTCTTCATAGCGTATCTGCTCAGCGATGATGCGCGCCGAGCCAAGCAGCATGCGGTCGTGCACCACGGTCGCCATGTCGGTCGCATTGTTGTAGGTAACCCAGGTGTTGAAGCCGACGAACAGCATCAGTGGCACCAGCAGCCACAGCAGCAGCTGGGTGCGCAGGCTGTTAAACCACATGCTGGTGCTGCAGCAGATAGCCCAGTCCGCGCAAGGTGATGATGGCGGCGTCGCCGTGCTCGAGTTTCTTGCGGATACGATGAATGTAGACTTCGATGGCGTCTTGCGACACCTCTTCGTCCATGGCGTACAAACTGTCCGCCAGCGCCTGCTTGCTGACGGTCTTGCCCATTTTCATGATGAGCGTTTCCAGCACCGCATGCTCGCGCCGGGTCAGGGTGAGCGCGGTGCCGTCGATCGAAAAGATCAGGCTGTTGCTGTCATAGCTGAGCGAGCCGCATTGCAGGATCGGGTTCTTTTGCTGGTTGGCGCGCCGCAGCAGCGCCCGGATACGGGCTTCCAGTTCGTGCACGTCGAACGGCTTGGCCATATAGTCGTCGGCGCCGCTGTCGAGACTGCCGATGCGGCCTTCGACCGAGTTGTTGGCGGTCAGGATCAGCACCGGGACATTGTTGTGGCGTGCGCGTAGCCGCTTAAGCACATCGCCGCCTTGCAGCTTGGGCAGGGACAGGTCGAGTATCACCAGCTCATATTGCTGAGTCAGCAGCAGATGGTCGGCGTCAGCGCCGTTGTAGACGCAATCGACGGTGTATTTGTTACGGTGCAGGATAAGCGCCAGCCATTCGGACAGTGGCCTGTTGTCTTCTACCAGCAAAATTCGCATATTCATTTCCGTCGGGGATGCCGCATTGATCTTGCTGCGCGATGAGGCGAATTATAAGTCCGTAAATCCCGCGGCAGGGCAAGTGTCTCGATAGGCTGGCGATACGTCGGGATTCCCGGTATTTTTCATTTGCCTCGTCAAAATCTCGCATGTTAATATTGGTCCAGCCAATGGACCTATTGCTGTGTTCGTATTAATTCCAGTAAATTTTTATCCGGCAGTGAAGTTTGCTGGCCGGCTTGCCAATTCTATTGGTCATGTCAGTTCAGTCGAATCTGGTCGGAATATCCGGCTTGTGAAAGATTTCATGAAGGTTATCGATGGCTATTGATTCCAGCGTCGGCGCTGCCATGCGCATCGACGCGCATCAGCATTTCTGGTTGCTGGCCAACCGGGCAGGGCAATGGCCGCCGGCGGAACTGGCACAGATCCATCGCGATTTCCTGCCGGCTGAACTGGCGCCGTTGCTGCAACAGCACGGCATAACCGGCAGCGTGCTGGTGCAGTCCTTGCCGAGCATGAGCGATACCCTGTTCATGCTTAGCTTGGCGGAGAAGAACGCATTTATCCATGCGGTAGTCGGCTGGTGCGACTTGAAAGCGGCGCATGCCGAGCAGCAGATCGGGCTGCTGGCGAGCCATCCGAAAATGCGCGGCCTGCGGCCGATGCTGCAGGATCTGGCTGACGACTGGATCGCCGATCCGCTGCTGGCGCCGGCAATCGGCGCCATGCAGCGGCATCGGCTAAGCCTGGATGCGCTGATCTTGCCGCGTCATTTGCCGGCTCTGCTGGAGTTTGCCAGGCGCTATCCGGATCTGCCGATCGTTATCGATCACGCCGCCAAGCCGCAGATCGCCAGCGCCCAATTGGAACCTTGGCGCACGCATATCAGCCAGCTGGCAGACCTGCCGCAGGTGTATTGCAAGCTATCCGGGCTGGTGACGGAGGCTGCTTCGGAGTGGAAAATCGCCCAGTTGCAGCCTTATGCTGCACACGTGCTGGATGTCTTCGGGGCAGAGCGCGTGATCTGGGGCAGTGACTGGCCGGTAGTTAATCTGGCTGCCGATTATGGCCGCTGGCTGGACACTACCAAGGCGTTGCTGGCGCACCTTGGCGCCGCTCAGCAACAACAGATCATGGGTGGGAATGCACAGCGGTTTTATCGATTATAGTGGCGCGCCGAGAGGCGATAGCCGGCGCTAACGCAGGAACAACTTGTTCATGATCTGCGTCACGGGATACGCCACCATGGTCTGTATCGCAGGCGGCAAATCAAGCGGCCGCATGATCATCTTGATGGTCATGTCTGGCGACAGATGGCTGCGGATGGTGATGTTCATCTGGCTGTGGATCCGCTGCAGCATGGCCTGGTCATTGGCGTGCGACGGCGCCCTGGTGCTGAGTACGTGGCGCAAGGCGCAAGCGGCATCTTCGTTTTTCATTTCCATCGTGCGCCGGCGCAAGGCGCCGAAGATGCGGTGACGGCGCAAGCCTTCGTTTTTCCGGAAACGGCGGAAATAGCGGAAAAAATGCTTGTAGTGATTTACTTCATCCTTGGAGATGCGCGAGGCCAGGTCCTTTAGCACCGGTTCGTCGGTGCTGCGCGACAGCGCGCTATAGAAGGTTGCCGTACCGGCTTCCACCACGCAGCGGGCCACCATTTCCAGGCCTTTGCTGGGCTCCAGCAATTCTACTTTGCAGTAACCCGAATACTCTTCCAGGAAGTTGGCGTAGGCGGCAGACCAGTCGAATTCAGGCCAGATGTGTTCGACATAGGCGCGTAGCGCCTGGCCGTGCTGCAATTCCTCGACTTCCCATTGCTCACGCAGCCAGTTGGAAATTTCCGGCTCATCGCCGTAATAATCCACCAGATTCTGCGTATAAAGATCGGAACCGCTCTCGACAAACGAAGCACAAGTGACCAGGTAGAAAAGGTTTTCATCGGACCGGACTTGCGCGATATTGATTTTTGAAAAATCCAGATCGGCGATTTTCCAATGCGCAGATTTTGTGTTTTCTTCGCGACCTAAGTGCATGATCAATCTCTCCATTTGGTTTTGACTGATAATCAGGTATGACGCGTACCTCAGCAATAGGTTCAAGGTACACGATTTTTCAGCAATGTGCGCATTTCGCACTCATGCTAGGATTAAGCCTTACTAGCAGCGAGGTGATTAGATGAGCGAGCAAAGCAGCCAAAACGTCGAATACCGTGGCTATGTTATTGTGCCGAAACCGGTGCAGGGCCACGATGATCTGTGGCATGACGGCTACCAGATATTGAAAGCCGGCGCCAGCGTTTCCAGCCGCACCAATACCGAAAGCGCGCATAGCACCCAGGATACCGCCTACGACAGCAGCGTCGAATTTGCCAAGATCGAAGTCGATAACCTGGTTGCGCTGACAGGATAAGCCAGCGGCGGCAAGGGTGCGCTGCCGTGTCAGTGGTTATTTTATAAATAATTATAAAAAGAGACGGCCGCTTATGCAACGATCACTATTTTATCCCTATGCCGCCGGATTGCTGGCATCGCTGACGTTGTTGACTGCCGCTACCGGCCACGCCAAAGAGCCTGCCAATACGCCTGCGGTCACGCAGACATATCAGATTGCGGGCCTGAAGCAGCCCGCAGAAATTTTAATCGACCAATGGGGCGTACCACATATATACGCTGCGAATCAGGACGACGTTTTTTTTGTGCAAGGCTTCAACGCTGCCCGCGACCGCCTGTTCCAGATCGATTTGTGGCGTCGCCGCGGCCTCGGCCAGCTGGCGCAGGTGTTTGGTCCAGCCTATGTGCAGCAAGACCGCGCCACCCGGCTGTTCCTGTATCGCGGCGACATGCAGCGCGAATGGCAGTCCTACGGTCCGCATGCAGAGCAGGTGGCGAGCGCTTTTGTGGCGGGCATCAATGCCTATGTCGCCTATGTCAACGCCCATCCGGATAAACTGCCGTTCGAATTCAAGCGGCTCGGTTATGCCCCGGCCAAATGGCTGGCGGAAGATGTGGTGCGCATCCGCAGCCATGGCCTGACGCGCAACCTGGACAGCGAAGTGGCGCGTGCCAATGTCGCCTGCAAAGCCGATCTCAAGTCCGATGAAATCCGCGTCGGCCTGACGCCGCAGTGGCAAACCACGCTGCCGGAGGGGCTTGACCCCTGTTTGCCGAAAGACCTGCTGAAAATTTTCCAGCTGGCGACGCAAGGTGTGAGGATCACCAAAGACAGCCTGCAAGCGGCGCAAGGTAATACAGACGCCATGGTGATCGCTGCGGCGGAGAATCCGGAAGACGTCGCCGAGGGTAGCAATAACTGGGTGATTGCGCCTTCAAAATCCGCCACCGGCCGCGCCATCATGGCCAACGATCCGCATCGCGCCTATTCGACGCCATCCTTGCGTTACATCGCCCATATCAATGCGCCGGGACTGGATGTGATCGGTGCCGGCGAGCCGGCGCTGCCGGGGATTTCGATCGGCCATAACGGCAGCGTTGCTTTCGGCCTGACGATTTTCAATATCGATCAGGAAGATTTATACGTCTATCAGCTTAATCCCGAGCATGAGGACCAGTACAAATACCAGGGCAGGTGGGAGCCGTTCAAGATCATCAAGGAGCAGATCCAGGTCAAAGGCGGTGAGGCTGTCAGCGTCGACCTGACTTTCAGCCGGCATGGTCCGGTCATCTTTGTCGAGCCGGGGAAAAATCGCGCTTTCGCGGTGCGCTCCGGCTGGCTGGAACCCGGCATGTCGCCTTATTTCGGCAGCATCGATTACATGCGCGCCAAGACCTTCGCCCAGTTCAAGCATTCCTTGCTGCATTGGGGCGCGCCGACTGAAAACCAGGTATATGCCGACACCAAGGGCAATATCGGCTGGGTACCGGGCGGGCTGGCGCCGATCCGGCCCAACTGGGACGGCTTGCTGCCGGTGCCGGGAGACGGCCGCTATGAATGGGCCGGCTTCTGGTCCGGTGACCAGCTGCCCTCCAGCTACAATCCAAAGCAGGGTTGGTTCACCTCGGCCAACCAGATGAACCTGCCGTCCGATTATCCGTATCGTGAGCGCAAGCTGGGCTTCGAGTGGACCAACAATTCACGTTTCACCCGCATCAACGAAGTGCTGTCGGCGCTGGAAAAAGTCTCGCTGGAAGATTCCATGCGTTTGCAAAACGACGATTTGTCGATTCCGGCGCGGCGTCTGATGGCGTTGCTGAAGCCGTTATCGTCCGGCGATGCGCAGACGCAGGCAGCCTTGAATCTGTTGGCCGGCTGGGACGCCATAGAACGCGCCGATTCGGCCCAGGCCGCCTTGTTCGAGGTCTGGCTGTCGCGGCATCTGGGTAAGGACTTCAAGGCGGCCGTGCTAAGTCCCGCGGCCGCGGATGCCATGGGCGCGCCGGATACCGCGGTGCTACTGGATACCCTGGAACAGCCGCAAGCGCGCTTCGGCCAGGATGCAGTACAAAAACGTAATCAGGTTTTACTGGCCAGCCTGGCGGCAGCCTATGCTGAAATGGAAAAACTGCAGGGCAGCGATACAGTCCAGTGGCAGTGGGGCAAGCTGCATCACAACCTGATGGAGCATCCGCTGGCAGCCGCGGTGGATGGGACTACGCGGGCAAAGCTGAATGTCGGACCGATGTCCACCCACGGCGGCGCCTATTCACCCAACCAATCAACGTACCGCAGCAGCGATTTCCAGCAAACCAACGGCCCTTCGTTCCGGGTAGTGGTCGACGTCGGCAATTGGGACAATTCGCGGGCCGTCAATTCACCAGGGCAATCGGGCGATCCGGACAGTCCGCATTATCGCGATCTGGCCGACAAGTGGCTGAAGGGGGAATATTTCCCGTTGCTGTATTCGCGCGCCGCGGTAGAAAAGGCGACGGTGGAGCGGATACGCTTGCAGCCGTTCAACTGACTTGTAATCAGGGGGCGGGTTCAAGTCCTGCAGCTAGCAACAATATCTAAAAGGCCCGCAGAGATGTGGGCCTTTTTCTTTTGTTCCGCAAAAGGGTACTTGTTCCGCAAAAAGTCATTTTGTTGGTTTGACTAGCTTGCCTCGGCGGTGTCGAACATAGTGAGCTGTCATCGTCGCGCTTGCATGTCCTAGCTGATCTGTGCCGCCCAAAGCCCGTCAATTTCCTCTTGATCTGTACCCGCCTTAGCGCGCAGATCACGGAATTGAAATTCTTTTATCGCATTGGCAAGTTCAGGATGAGCCGCGCATGCTATGTCCCTAGGGTCTGTTGACGTTTGGCGCTAAGCCCTTGAAAAAGGAAGGCAAACTCGCATTGTTAAGGTTCTCACACCGATCCAAGACGAGTTTGCCATGCCCCGATTGCTGCTCAATGATGAGCTCTGG
>NZ_JBDTCG010000082.1:0-121957 GCF_039923675.1 Collimonas sp.
TGGTGGTGATAGGTGGACTTGAACCACCGACCCCAGCATTATGAGTGCTGTGCTCTAACCAACTGAGCTATATCACCAATGAAGCCCTAAATTATGACGCATTTCTTCAAATGCTGTCAAGAAAAACAGGCTTCTGGTGCTGTGAAACGGCAATTAAGGCGTGTTATGGGCGTTTCAAGGCATTTGTGACTGTTGCCAGTACGGTATCCACAACATGATCGCCGATGCAGTCAATCACGATCCGGTCGGGCATGGCGCGCAGCCAGGTCAGCTGGCGTTTGGCGAGCTGGCGGGTGGCGGCGATGCTTTTTTCGCGTAATTCCTGGTAGCCGTACTGGCCGTCCAGATATTCCCAGGTTTGCCGGTAGCCGACGCAGCGCATCGATGGCAGGCCGAGGTGCAGGTCGCCACGGGCGCGCAGGGTTTCGACTTCCTTGATTAAGCCGCCGCTCTCTGGATCCAGCATGAGGTCGAAGCGCTGGGCGATCCGGCCGTGCAATACGCTGCGGTCGGATGGTTCGAGGGCGATCGGCAGTGTATCGAACGGCAGTTCCGGCGCCGGCTGGTTGGTCAGTAGCGAGGACATGGTCTGGCCGCTCAGTTCGATGATTTCCAGGGCGCGCTGGATGCGTTGGCTGTCGTTGGGTTTGAGGCGTTCTGCGGTAACCGGGTCAAGCAGCGCCAGTTTGGTGTGCATGCCGGGTACGCCGATCACGGCGGCTTCGGCGTCCAGTCGGGCGCGCAGCGCCGGGTCGGCTTGCGGCAGGGCGTCGAGGCCGTCGCGCAGGGCTTTGAAATACAGCATGGTGCCGCCGACCATCAGCACTTGCTTGCCGCGCGCATGGATTTCTGCGAACAGGCGCAAGGCGTCGTCGCGGAATTGCATGGCCGAATAGGATTGCGTCGGCTCCATGATGTCGATCAGGTGGTGCGGCACGGCGTCCAGTTCTACGCGGCTGGGCTTGGCGGTGCCGATGTCCATGCCGCGGTATACCAGCGCTGAATCGACCGAGATGATTTCGGACGGAATGTGGCGGGCGATTTCCAGTGCGGATGCGGTTTTTCCGGACGCGGTGGGGCCCATGATGGCGACTACCAGCGGTTTATTTCCGGGTCTTGCTGAAGGTGATGGCATGCTGCTTTTTTCTGCGAATGTTCCGCGTTTTCCGGACGGCTATTGGCCGCGCAAGAAGAGTTTATCCAGGTCGGACAGCGCCAGCTGGCTCCAGGTCGGGCGGCCGTGATTGCACTGGTCGGCGCGTTCGGTGGCTTCCATCTGGCGCAGCAGGGCATTCATTTCCGGTGCGGTCAGGCTGCGGTTGGCGCGCACCGCGGTGTGGCAGGCCAGCGTGCCGAGCAGTTCATTGCGGCGTTCCACCAGCACCCGTGAGCCGCCGAATTCGCGCACGTCGCGCAAGACATCGCGCGCCAGCGTTTGCGCATCGGCGTTCTTCAGCAAGGCCGGCACCGAGCGCACCGCCAGCGTGGTGGGCGAGATGGCGGCGATGTCGAAGCCTAGCGCGTGCAAGGTTTCCTGGTTTTCTTCGGCGGTGCCGACTTCCACTGCATCGGCAAAGAAGGTCACCGGGATCAGCAGCGGCTGCACTTGCATCGCGTCTTCATCTAGCGCGCCTTTGAGCTGTTCGTACAGGATGCGCTCGTGGGCGGCGTGCATGTCGACCAGCACCAGGCCCTTGGTGTTTTGTGCCAGGATGTAGATGCCGTGTAGCTGGGCCAGGGCGAAGCCGAGCGGGAAATCATCGCTGGGCAAGGTCTGGTTGTCGGCTTGCGGGATCGCCTGGTAGCTCGGCGCGCCGCGGGCAGGGCGGGGATTATCCGTAAACAAGGCGCCGTAATTGGCGGTGGTTTGCGCGATGCCGTGTGCGCTCGGGGCGAATTGCGGGCCGAACGAGGTTTGTTGCTGCGGCACTTGAGGCGGTAGCTGCGCGCCGGGTTGCAGGATCGCTTGCAGATGCTCTTGCGAGCCGCGGATCCACGGCATGGCGCTGCTGGGCGATGCCAGCGGCGCAGGCGTCGCGCCAAACGAGGTGGCGGAAGTTTGCGCCAGTGCGCGGCTGACGGCGTGGAACACGAATTGGTGAACCGCGCGGCTGTCGCGGAAGCGCACTTCGATTTTCGACGGGTGCACATTGACGTCGACCAGCGCCGGATCGAGGTCCAGGCCTAATACATAGGAGGGGTAGCGGTCGCCGTGCAGCACGTCCTGGTAGGCGGCGCGCACGGCGTGCACCAGCAGCTTGTCGCGCACGAAGCGGCCGTTGACGTAGAAGTATTGTGCATCGGCGCGCGCCTTGGAGGCGGTCGGCAAGCCGACGAAGCCGTGCAGGCGCAGCGGGCCGGCGGCTTCGTCCAGCGCCAGGCGGGCGTTGGCGAATTCGTGGCCGAGGATGCCGGCGCTGCGCTTGGCCATTTCGGTGACGATCCAGTGGTCGACGGTCTTGCCGTTGTGGGTCAGCGAAAAGGATACATCCGGCCGCGCCAGCGCAATGCGCCTGACCACTTCGGCGCAATGGCCGAACTCGGTCTGGTCGGATTTGAGAAACTTGCGCCTGGCCGGCGTATTGAAATATAAATCCTGGACATCGACGGTGGTGCCTTGCGCGCCGGAAGATGGTGTGACTGCCAGCGTGCCGCCATCGATTTCCGACGCGTGCGCGGCATCCGCGGTGCGCGAAGTCAGGGTCAGTTGCGACACCGAGGCGATCGAGGCCAGCGCTTCGCCGCGAAAGCCCAGCGTGGCGACGTTTTCCAGATCGTGCAGCGAGGCGATCTTGGATGTGGCGTGACGCGCCAGCGCCAGCGGCAATTGTTCCGGCGTGATGCCGCGGCCGTTGTCGGTGATGGCGATGCGCTTGACGCCGCCTTGTTCGAGCCGGACCGTGATCTGGCTGGCGCCGGCGTCAAGGGCGTTTTCCAGCAATTCCTTGACCACGGCGGATGGCCGTTCGACCACCTCGCCTGCCGCAATTTGCGAAATCAGGTTGTCGGGTAGCTGCTGGATGGAGCGGATGGGGGAGAGCGGTGCATTCATGCAGCGATTATACCGAAGCCGGACCGGTCGAGCCCCCGTACTCGCTAGCTGCTTGCCTAGCCAGCATCAGCCATCACCATGGCGGTTGCGGGGTAAACAATTGCCGAATCCGGCATTTTGCCGTCCGCGGTAGTGTATTATTCCGGCGCTACCCTAGGAATAATCAGCCGCGGTTCCTCGCTGAGACAGGCGCGAGCCGGTAGCACTTTCACCCGATGTAGTGAACTTTATTCAACAAAAGAAAGTCAGTGTGCATAAGACTTTCTATATATAAATTAGCGGTCAACTGAGGAATCTAGGTTTATGGACTTTATGCAATTCGTCGACATCATCCTGCATGTCGATAAATCCCTGGGGTTCCTGATTCGGGAATATGGCACTTTGGTGTACATGGTGCTGTTCCTGATCGTCTTTTGCGAGACCGGCCTGGTGGTATTGCCGTTTTTGCCCGGCGATACCTTGCTGTTCATCGGCGGCGCGTTTTGCGCGACCGGCGAAATGAATATCTGGCTGCTGATGGGGTTGCTGATCATTGCGGCGACTACCGGCAATACACTGAATTACTGGATCGGCAGCCTGATCGGGCATAAAGTCTACACCCACGATTATCGCTGGCTGGACAAGACGGCCCTGCAAAAGACCCATGCGTTTTACGAGCACCACGGCGGCAAGACGATTATCCTGTCGCGTTTCGTACCGATCGTGCGCACTTTCGCGCCGTTTGTGGCGGGTGTCTCGGAAATGACTTTTTCCAAGTTCCAATTCTTTAATATTACCGGCGCACTCATCTGGGTGATCGGCCTGGTGTCGGCCGGCTATTTCTTCGGCAATATCCCTGTCATCCGCGATCACCTGAACACGATCGTCCTGATCGGGGTCGGCGCAGCGATCGTGCCGGTGGCGCTGGGCGGCCTGTGGAAGTTCTACAAGAAAATGCGCGGCGCTTGAGTCGGACGACTGGCTGTACCGCCGAATGAAATAAGGGCCGGCTGCGTATCTTGCAGCCGGCCCTTATTGTTTTAATGCCATGCCTGTTTCAGCCTTGAGGCCAGTACCTCAGGTCAGAACATTCCTTGCCAGCGGCGGATTGTGGGCAAAGTATTTCTTGATGCCTTTCAGGATCGCATCCGCCATCTGGTCCTGGTACGCATTGTCGGTCAGCTTGGCTTCTTCTTCCGGATTGGAAATGAAGGCGGTTTCGATCAGGATGCTCGGAATGTCCGGCGCCTTCAGCACCGCAAAGCCGGCTTGTTCGACCGAGCCCTTGTGCAGTTTGTTGATGCCGCCGATTTCGCCCAGTACCGCGCCGCCCAGTTTCATGCTGTCGTTGATTTGCGCCGTGGTCGACAAATCCAGCAGCACACTGGCCAGCTGGCGGTCATGACTCTTGATGTTGATGCCGCCGATCATGTCGGCCGAGTTTTCCTTGTTGGCGAGCCAGCGCGCAGCGGTCGAGCTGGCGCCTTTTTCCGACAGGGCGAACACTGACGAGCCGCGCGCGGATGGCGTCACGAAAGCATCGGCATGGATCGAGACGAACAGGTCGGCTTGTACCTTGCGGGCTTTTTGCACGCGCACGCCGAGCGGCACGAAGAAATCGGCATCGCGCGTCAGCATCACGCGCATGTTTGGCTGTTGTTCGATCCTGGCCTTGAGGCGCTTGGCGATCGACAGCACCACGTGTTTTTCGTGATTGCCGCCGCTGCCGGTGGCGCCCGGGTCTTCGCCGCCATGGCCTGGGTCGAGCGCGATGGTGATCATGCGCGTCAGGTTGGAAGTGCGGTCCGGCTTGGGGTCGATGCGGGCAATTTGCGGCTGGTCCGGTTGCGGCTGCAATGGCGGCGTCGGCTTCGGATCCGGCTTGGTTTGCGCTACCGGCGGTGCGACTTCGCCCGGATTGGAGGATGGCCATTCGCCTTTTTCGATCATCATCGCGATCGGGTCAGGCGGGTTGACCGGGTACAGGTCGAACACCAGCCGGTGCTGGTAGCCGGCCACCGGCGGCAGGGTGAACACCTGAGGTTTGACTTCTTCCTTGAGGTCGAACACCAGCCGCACCACGCCCGGGCGGTTCTGGCCGACGCGGACTTGCTTGATATAGGGATCGTTAGGCTGGATCTTGGCGACCAGTTCCTTCAGGGTCGAATTGAGTTCGATGCCTTCGATGTCGACCACCATGCGATCCGGGTTCTGCACCACGAAATGGCTGGTTTTCAGGTCGGAATCGTTTTCCAGCGTGACGCGGGTGTAGTCATCTGCGGGCCAGACCCGTACCGCGACAATTTGCGCGGCGTGCGCCAATGTCGGCACCAGTACTGAAAAGAGCAGGGTTCCGCCCGCCTTCAGCACGGTGCGGCGGGTCTTCGATTTTAGAGGTTTGGTGCAAATTTCAGTCGAGCGAGACATTGACTACCCTTATCAGATAACGCCTGCAATTCTACATCACGTCCCTTGCCGGAAACACTGGAAACGCTGAGTAATATACTGATGTCGGGTGGCGGCAACGCTGCGGCAGCTTTTTCCGGCCATTCGACGATGCAGATGGTGCTTTGGTTGAAGTATTCGCGAAAACCGGCTTCCAGGAATTCATCCGGACTGGCCATCCGATAGAGGTCGAAGTGCATCACTTCGACGCTCTGTTTGTCTATCAGGATGGAATAAGGTTCCACTAACGTGTAAGTCGGACTTTTTACATGGCCCTGGTAACCGGCGGCGTGCAGCAAGGCACGCGTCAGCGCGGTCTTGCCGGCGCCGAGATCGCCATGCAAATGGATCGCCAATCCGGGCAACAAAGCGCGGGCCAAGGCAGCGCCCAGGGCATTGGTGCCGGCTTCATCGTGCAGGCGGGTTGTAAAATGCGGCATCGCGTAACATAGTCCTCTATAGTAAATTCATTCGTGTCTTTTTTGAATCGCACCAGCCATGGCAGCAACACAGCAGCATCTTATGCAGAAAAATACGCAGCAAAATGCGCACAAAACCCCGCCGGATCCCGATCTGGCGGCGCTCGCCACTGCCATCAAGGCGTGGGGGCGCGAACTCGGTTTTGCCGATATCCGTATCAGCGACGTCGACCTGGCCCAGCAAGAGGCCGGATTCCAGGCGTGGCTGGCGCTCGGCTATCACGGTGAGATGGATTATATGGCAGCGCACGGAATGAAGCGCGCCCGGCCTGCCGAATTGGTGCCGGGGACGATCCGGGCGATTGCGGTACGCATGGATTACCTGCCGCGCGCATTCCAGGATGCGCCGGACCTATGGCGGCCGCTTGAGCAGGCCCGGCTGGCGCCCGCCGCTGCCGGCACGGCGACCATATCGTTGTATGCCCGCGGCCGCGACTATCACAAGGTCATCCGTTCGCGGTTGCAACAGCTGGCGGACCGCATCAAGGACGAAATCGGCGAGTTCGGCTATCGGGTGTTTACCGATTCGGCGCCGGTGATGGAAGTGGCGCTGGCGCAGAAAGCCGGTCTCGGCTGGCGCGGCAAACATACCTTGCTGCTGAATCGCGAAGCCGGTTCATTCTTTTTTCTTGGCGAAATCCTGACCGACTTGCCGCTACCGGTCGATGAGGCCACGAGTTCCCATTGCGGCCAATGCAGCGCCTGCATCGATGTCTGTCCGACCCAGGCGATTATCGGCCCCTACAAGCTGGACGCGCGCCGTTGCATCTCCTACCTGACGATCGAGCTGAAAGGCAGCATTCCGCTTGAACTGCGACCGCTGATCGGCAACCGGGTTTACGGCTGCGACGATTGCCAGCTGTTTTGTCCCTGGAATAAATTTGCGCAGCCGTCGACACTGGGCGATTTCGATGTGCGCAACGGTCTTGACCAGGCCACGCTGGTGGAATTGTTCGGCTGGACCGAGGAACAGTTCAACAGCCGCATGGAGGGCAGCCCGATCCGCCGCATCGGCCATCAGCGCTGGTTGCGCAATATGGCGGTCGGGCTCGGCAATGCTGCCGCGGCTGGCGTCAGCACGCCTGAAATTATTGCAGCTCTGCAGGCGCGCGGCGAGGATCCGTCAGAACTGGTGCGGGAACATGTGGCTTGGGCCTTGCAGCAACATGGCGTGACGTCGGCCGTTTAATACGGTAGCGGCAACAGGTTGACGATATGCATGGAGTGGCGGATATTGTAAGAAAGCAGTCTGGCGACGGGGTAGACTTGATGTTATGGCTGAATGTCCAATGGTTGCGCTGTCATTAATTTCCGTGTGGAAATTAACCTGACCGGTTTGATAAGGGTTTAGTCTAAGCCTATGTTGTTTAGCCAAAATGATTCATATAAATTATTTGTTAAATCCGGGTAACACCTGTTACAGTGCGACCACAATTTGACATTGCAAGACAAAAATAAACGCTTGCAGTGATCGGACCGGATTCCAGATTTTCGCTTTGCAGTAGTTGTATGCGGCACAGTTGATGCAGCACAGGATTCAGATTTTTAAGCAGCAGAAGAAAGCGGCAACGCGCTTGAATCACAGAGTTACAGGTGGTGGTGCATAAGAACGGTATTGATACCGGGGATACTGAGGAGACCGTGCAGTCCAAATGAAGCTGTATAAACAGCCGGGATTGCACACGGAGTAATTTGAGGCGCATCGACAGATGCGCCTTTTTTATTTTATGCTGTGGCTATGAATATTATTTCTTATAGTCCATTGAAGCGCGTAGCCGGCGGCCAGCTTCCCGCCCAGCATTTCACCGCCGTGGTCGCCGCGCCATTCGGCGCCATCGGTATACGCACCGACGCCGGTTTGCTGCGCGAGCTGGTTTATCTGCCTCCCTCATTCCACGAAAAAGACGCCAGCGATGCCTTGTCGGCGCGCGTGGCGGACCAGATGTGTCGTTATTTAGCACAACCTGATTTCCGCTTCGACTTGCCATTGGCGCCGCTGGGCACCGCTTTCCAGCACCGGGTGTGGAAAGTGATTGCCGCGATACCGCGCGGGGAAATCCTCACCTACGGCCAGGTCGCCAAACTGATCGAATCCGCGCCGCGCGCGGTAGGGCAGGCCTGTGGCGCCAACTGGTTTCCGCTGGTGATCCCTTGCCACCGGGTGACCGCTTCCGGCGGCATCGGCGGCTTTTCTCATCACGATGACGCAGACGGCTTTCATCTGCGAGTCAAACGCTGGCTGCTGCAACACGAAGGCGTGACCGGTCTGTGAGAAGATCCAAGGCCGAGTTGCAGGCCAGACCAGCACTGAACCCCGACCACCAAACCGCGATCGACGAGTTTTGCGATAGCTTGTGGCTGGAAGACGGCCTTGCCAAGAATTCGCTGGAAGCCTATCGGCGCGACATGACGCTGTTTGCGCTGTGGCTGCAGGAGCAGCCGGACGGCAAACCGCTGTTTGCAGTCCAGGCCGGCGACCTGAATGCTTATTTCCTGGCTAAACACGACAGCAGCAAGGCCACCTCGTCGAACCGCCGTCTGGCGGTGCTGAAGCGTTTCTATCTGCTTGCGCTGCGGCAAAACCGTATCAGCACCGATCCCTGCCTGCATTTGCGCTCGGCCAAGCAGCCGCCGCGCTTTCCCAAGGTATTGTCGGAAGTGCAAGTGGAAGCACTGCTGGCGGCGCCCGACGTCAATACGCCGCTCGGCTTGCGCGATCGCACCATGCTGGAGCTGATGTATGCCAGCGGCTTGCGGGTATCCGAGCTGGTGTTGCTGAAATCGCTGGAAGTCGGCATGAACGAAGGCGTCTTGCGCATCACCGGCAAGGGCAATAAAACCCGCTTGCTGCCGTTTGGCGAAGAGGCGCGCAGCTGGATCGTGCGTTATCTGAAAGACGCGCGCGGCCAGATCCTGAACGGCCAGATGGACGACGCCCTGTTCGTGACGGCACGCGGCGGCGCCATGACGCGCCAGATGTTCTGGACCCTGATCAAGAAATACGCCGCCAAGGCGGTGATCAACGCTCCCTTGTCGCCGCATACCTTGCGCCATGCGTTCGCCACCCATCTGCTTAACCATGGCGCGGACTTGCGCGTGGTGCAGCTGTTGCTGGGGCATGCCGACATATCGACTACGCAGATTTATACGCATGTGGCGCGGGAGCGTCTGAAAGCCTTGCACGCAGCGCACCATCCGCGCGGTTGAAGTGGTTTTAAAGAGTTGCTATATTGAAATAATAAATAGGTGATTTGTTAATATCCCGAGCCATTGAATTCTGCATCTTCCCAATTATTCTCCTGTATCCTGTAGTACATCATTCAAGAGTCTATTTAGGGGGCGCAATTGGCAAAAACGAATTTTCAGTACGAAAAACGGCAAAAAGAATTGGAAAAGAAAAAAAAGAAGGAAGAAAAGCTGAAGCGCAAGCTGGAGAAAGGTTCTTCCGAAACTGAAGCCGAAGAGGGTGCGGACGAAGGCGTCGAGCCTGCGGCGGGCGAACCTACGAGCGAAGAGCCGAAGCAGCCTTAAGCACGATGATGGCAGTCTGACCCAATGGATGGCGGATCAGGGGCCAAGTCACTTCCGCGATCTGTGATGTCGCTGCATCGGTTTTACGAAAAGATCATTTGCAAGCAGACGCCTCCACACGGGCGCTGCATTCAAATTCCCGGTATGACAAAACACATTTCAGAGACCCCGGCCACGCAATTCCTGCGCAAGCACGGTGCGCTCTTTTCCGAACATCCCTATCCCTATGAGGAACATGGCGGCACCACGGTATCGGCGCGCGCGCTGGGCGTGGATGAACATCATGTGGTGAAGACGCTGGTCATGCAGGATGAGGCGGCCAAACCCCTGATCATCCTGATGCACGGCGACCGCAAGGTGTCGACCAAGAACCTGGCGCGGCAAACCGGCCATAAATCCGTCGAGCCGTGCAAGCCGGAGGTGGCCAACCGCCATTCCGGCTACCTGATCGGCGGCACTTCGCCGTTCGCCACGCGCAAACAGCTGCCGGTCTATATAGAAGAAAGCATCCTGGGTTTGCAGAAGATATATATTAACGGTGGCCGGCGCGGCTATCTGATCGGCGTGGCGCCGCAGATCGTGGTCGATCTGCTGCAAGCGCAAGCGGTCCGGTGTGCGCTGGAAGAATGAGCGTCAACCTACATTGATTAAGATAAAAAGAAAGAGACACGCATGTACACATCGTTATTCGTGATTGCCGCCTACCTGATGGGTTCGGTTTCATTCGGCATCATCACCAGCAAACTGTTCGGGCTGGGCGATCCGCGCACCTATGGCTCCAATAATCCCGGCGCCACCAACGTCCTGCGCAGCGGCAACAAGCCGGCGGCGGCGCTGACCCTGCTGGGCGACGGGTTCAAGGGCTGGCTGGCGGTGTGGCTGACGCAAAGATACGGGCCGCAATTCGGCCTTGGCGACGGCACCGTTGCGCTGGCGGCGGTAGCGGTTTTCCTGGGGCACCTGTGGCCGGTATTTTTCCGCTTCGCCGGCGGCAAGGGCGTCGCTACCTTGCTGGGCATTTTGATAGGCCTCAATCCGTGGCTGGGCCTGGCTACCATCGGCACCTGGCTGATCATTGCCTACGCCTTCCGTTATTCCTCGCTGGCGGCATTGATAGCGAGTGTGTTTGCGCCTTTCTTCTACACCTTGATGGAAGGGCCTGACATGATCCTGCTGGCGATTGTAGTGATGAGCGCCTTGCTGATATATCGCCATGCCAAGAACATCGGCAATCTGCTGGCCGGGAAAGAAAGCCGTATCGGTTCCAAAAAGAATGGCGGCAAGGCGGCATAGCCTGGCCGTCATGCAGCCGGGTATTTTTAATCATTAAAACCAAGGGAAAAAATGAAAAATCTGATGTTGATGATGGCGGCTGCCGCAGGAATACTGTTAACCGCCCTGCCGGCGCAAGCCGTAGACAGGATCGTGATGCTGCCGGTGGGCGCGGCGATGGCGGACAACGATGCGCAAAGCCGACTAGGCGACAGCGTGCATTTTTATTTCGGCAATCAACCGGCGCCGGCGGTGCTGGAGAAACTCGGTAGCAACAAAACCAGCCAGAAGACCAATGCCTTTGGCAAGTCCGATGAAAAAGCCTGCAACTGGGCGTTCCTGTCCGCAATGCTGAGTTTGCAAAAGCATGCACAGAGCATAGGCGCGAACGCTGTCACTAATATTGCGAGTAATTACAATAATGTCGAGCATGCAAGTGCGACGGAATTCGAATGCCACGCAGGAGCAATCATGGCTGGCGTTGCCTTGAAGGGCGACTTTGTCAAAGTTGCCAGGTAATGTAAATACAGGAGTGCAGATGAGCACATGACGGACCTGCCCATCTGTCTCAAGAAAGTTGCTGCAAGCCATGGAATCCGGCATCGCATCAAACAGAAGCTGTTTTTGGGGAAATAAAAATGCGCTGGCCACCTCTGGTCCAGCGCTTTTTTATTTGGATTTACGGCTGTTGTTATATCGAATCAGCTATAAGTCGCAATTTTATGATGTTTATATGTAATTATTGTTGCGCCGCGCCATACAAATAACGGTCTATATTTTGCTTTTGAGTCAATGACATTGCTTTTGAGATTGAGATTTTTACGATAATTTGCCTTGCTATGCAGCATATTTTCATAATATGAAACGTCATATCGCTATTTGGAAATGGAAAAAACTCCTGTTAGAATTTGGCGTCCGTCTACAAAGTGACGTAGATGCTTGCGACCCAACCCGCTAATCCGATACACAAAATCGGACAGGCGCACAAATTCAGGAGACTCAGCATGTCAGCCCAGCTCGACCAGGTTTTGGCCCAAGCCGCCAACGATCCAGATGTCATAGAAACCCAAGAGTGGCTTGATGCGCTCGAAGCTGTTATTGAAACCGAAGGTCCTGAACGCGCCCATTATCTGATGGAAAGAATGGTTGACCTGGCCCGTCGTCGCGGCGCCCAGATTCCGTTTTCCAGCAACACCGCTTACGTTAACACCATCCCTGCCCATATGGGCGAGCCTTGCCCCGGCAACCTGGAAATCGAAGAGCGCCTGCGCTCGTGGATGCGCTGGAATGCGATGGCGATGGTGGTCAAGGCCAACCGCCTCGACGGCGACCTCGGTGGCCATCTGTCCAGCTTTGCTTCGCTGGCCAACATGCTGGGCATCGGCTTCAACCATTTCTGGCATGCCCCGTCTGAAAACCACGGCGGCGATTTGCTGTATATCCAAGGCCATTCTTCGCCCGGCATCTACGCCCGCGCTTTCCTCGAAGGCCGCCTGACTGAAGACCAACTGCTGCATTTCCGTCGCGAAGTCGACGGCAAAGGCCTGTCTTCCTACCCGCATCCGAAGCTGATGCCGGATTTCTGGCAATTCCCGACCGTCTCGATGGGCCTCGGCCCGTTGATGGCGATCTACCAGGCGCGTTTCCTCAAATACCTGCACGCACGCAGCATCGCCGATACCGCCAACCGCAAGGTCTGGGCCTTCTGCGGCGATGGTGAAATGGACGAGCCGGAATCGATGGGCGCCATCGGCATGGCCGGTCGCGAGAAACTCGACAACCTGGTCATCGTGGTCAACTGTAACCTGCAACGCCTGGACGGTCCGGTGCGCGGCAACGGCAAGATCATCCAGGAACTGGAAAGCGATTTCCGCGGCGCCGGCTGGAACGTCGTCAAGGTCATCTGGGGCGCTGGCTGGGACGATCTGCTGGCGCGCGACAAGGAAGGCATCCTGCAGCGCGTGATGATGGAAACCGTCGACGGCGAATACCAGAACTACAAGGCCAAGGATGGCGCTTTCGTGCGCAAGCATTTCTTCGGCAAGCATCCGAAATTGCTGGAACTGGTCAGCAAGATGTCGGACGACGATATCTGGCACCTGACGCGCGGCGGCCACGATCCGCACAAGATTTACGCTGCTTTCAAAGTGGCGCAAGAACACAAGGGCCAGCCGACCGTATTGCTGGTCAAGAGTATCAAGGGCTACGGCTTCGGTAAATCAGGCGAAGCGCGCAACACGGCGCACAACACCAAGAAGCTGGACGACGAGGCGATCAAGGCTATGCGCGACCGTTTCCAGTTGCCGATCCCGGACGACAAGCTGGCGGAAATCCCGTTCTTCAAGCCGTCCGACGACACCCCGGAAATGCAATACCTGCACGCCCGCCGCAAAGAACTGGGCGGCTACCTGCCGCAACGCCGTCAGAAAGCCGACGAAGTGCTGATCGTGCCGGAACTGTCGGCATTCAAGGGCGCCTTGGAACCGACTGCCGAAGGCCGTGAGATCTCCACCACCCAGGCTTACGTGCGTGTCCTCAACACCCTGCTGCGCGATCCGAGCCTGGGCCAGCGCGTGGTGCCGATCATGGTCGATGAATCACGTACCTTCGGTATGGAAGGCTTGTTCCGCCAGATCGGTATTTTCAGCCAGGTCGGTCAGCTGTACGAGCCGGTCGATAAAGACCAGGTGATGTACTACCGTGAAGACAAGGCCGGCCAGATTCTGCAAGAGGGTATCAATGAAGCGGGCGGCATGAGTTCCTGGATTGCCGCGGCGACGTCGTACTCGACCAACAACCGGGTCATGATTCCGTTCTACACCTACTACTCGATGTTCGGCCTGCAGCGTATCGGCGACCTGGCCTGGGCTGCCGGCGACATGCGCGCCCGCGGTTTCCTGCTGGGCGGCACCGCTGGCCGTACCACATTGAATGGCGAAGGCTTGCAGCATGAAGACGGCCACAGCCATGTGCTGGCGTCGACCATTCCTAACTGCGTGCCTTACGATCCGACCTTCTCGCACGAAGTCGCGGTCATCATGCACGACGGTTTGCGCCGCATGGTCACCAACCAGGAAGACGTGTTCTACTACCTGACGCTGATGAACGAGAACTACAGCCATCCTGGTCTGAAGGAAGGCCAGGAAGAGGGCATCATCAAGGGCCTGTACCTGCTGCAAGAAGGCGGCAAGAAGAACAAGCAGCGCGTACAGCTGATGGGTTCCGGCACGATCCTGCGCGAAGTCATCGAAGGCGCAGCTTTGCTCGCCAGCGACTGGGGCGTGGATGCCGATGTCTGGTCGGCGCCGTCGTTCACCTTGCTGGCCCGCGACGGCCAGGACGTGGAGCGCTGGAACATGCTGCACCCGACGGACGCACCGCGGCTGGCGCATATCACCCAGTGCTTGAAAGACACCAAGGGCCCGATCATCGTCTCGACCGATTACATGCGCACGTTTGCCGAGCAGACCCGTGCATTCATCCCGGCCGGCCGCACCTTCAAGGTCTTGGGCACCGACGGCTTCGGCCGCTCCGATTCCCGCGCCAAGCTGCGTGAATTCTTCGAAGTCGACCGCCATTATGTTGCCGTAGCAGCATTGAAAGCGTTGGCCGATGAAGGCAAGATCGAAGCCTCGGTTGTCGTCGCCGCGATTACCAAGTATGGTATCAATCCGGACAAGCCGAACCCGGTCACGCAATAAGTCGTAGTAACTTGATAGGGAGGGTCGAAAAACCGTCGCGAGCGGTGTAATCTCGGTAGGAGAAGCGCAGCCGTACGGAGGTACGGTGAGCATCGCAGTGCCGAGATTGCGCCGCGCAGCAGGTTTGTCGGGCTTCCAACGAGCAGTACTTAAATTTCCACAGCAGTGAAGCGCTGGCTTGATGTTTCTAAAAAAGAAACTCAAGCCAGCGCTTCACAGCGGGCAGAATGAATGGAGCTAAGCGATGAGTATGGTGGAAGTCAAAGTCCCGGATATCGGCGACGTCAGTGAAGTTGAAGTCATTGAAGTGATGGTGAAAGTCGGTGACACGGTTAAAGTCGATCAGTCGCTGATCACCGTCGAATCAGACAAGGCCAGCATGGAAATCCCGTCCAGCCACGCGGGCGTGATCAAGGAATTGAAAATCAAGCTGGGCGACAAGGTCAAGGAAGGCACGCTGGTGCTGGTGCTGGAAGCCGATGCAGCAGCGGCGCCAGCCAGTGCGCCTGCAGCCGCGGCTCCGGCTCCGGCTCCGGCTCCGGCAGCAGCCGCTGCGGCCCCGGCGCCAGTGGCGGAAAGCAAGCCGACCCCTGTAGCAGCCCCAGCGCCAGCGCCGGCTCCCGCAGCAGCAGCGCCAGCCGCAACCGGCAGCATTCCGCACGCATCGCCATCGGTACGAAAATTTGCGCGCGAACTGGGCGTCGACCTGAGCCGCGTTGCCGGCACCGGCATCAAGGCTCGCATCACCCACGAAGATGTACAGAACTACGTCAAGGGCGTGATTGCCGGTACGGCAGGCGGCAGCGGTGCCGCAACAGCCAGCAAGGGCGGCAGCGGCGTCGGCCTCGATCTGCTGGCATGGCCATCGCTGGATTTCAGCAAGCAAGGTCCGACCGAGCTGCTGCCATTGTCGCGTATCAAAAAGCTCAGTGGTCCGAACCTGCACCGCAACTGGGTCATGATCCCGCACGTCACGCAATTCGACGAAGCCGATATTACCGAACTGGAGGAATTCCGCAAGCAAGCCAACGACGCCTTCGCCAAGGCCAAGTCGCCGGTCAAGCTGACCATGCTGGCGTTCGTGATCAAGGCCAGCGTCGCGGCGCTGAAGAAATTCCCGGCATTCAATGCCTCGCTCGACGGCAAGGGTGAAAACCTGATCCTCAAGCAGTACTACAACATCGGCTTCGCCGCCGACACACCGAATGGCTTGGTGGTGCCGGTGATCAAGGATGCCGACAAAAAGGGCATCAGCCAGATCGCCCAGGAAATGGGCGAATTGTCTGCCCAAGCCCGCGACGGCAAACTGAAACCGGCCGACATGCAAGGCGCGACCTTCACGATCTCGTCCCTGGGCGGCATCGGCGGCACCGCCTTCACGCCAATCATCAACGCGCCTGAAGTGGCGATCCTGGGCTTGTCGAAAGCATCGATGAAACCGGTTTGGGATGGCAAGCAGTTCGTGCCGCGCCTGATGATGCCGACCTCGCTGTCCTACGACCACCGCGTGGTCGACGGCGCCATGGGTGCGCGTTTCAGCGTCTATCTGGCCGACGTGCTGGCCGACATGCGCAAGACATTGTTGTAATGCCGGTTGACCGGCGGGAAAGCGTCGCTAGCCGATCTTTTCCGCCGCTTGCGGTCATTTGGCATACCGATGGAGAGCAACTATGACTACCTGCGTTGTCGTCAAAAAAAATGGGCAGATCGCGATTGCATCGGATTCGCTGGTGACTTTCGGCGATACCCGTTTGTCGCATGCCTACGAGGTCAACAACAAGATCTTCCAGGTTGGCGAGTCGTACATTACGCTGGCCGGCACCGCCGCCCATTTTCCGGTGATGCGCAAGCTGCTGACCGGCATGGGCGAAGACTGCAAGCTGAATAACCGCGACGACGTGTTCGAGACTTTTTCCAAGGTGCACGGCATCCTCAAGGATCAGTATTTCCTCAACACCAAAGAGGATGAGGACGACCCTTACGAGTCATCGCAGATCACCGCGCTGATCGCCAATCCTTACGGTATTTTCGGCGTGTATTCGTATCGCGAAGTGTTCAGCTTCGATCGTTTCTGGGGCATAGGCAGCGGCCGCAATTTTGCCCTGGGTGCGATGTATGCGGTCTACGACCAGGATGTCAGCGCCCAGCGGATTGCCGAGATCGGCATTCACGCCGGGGTCGAATTCGACAAAAGCTCTGCCACACCGTTGCGCATTCACAGTTTTGAAATGAAATCCCAGGCGGAGCTTTAAGCAACGTCACATCATCAATAATTTCTTCTTCCAGCAGGAAGAGCAAGCATGGAGCAAACGCTATGAGCATGGTTGAAGTCAAGGTCCCGGATATCGGCGACGTCAAAGAAGTGGAAGTCATTGAACTGATGGTCAAGGTAGGCGATACCGTCAAGGTCGACCAGTCGCTGATCACGGTCGAATCGGACAAGGCCAGCATGGAGATTCCATCGAACCAGGCCGGCGTAATCAAGGAAATCAAAGTCAAGGTCGGGGATAAAGTCAGCGAAGGCTCGCTGGTCCTGGTGCTGGAAGCAGCAAGCGCTGCCGCAGCGCCGGCTCCTGCGGCTGCCTCTGCGCCTGCCGCGGCAACACCGGCAGCGGCTCCGGCAGCGCCTGCCGCACCTGTTATCGCCGGCGTTGCCAGCACTATCGAAATCAAGGTGCCGGATATCGGCGACGTCAAGGAAGTCGATGTCATCGAGGTGATGGTCAAGGTGGGCGATACGGTCAAGGTCGAGCAGTCGCTGATCACCGTCGAATCCGACAAGGCCAGCATGGAAATTCCATCGAGCCAGGCCGGCATCATCAAAGAAGTCAAAGTCAAGGTTGGCGACAAGGTCAGCGAAGGTTCCGTGGTCGTGCTGCTTGAAACCACCGGCGGCGCAGCGCCTGCTGCCGCGACGGCCACCGCCGCTGCGCCTGCCGCGCCGACAGTTGCCGCTCCTGCTGCTTCCAGCTTCGCCGGCAAGGTCGATATCGAATGCGACACCGTAGTGCTGGGCGCAGGCCCTGGCGGCTATACCGCGGCCTTCCGCGCCGCCGATCTGGGTCAGAGCGTGGTCATGATCGAGCGTTATCCCAGCCTCGGCGGGGTTTGCCTGAACGTTGGCTGTATTCCATCCAAAGCGTTGCTGCACGCCGCCAAGGTCATTACCGAAGCGGAAGAAATGGCGCATTTCGGCGTCAAGATGTCGGCACCGGAAATCGATATCGATGCGCTGCGCGGCTGGAAAGAAAGCGTCATCAAGAAACTGACCGGCGGCTTGTCCGGCCTGTCCAAGGCGCGCAAGGTGCAAGTCGTGACAGGCAAGGGCGCATTCAGCTCGGCTAACACGATCACTGTGGAAACCGCGGATGGTCCGAAGGTGGTCGGCTTCAAGAATGCGATTATCGCGGCGGGTTCTTCGGTCGCCAAGATTCCCGGCTTTCCTTATGACGATCCACGTCTGATCGATTCCACCGGCGCGCTCGAACTGCGCCAGATTCCAAAGAAACTGCTGGTCATCGGCGGCGGCATCATCGGCCTCGAAATGGCTTGCGTGTATGACGCGCTGGGCTCCAAGGTGACCGTGGTCGAATTCGCCGACGGCTTGATCCCGGCGGCTGACCGCGATGTCGTCAAGCCGCTGCAAAAACGTATCGAAAAACGCTACGAAGCGATTTACCTGAAAACCAAGGTCACCAAGCTGGAAGCCTTGAAAGAAGGCTTGCGCGCGACCTTTGAAGGGGCCGATAGCAGCTCACCGGCAGCACCGGAGCCACAACTGTACGACATGGTGCTGGTGGCCGTCGGCCGTCGGCCTAACGGCAAGGAAATCGCCGCCGAGAAAGCCGGCGTCATCGTCAACGAGCGCGGCTTCATCCCGGCCAACAAGCAGCAACGCACCAACGTCGCGCACATCTTCGCCATCGGCGATATCTGCGGCGACCCGATGCTGGCGCACAAGGCCACCAACGAAGCGAAGGTGGCGGCGGAAGTCATCGCCGGCCACAAGGTGGAGTTCGACGCCATGACGATTCCGTCGGTGGCCTACACCGATCCGGAAATCGCATGGATGGGCTTGACCGAAACCGAAGCCAAGGCCAAGGGCATTCCATTCGAAAAAGCCAATTTCCCGTGGGCGGCAAGCGGCCGTGCATTGGCGATGGGCCGCGACGACGGCATGACCAAGCTGCTGTGGGACCCAAGCACCAAGCGCATTATCGGTGCGGGCATCGTCGGCGTGAATGCCGGCGAGCTGCTGGCGGAAACCGTGCTAGCGATGGAAATGGGCGCCGACCTGGAAGACCTGGCGCTGACTATCCATGCCCATCCGACCTTGTCGGAAACGCCGATGTTTGCGGCTGAAATGGGCTTGGGTACGATTACCGACCTGTTCATTCCAAAGAAGAAATAACGATATATTCAGCGTCATTCCCGCGCACGCGGGAATCCATTTTGTGCTGTAGTGCATAGGATGGGGGATGCAATGCTCACGCGGATCCGGATGTCGCGATCTCGGTGTGGGCACGTTGTGCCCACCCTACAAAAAACGCCGTTCCAGTACAAGCCGGAACGGCGTTTTTCATTTCAAATCAACTGCTCGAAATCAATCAAAGTATCTGCGCACGGCTTCAAAGCGGGCGGCGTAATAACTGTTGTCGAGACGGTCTATGCGCACCTTGCCGTTGGTCGATGGCGCATTGATAAAGCGGCCATCGCCGATATAGATGCCGACATGGGAAAACGCGCGGTGCATGGTATTGAAGAACACCAGGTCGCCCGGCCGCAGTTCCGCTCTGGTAATGGACCGGCCCTGGCGCGCAATATCGGCGGCGCTGCCGGTCACCTTGAGGCCTGCCGCCTGCCGGTACACATAGCTGACCATGCCGCTGCAATCGAGTCCGGCTTCCGGATTCTTGCCGCCGAAGCGGTAGTTGGTGTCGATCAGGCCCAGCGAGTAGATGACGATATCGTTGCCCTTATCGCTGATCGGCGTGTTGTCTTCCGAGCCGGGGCGGACCGAGCCGGTGCCGCCGCAAGCCGCCAGTAGCAATGCCAGGCAACAAATAAGGAGATTTTTTATCGTCATCTACAACCCATCCTTGGAGAGTATTACTTCTTGATCTGGCTGATCACATCCGACAGCATGGCAATCATCTGGTCGATTTCTGCCGTCGTCACATTCAGCGCGGGCATGAAACGTAGCAAGTTCGGCCGCGGCGAGTTTAACAGCAGGCCGACCGGATTCAGGTCGCGCGCGATATCGACGATTTGCGGGCCGATGTCGCTGCCTAGTTTCAGTGCCCGCAACAAGCCTTCGCCGCGTTCGCCTTCGAGTCCGTGTTTCTCTGTCAGTTTCAACAATTCTCCGCGCAGGTAAGCGCCCTTGTCTTTGACCGATTGCAGGAAGCCTGGCGCCAGCAAGGTATTGATCACCGCCACGCCGACCGCGGTCATCAGCGGATTGCCGTTGTAAGTGCCGCCTTGGTCGCCGGCTTCAAAGCAGGCGATCTCTTCACGCGCCAGCAAGGCTGCCAGCGGCACGCCGCCGCCGATGCCCTTACCCAGCGTCATGATATCCGGTTCAATCCCGGACAACTGATAGGCAAACAATTCGCCGGTACGGCCCATGCCGGATTGCACTTCGTCGACGATCAGCAGGATGCCGCGCTTCTTGGTCAGCTCGCGCAAGCCTTGCATGAATTCGCGGGTCGCCGGAATCACGCCGCTTTCGCCTTGTACCGGCTCCAGCATTACTGCCACGGTCTTGTCGTTGATCTGCTGTTCGACGCTGGCCAGGTCATTCAGTTCCGCTTTCGGGAAACCGGACACTTGCGGTGCGAAAATGGTATCCCAGCCCGGCTTGCCGCTGGCCGACATGGTCGCCAGGGTACGGCCGTGGAAACTGTGGTTGAACGTGATGATTTCAAAGCGGTTCTGGCCGGCCTGGTTCGGGTTCTTCTTGCCCCATTTGCGCGCCAGCTTGATCGCGCCTTCGTTGGCTTCCGCGCCGCTATTGGTGAAAAACACGCGGTCAAAGCAGGAGTTGGCGGTCAGCAGGTTGGCCAGCTCTATCGACGGTGCGTTATAGAAGGCCGGCGAAGGATTCAGGATCTTCTTCGATTGCGCCACCAAGGCATCCTGGATGCATTGTGGCGAGTGGCCCAGCGCATTGACCGCCCAGCCCTGCAAATAATCCAGATAGCGCTTGCCGGTATGGTCCGTCATCCACATGCCGTCACCCTCGGTAAATACCAAGGGCGGGCGGTTGGTGATATACATCAGGTCGTTGACGGGGTACTGGTTGAATTCCATTGCAGGCTCCTATAAAAGGGCAAAAAAAGGGCAAAAAAAAACCACAGGCATCGCCTGTGGCTTCGTGATCAGACAACGGTCACGCGCACGGCTTACCTGGCAAAGGTAATGAGTTATGGCGTCGCAACAAGGTCTTGATCATGTTCATGACGCAAATATTAGGACGTTTTGTGTGGTGCGTCAAAAAATATTTGCGTCGCTGTTGTCGACAGTCCTCAGCGCACGATCAGTGCGCCAGATCCGCTTCCGACGTAAACGAATCCGCATAAAACTCTTCCGCCGGCAATTTGCACAAGGCGACAAAGTCGCGCTGCGCCGATTCCACCACGATTGGCGCGCCGCAGGCATACACCTGGTAGGCCGACAAATCAGGCAAATCGTCGATCACAGCCTGGTGCACGAAACCGCTGCGGCCATGCCATTGGTCTTCCGGCTGCGCATTCGAGATCACCGGTACGAACTTGAAGTCGGGCAGGGTCGCCGCCCATTCCTCGCACAGCGCCATCATGTACAAGTCTTGCGGGCGGCGGCCGCCCCAATACAGGGTGATCGGGCGTTGCGAGCCGGTATGGGCGCATTGTTCCACCAGCGCCTTGATCGGCGCAAAACCGGTGCCGGAAGCCAGCAGCACCATCGGCTTGTCAGAATCTTCGCGCAGGAAGAAGGTGCCGAGCGGACCTTCCAGGCGCAGGATGTCGCGCTCTTTCATTGTGGTGAATACCTGGTCGGTGAACACACCGCCCGGCATATGGCGGATGTGCAGCGTCAGGTGTTCATCCTTGTAAGGCGCGTTGGCCATGCTGTAGCTGCGGCGTTTACCGTCGCGTAAAATGAACTCGATGTACTGGCCGGCCAGATACTGCAGGCGTTCGTTGGCCGGCAGCTGCAGCGACAGTATCACCACGTCATCCGCCACTTTGTCGATCTTGGCGATGCGGGTCGGCATTTTACGTACCGGGAATTCACCGATGCCAGCCACTTCGCGTGCCTCGATGGTCACGTCGGAATGCGGCGTGGCGCAGCAGAACAGGGCGAAGCCCAGTTGTTCTTCCTTGGCCGGCAGGGCCTTTTCCTGATGCGGGCCATGTGTGATCTCGCCCTCCAGCAGCTTGCCCTTGCAAGAACTGCAAGCGCCGTTTTTGCAACCGTAAGGCAGGCCGACGCCGGCGCGTATCGCGGCGCTGAGAATGGTCTCGTCTTCGTCGCAAATAAATTGTCGGCCGCTAGGCTGAACGGTTATCTGAAAACTCATACAATCCTGTAATGAAAACACTAAAACAACAATATGGCGACAAGCTTGGCAAGCCGCGCCTTCTGATCCTGGGTTGCGGCGACGTGGGGCTGCGTTTGTTGGAACTATTGCAACACCGGTTTCGTATATTCGCGGTAACCAGCCAGTCCGCCCGTTGCGCCGCATTACGCGCCGCCGGGGCGATTCCGCTGGTGGCTGACCTTGATCAGCCTGCGACACTGGCGCGCCTGGCTCGGTTGGCGCAGATCGTTGTGCATTTGGCACCGCCGCATTCAGAGGGAGAAAAAGACCAGCGCACCCGCAATCTGGCCGCCATTCTACCTGAGCGCGCCACTCTTGTTTACATCAGCACCACCGGCGTCTATGGCGACTGCGGCGGCGCGCAGATTACAGAAACCCAAGCCTTGCGGCCGCACAATGGCCGCGCCAGGCGCCGGGTCGATGCGGAACAGGTATTGCGGGCCTGGGCGCGACGCCGCTCCGGACGCCTGGCGATTTTGCGAGTACCAGGCATTTATGCGGCAAACCGCTTGCCGCTGGAGCGTTTGCGCAAGGCGACGCCTGCCCTGAATGCCGAGGACGACGTGTATACCAACCACATCCATGCCGACGATCTGGCGCGGATTATCGCCGCTGCCATATTCAAGGCCGCGCCCTTGCGGCTTTACCATGCCAGCGATGATTCCCAGTTGAAGATGGCGGAATATTTCGACCTGGTGGCCAAGGCTTTCGATTTGCCGCCACCGCCCCGGTTGCCACGGGCCGAACTGGAAAAAGAGGTGTCGCCCATGCTGCTGTCGTTCATGTCGGAATCGCGCCGTTTGCAAAACCAGCGCATCAAGCACGAGCTGGGTGTCCGCCTGATCTATCCGGACGTGCAAAGCGCGTTGTCGAGCATGGCAGCGGCCGCGGTGGGCAAGGGGTGAGATTCGCTTCTATGGGATAGCTTCTATATCTGTTTTTCGTATAAGCATAGAAGTTATAAGTTGTTGTAAGGCAGAAAATTGACCGATAAAGTGAAAAGTAAATAAAAAATCCACTTTATATGCGCCTGCCGACTAAGAAGCGGCGCTGCAATACTCGCGAAAGCCGCCATTTCCCCATGAAGTTATCTTTCAAGCATGTCAACAAGCAATTTTCCGGCTTGCCGGTGATCGCCGATTTCAGCCGTGAAATCGAAGAAGGCGAACTGGTCGCGCTGGTCGGCCCGTCCGGCTGCGGCAAATCGACGCTGTTGCACTTGGCGGCGGGTCTTGGCGCGCCAAGCAGCGGTGCGGTGCTGGCCGACGGCAAGGATATCAAAGGCCCGCATCCCGAGCGCATGCTGATGTTTCAAGAAAATGCGCTGTATCCGTGGCTGACGCTGGAAGCAAATGTAGCCTTGGCGCTGGAGCTGCAAAAAGTCAACAAGACCAGCGCTCGCCGGCAGGCGCGCGACTGGCTCGCCAAGGTCAGTCTGCAGGGTTTTGAAGCCTATTATCCGCATCAGGTTTCCGGCGGCATGCGGCAACGGGCAGCGCTGGCGCGGGCGTTCATCACCAAGCCGAAAGTGCTGTTGCTGGATGAGCCGTTCGGCGCGCTGGATGCCTTGACGCGCATGACTTTGCAGGACTCTTTGCGGGAGCTGATCCGGGAAGAGCGCCCGACCGTGCTGTTGGTGACGCACGACGTCGACGAAGCCTTGTTCCTGGCCGACCGTATCCTGGTGTTCAGTCCGCGCCCGGCCAAGGTATTGCGCGAATTCCAGCTCAACCGCCATGAGAAAACCCACGATCTTTCCGAATTTGCCGCCACCCGGCGGGAAATTCTTTGCCTGCTCGGGATACACGCAGAGCAGGACGCATTCGCTAAAAAACTTGAGGATATTGCAGCATGAAATTTAACCTCGTCAACCTCGTCAACATCAAACTAAAACCGCTATTGCTGCTTCCCGTGCTGCTGCTCTCGCTGGCAGGCCAGGTTTCGGCTGCTGAAAAATTCAAGATCGGTTACCTGCGCGTGATGGACGATGCGCAGGCGATTGCCGCCTTTGAGGGCGGCTTTTACAAGAAGCACGGCCTGGATGTCGAACTGATCGAATTCAAATCCGGCACCGACCTGATCAAGGCTATCGTCGGCGGCCAGCTGGATAGCGGCGTCTTGGGCTTTACCAATGCGGCGGCGTGGGCCTCCAAAGGCGCCGACCTGAAAGTGGTGGCGGGCGCCCAGCATGGCTATCACGCCATCGTGGTGCGCGAGGATAGCGGGATCAAGGATGTCGCCGGACTCAAGGGCCATACACTGGCCTCGCAAGCCGAGGGCAGCACCGCCGACACGGTGCTCAAAGGCGTGACCTTGAAGAATGCCGGCCTGAAAGCCGACGATGTGAATATCCTTGGCGTCAGCCCGCAAGTGGCGGTGCAATCGCTGGTCGGCAAGCGCGTCGATGCAGCTTTCTTGTTTGAACCGCAAGCCAGCATTGCGAAGCTGGTAGCGCCGGTCAAGCAAATTTATGAAGTCGGCGAAGTCTGGCCTTTCCCGTGCATGGTTGTCATCACCTCCGGCGAGACGCTGGCGAAACGGCGCGATGCAGTCTGGAAATCGCTGGACGCGCAGCGCGAAGCCATCGATCTGCTGCAAAAAAATCCAGCGGCGGCATCGAAACTGATCGCCAGTTATTTCATTGCCGATGCTACCCTGAAAACCCTGAAGCACGGCGACCTGCCGCGCGAAACGGTGATCAGCGACGCCATCAAGAGCCAGACTTTCAGCGCCGTGCTGACCGCCAAGGAACTGGCGCGCATGCAGGAGCTGGCGAATATCCTGCAAGAGCAGGGCTCTTTGAAAACGCGCGACGGCAAGCCGTTCAATGTGAATGCCATCATCGATCTCGACTGGCAAAAAGACCGCAAGCTCTGATCCGTATTGCAGCACATTTGCAGCCCATCATTTTTCAACAACGACGTATTGTTCTGGTTCATCTATGAGTACTCAACGCCGGCTGGTCGGTTACCGCAAGAAACTCGCCATGCTGCTGGCCATCCTGTTCATCTTCCTGCTGTGGCAGATCGCCGCCTGGTCATTGCCGGACTTCCTGATGCCGGGCGTGCTGCCGGTGCTGGCGCGTTTGTGGCAGGAAGCGTTGACGCCGGAATTCCGCACCGCGCTGTGGGGCAGCCTGACCCGCCTCGCCGGTGGCTATGCAGCGGCGATGCTGTTCGGCGTCGGTTTCGGCCTGATCGGCGCGGTGTTGTTTTTCTTCCGTGAAGTGCTCAAATCCGCGATCATCATCTTGCAGTCGATACCTTCGATTGCCTGGGTGCCGCTGTTCTTGATACTGATGGGCTTCGGCAATCTGCCGATCATCGTAGTGGTGGCGCTGGCGGCGTTTTTCCCGGCCGCACTGAGCGTCATGAACGCCACTGAAAGCGTGCAGCAAGTGCATGTCTCCGCAGCGCGAGTGATGGGCGCCACGCGCTGGGACATGCTGAAGCGCGTGTATCTGCCGGCGGTGATGCCGGAGCTGATCACCGGCGCCCAGCTGGCGTTCGGCAATGCCTGGCGCGCGCTGATTTCTGCAGAGATGCTGATCGGTTTCGGCAAGGGGCTGGGGCGGACCCTGGCTTACGCCGGTGAAACGGCCGATATGACGGGCGTGATGACCAACATCCTGGCAATCGCGATCCTGGCGGGGCTGATTGACCAGTTCATCCTGGAAAACCTGAAGCACCGAGTATTGCGCTATCAATACGTTTGAGAATACATCCAAGTAACGAGTCCGGGTAACTCCCTATGCGCCTGCCATCGCCTTTCTTCCGCCATGCAGCCACGTTCTTGCTGTTGGCCTGCGCCTTGCAGGTCAGCACCTCGGCGGCGACCGTGCAGCAGATCAGGCAGCGCGGAAAACTGCTGGTCGGCGTCGGCTATGTCCTCCCGCAGTACGTTGCAGGAGCCAAGTACCGGACGCGGGAGAGTTTCGATCATACTGTCGCCGGGGATCTGGCCAAACAGTTGGGCGTGCGTCTGGTCACGGTGAAAGTGACAGGGCAGAATCGTCTGCAAATACTGGCGCAAGGGAAAGTAGACCTGCTCCTGCTGGATCTGAAGACCGCTGATGCGGAGGCTTTCGGTTCAAACGCCCGCCTGTTGCCCACCGCCTATCAGGCAAGCCCCAAGCTGATCATGCGCAACGACACCGACATCAAGCGGCTGGCGCAGCTCAGGGGCCGCAGCATCTGCCTGGCGCAAGGCAGCGTTTATGTCGGCGCCATGGCGTCGAATTATGCCGCCGTAGAAAAGATATACAAGGCGCCGGCCGATGCTTTGCTGGCGCTCAGGACCGGCGGCTGCGACGCCGCCGTGCATGACGATGCCGTGTTGAATGGCATGCTCGCTTTGCCCGAGTGGAAAAAATTCTCGGCCAGCTTGCCGCTCGATGCCGGTCCGGCCCGGCTGACTTTCGTGCTGCGGCCAAAGGATGGCGGGCTGGCCGCCTATCTGCGGCAATTGAACCGGGACTGGAGCCGTAGCGGCTACTGGGCCGGCAACCGGAAAAAATGGATCAATGACGTAGCGTTCGAAGTCTATCTCGACCAGAACGTGCCTGACTGCCACTGAATAGCATTCGCCTCGCCTGCCTCTGCGCCGAGGCGATTTGTTTCCCAATCCGACGGATGGCAACTAAAATCCGGGTTAAATCACGTCTTTTTTCCATCGAATCTACGGAGAAGCCATCGCATAAAAGAATTTAATGTGGCGGCGTCCCTGCTAGGATTCGATCTGCAAGAGCGTCCCCCGGACTTCCGCGCTGAGTGCAGTATTTCGCACTTGGCGGCACATAAAAGCGCGTCTTTTTGTCCCATACGTCGTTGCGCATCCTCGCGATAGCCCACTATCGCTCCGGTGCGCGCCTAGTCTGAAACAAAAATCCGTCACTTTTATTTGTGCCACCAAGTGCGAAACACTACACTAACGACGGAAGCCGTTATTAAAAAAAACATTATATTAAAGACAGACGAAAGGAAATGCCATGTACGCACGGACCAAATTGATGATGGTTATGTTGGCAGCATTCCCAGCGCTAGCAATGGCGCAGGAGACACAAGTAGTAAAGATCGGCTTTAGCAGCCCGCTGACCGGCCCTCAGGCATCGGCAGGCCGCGACAACCAAGGCGGTCTGGCCATGGCGATCGACAAGCTGAATAGCCAGGGATTGGTTATCGGCGGCAAGAAAATCAAGTTTGAAGCGATGATGGAAGATGACCAGGCCGATCCGCGCGCCGGCGTCAGCGTTGCGCAAAAGCTGGTCGATTCGGGCGTCAAGGCAGTGGTCGGTCCTTACAACTCGGGGGTCACGATTCCAGCGTCGCGCGTGTATAACGATGCCGGCATTGTCATGGGCACCGTGGCTTCCAATCCAAAGGTGACGCTGCAAGGTTTCCACTCGGTATTCCGGGTAGCGGCCAGCGACAGCCAGCTGGGCGGCAAGATGGCGCTGTATGCAGCCAAGGAACTGAAGGTCAAGACCGTATCGATCATCGATGACCGTACCGCCTACGGCCAAGGCCTGGCGGAAGAGTTTTCCAAAGTCGCCAAAGCCAACGGCATCAAGGTGCTCGGCAATGACTTCACCAACGACAAGGCAACCGATTTCACCGCTATCCTGACCTCCATCAAGTCCAAGAAACCGGATGCGATTTTCTACGGCGGCTACTCGCCACAGGGTGGTCCTATGATGCGCCAGATGAAGCAGCTGGGCGTCAGCGCCAAGTTCATGGGCGGCGATGGTATCTGCGCGCCGGAAATGGGCCGTCTGGGCGGCGATGCGATTACCGACCAGGTGTATTGCACCCAGGGCGGCGCCTTGCTGGACAAGCTGGCTTCGGGTAAAACCTTCGCCGCTGATTACCAGAAACGTTACAGCCGTCCTGCGGAAACCTACGCAGCGTCGTTCTATGACGGCATGATGGTGATCGCCCAGGCGATGAAAGAAGCCAATTCGGTCGATCCCAAGCAATATGTGTCGGCACTCGAGAAGATCAAATACAAGGGTGTCGCCGGCGAGTATGAGTTCGACGCCAACCACGACCTGAAACAGTCGCCAGTGACGGTGTACAACTTCAAGGGTGGTTTGCCGGTACCGCTGACCAGCTACTAAGCATGACCGAGGCCGGGCTGCGCTACGCGTACCCGGCCTGTTTTTTTTGCTGCCATCGTTCTACGATGATGTTGTTCATGCAGTTCTTTCCCGTTTTTCAAAAAAATTCCCATGCTAAGTTACACACGCACCATCCACACGGTCGATGCACACACCGGCGGTGAACCGCTGCGCATCGTGATTTCCGGCTTGCCGCCGGTGCCGGGCAAGACCATTCTCGCGCGTCGCAGCTGGCTCAAGGCGCAGCGCGACGACCTGCGCCAGTTCCTGATGAACGAGCCGCGCGGCCACGCCGACATGTATGGCGCCTATCTGCTGCCGCCGGTCACGCCAGCCGCGGATTTCGGCGTGATCTTCATCCATAACGAAGGTTACAGCGACATGTGCGGCCACGGCATCATCGCGCTGGGCAAGGTGCTGGTCGAGTTGAACCACGTCGAGCGCACCGTGCCGCTGACGCGCATCGGGTTTGACACCCCGGCCGGCTTTATCGAAGCCCAGGTTGAATGGGATGGCCAGCGCGCCGGTGCGGTGACGTTCCGCAACGTGCCGGCATTCATCTACCGGCGCGATGTCGAAGTCGAGACGCCTAGCTTCGGCAAAGTCATTGGCGATATCGTGTTCGGCGGCGCGTTTTATTACTACATGAATGGCGACCAGGCTGGTGTCCGGATCAAGCCGGAGCAAGTGCGCCAGCTGATCCAACTGGGCGCGGAAACCAAGCAGGCAGTCAAGGATCAGGTAAAGATCCAGCATCCGTTGGAACCCGGGCTGGACAGTTTGTACGGCACCATCATCGACGGCGCGCCGAACGATCCGAGCGCGGACCAGGCCAACGTTTGTATCTTTGCCGACCGTGAAGTGGACCGTTCGCCTACCGGCACCGGCACCTCGGGCCGCGCCGCGCAGTTATTCTTGCGCCAGAAGCTGGCGTTGAACCAGACCCTGGTAAATGAAAGCATTGTCGGCAGCTGTTTCCGGGTGCGTGTCACCGAGACCGCCAAGGTCGGGGAGTTCGACGCCGCCATCACTGAAGTGACCGGCAGCGCGCATATCATGGGCTTTAATCAATGGGTGCTGGAAGACAGCGACCCGTTCCCGCAAGGTTTCTTCTTGCGCTGATTTCATTTAAAGATAATTCGCAAATAAATGCACATTCTCGACGCTAAACAGACCGCCGCCGCGCTGCCGTATTCTGCGCTGGTGCCGGCGCTGGTAAAGGTTGCGCAGCAACTGCGCGAAGGCAAGATCAACGCGCCTGAACGCATGGTGGTGGAGATCGACAAGGCCAGCGTGCTGCTGTGCATGCCGGCGGTCGCCGCGGATATCGGCATGACCAAGCTGATCACCGTGCACGCCAACAATGCCCAACATCATTTGCCGGCGATCCAGGGCGAAGTGGTGGTGTTCGACGCCGCGAGCGGCCGTCGCCTGGCGCTGTTGCATGGGCCGACCGTTACCGCGCGCCGCACCGCTGCGGTAAGCCTGCTTGGGATTGAAGCCTTGTTGCCGTTCAAGCCGAAATCTGCCCTGCTGATCGGTACCGGGGTCCAGGCTATCGTCCACGCAGATGGTCTGGTCGACTATTTCGGCGTTGGCGAATTCTGGATATCCGCTCGCGATCTGCCAAAGACGGAAGCCTTTTGCGATGCATTGCTGTTGCGCCATCCGCACATTAAGATCAAGCCACTGGCCGCAGACAAATTGACGAGTGAACTGCCGCATACCGACTTGGTAATTGCCCTTACCACCTCGCGCACTGCGGTGATTCCGGCTAATATCGCGGCGGATACGCTGGCGATCGGCGTCGGCGCATTCAAACCCGACATGGTGGAATTCCCGGCCGAGCTTTTGCATAGTCGCACCGTGGTGGTCGATTGTCTGGCGGGCGCCAAACATGAAGCAGGGGATTTGATGCAAGCGCAGATCGACTGGAGCAAGGTGCGCGAATTGCCGGATGTGCTGGCGCATGGTTTTGTGCAGCAAGCCGTGCTGCCCGTCTATAAAACGGTTGGCCAGGCGGCCTGGGACCTGGCCGCCGCACGGGTGGCGATTGCCTCGCTTGCCGGCTGACATTCATTACACGAGGAGTGGAATTTGATCCGTGACGCGGTAGCAGCCGATTGCATGAACCTGACTGCGTTGTCGATACAGGTCTGGTTACATACTTATGCTACGGAAGGCGTTAGCGATGACCTTGCCCGCGAGGTGCTGTCCACGTTTACGCCGACGTATTTCCACGATCTCATCGTTGATCCCGATTACCGCTTGTTCGTGAAAGTGGATGGGGTAAACCTGCTTGGCTATATTCTGCTGGATCTCGATTCGTCTTGTGAAGAACAGAACTACGGCGGCGTCGAGGTCGACACGCTATACGTGCAAGAACATTTCCATGGCCGCGGCATTGGCCGCGCGCTGCTGGATCACGCCATGGCGCAAGCCGGCCAACGACTTTGGCTCACGGCATGGGCCGGCAACGCGCAGGCGCTCGGTTTCTACAAAGCCTATGGCTTTGTAGACATCGGCATTACCTGGCACGAGTTTGAAGACCAGAAATACGAGAACCGTATCCTGGCTTATCAAAGACCTTGAAAATTCCAAAGCCGTCGGAACAGAACTACGACATCAGGCACCCAGCCAAGGCAAGCCAGCCTTGCACCAGCCGTTAATATTCTTGCGATGGCCGTTGTTGTCCTTGTCGCCCTCGAAACCTTCCAGGATATTGAAGCAGTTGATGTAGCCATGCTCGGTGGCCAGCTTGGCCGCATGCTGCGAACGGACGCCGGAACGACAGAGGAATACCAATGGCGTGCCTTTTTCGGCGACCTGCGCCAGTTGCGCCAGAAAGTCAGGATTTTGTACGCCGCCCGGATACTGCGACCACTGCACCGCTGCATGCTGTGCTCCCGGAATCGACACCCGACCAACCCAGTCGCGCTCGGCATTGGTGCGGACATCGACGAGAATGGCGGCGGCGTCCGCTTCCAGCAGGGCGAAGGCCTCGTCTGGGGTGACCGCCCCGGCATACGGAAGCTGATCGTTTTGACCACGTTGTTTGGCTGTGGTGATGAGTTCGCTGCTGGTTGCCATGCTATTTCTCCTCGTGAAATTGCTAAATTATCAATGTAGCGTCTTAATTTCTATTTTTAAGCGCACCAAAATAGCGCAAAATAGTATTTTATTCAGCCGTTTGCACGAAAACGGTGCCATCGATAGCGACCGCACCGATATGGTGACTTGCAATCATTGTAATAATAGGGCGGATCATGCGAAAAAGCGTGAATTCCTCCTTTTAAACAAGCTAATTACAATACCGACTATGAACAGTTTCACGAAAGGATGGTGGCATGGATTCTGCTATCATCCTGCCTGAGTTCTGGTCGTACTGATAGTTGCTGTCCGGTCATATTTTCTCATTACCTTTCCACGATGTTACTGCGATGCGGAATTTGCGCGCAACAGATCCTGGATTGGTGCGCACAATTCACTAGCAATATTTTCATATTCCTTAGGAGATTCACATGGCAATGACGGCCGCAGAAGTCTTGAAAATGGCAAAAGACAACGAAGTCAAATTCGTTGATTTTCGCTTCGCTGACACCAAAGGCAAGGAACAGCACGTAACTGTCCCTGTCTCTCATTTCGATATCGATAAATTCGAATCGGGTCACGCATTCGACGGCTCTTCTATTGCTGGCTGGAAGGGTATTGAAGCTTCCGACATGTTGCTGATGCCGGATCCGAACACTGCGAACATCGATCCGTTCATGGAAGAAACCACATTGTTCATGCAATGTGATGTGATCGAGCCATCCGACGGCAAGGGTTACGACCGCGATCCGCGTTCGATTGCCAAGCGCGCTGAAGCCTACCTGAAATCATCCGGCCTGGGCGACACCGCCTATTTCGGTCCAGAACCAGAATTCTTCATTTTCGACGACGTCCGTTGGGGCGCCGACATGTCCGGCTGTTTCGTCAAGATCGGTTCGGAAGAAGCATCATGGAGCACCGGCGCCAAGCTCGAAGGCGGCAACACCGGCCATCGTCCTACCGTCAAGGGCGGCTATTTCCCAGTACCGCCAGTCGACAGCTTCCAAGACATGCGTTCGGAAATGTGCCTGATCCTGGAATCGCTGGGCATCCCGGTTGAAGTGCATCACCACGAAGTGGCCGGAGCCGGCCAGAATGAAATCGGCACCAAGTTCTCGACCTTGGTCGAGCGCGCCGACTGGACCCAGAACCTGAAGTACGTAGTCTGGAACGTTGCCCACACCTACGGCAAGACAGCGACTTTCATGCCTAAGCCTATCGTTGGCGACAACGGTTCCGGCATGCACGTGCACCAATCGGTCTGGAAAGACGGCCAAAATCTGTTCGCCGGCGACGGTTATGCAGGCCTGTCGGAATTCGCGCTGTTCTACATCGGCGGCATCATCAAGCACGCCAAGGCGCTGAACGCCATCACCAATCCAGGCACCAACTCGTACAAGCGTCTGGTTCCAGGTTACGAAGCACCGGTCAAGCTGGCTTACTCGGCACGTAACCGTTCGGCTTCGATCCGTATTCCGCACGTTGCAAATCCAAAGGGCCGCCGTATCGAAACCCGTTTCCCGGATCCACTGGCTAACCCGTACCTGTGTTTCTCGGCATTGCTGATGGCAGGTCTGGACGGCGTGCAAAACAAAATCCATCCGGGCGAAGCTGCATCGAAGGATCTGTACCATCTGCCGCCAGAAGAAGACAAACTGATTCCTACCGTTTGCGCTTCGCTGGAAGAAGCACTGGAAGCGCTGGACAAGGATCGCGAATTCCTGACTCGCGGCGGCGTATTCAGCGATAGCATGATCGATGCTTACCTGGACCTGAAGATGCAAGAAGTTCAACGCTACCGCATGACTACTCATCCGATCGAATTCGATATGTACTATTCGGTGTAAGTTATTGTGCAGGTTTTGACGGTCAATCTTGCATATCGCAAGATTGACCGTCAAGATGATAAAAAGGACAGGAATTTTTCCTGTCCTTTTGTTTTTTTAATACGCTTGTTTTCTCTGCGCGGCTGTCATAAATTATATTGTGCAGGATGGTTTGTCATTGGAAGTTTCTTGACATAAACTAGCGACTCCATTGAATTGCGAAGAAAATCTATGAAGCGTCTCATGTTGCGTTTTTCCCCGGGATTTCTGCTGTTGGCAGCTGTCAGCATGCTTGGTGGCGTGGCCCATGCCGAAAGCGATGTTTTTCTTTGCGTTGACCAGAACGGCGTCAAGGAATACAAGAATACCGGCGACACCAAGGGCTGCAAGCGCGTCAGCTTGCCGCCTTTGACAGTGACTTCGGGCGGTAGCAAGCCGGTACGAGAAGGTGGCGCAGTCAGCAAGCAAGCCTCTTCGACTCCTAGCGATTTCCCGAAAGTCGATAACGGCACGCAAAAAACCCGCGACAACGATCGTCGCCAGATCCTGCAGGATGAGCTGAGCAAGGAACAGCAGCGCCTGGCGGATCTCAAGAAAGACTACAACGACGGCACACCGGAACGGCAAGGCAACGAAAAAAACTACGCCAAGTATCAGGACCGCGTAGCGTCGATGAAAGAAGACATCTCGCGCAGCGAGAAAAATATCGATGCGCTCAACCGGGAATTGTCGAATCTGAAGTAATTTCGCAGCATGGTATCAACTTTGCTTAATGCATAAGGCCGCCATCGCGGCCTTTATTTTTGCCTATCCGGTATTGGGAGTCAGTCGGACTTAGGATGATCGGCTACAAAAATATCTGAGCGGTCCATATTTCACCAGCTTCTTGGTCAATAGCTTGCCATTGACACTGCGAATCCGGCAAAATCTGTCCTCGCTCAGTTATTTTTTCGTTTCGATCCCCAAAGTCCGACTGACTCCCGGATAAAGAAGTGCCGGATGCACCAACTTGTGGCAATCCGGCGTTTTACACACCGACATCGCTTACAAAGCTTGTTATGCTCGGAAAATGCACCATTTCAATCACCAAGATACTTCCCATGACAGTGGCGCATCGCGCCTTGCTGCGCGCAGCCTCATCCGTTGCGGGCGGCGCCAGTCGGAACCAGGTCTTTTCATGAGGATATCCGGATGCCAATAAAAACTGCCGAACGCAATGCATTTTCCAGCCTTGATCTGCTGGCGTCCGCCGTGCTGGTGCTGGATCAGCATGCATGTCTGGTATTTGCCAACGCTGCTGCGGAAAACATGCTGGAGAGTTCATGCCGCTTGCTGAAACAGCAGACATTGTCCGATCTGTTCCTCAACCCCGAGCAGCTGCTGGCAATTTTCCAGCAGGCGCTAGAGCACCAGTTCGATGACTCGCGCCAGGACCTGATCCTGGAGCGCATGGGGCGCGAGCCTTTGTGGGTCGACACCATCGTCACTGCGCTCGACAATCCTGAGATGCCGGTGCTGATCGAATTGCGCGAGAACGTGCAGCAGCTCAAGCTGGAGCGCGAAGAGCGCCTGGCCGACCAGAGCCAGGTCAACAAGGAACTGGTGCGCAACCTGGCGCATGAAATCAAGAATCCCCTGGGCGGGATTCGCGGCGCGGCGCAGTTGCTGGAGCTTGAGTTGCCGGAGCGCCATGTCAAGGAATTGCGCGAATATACCCAGGTCATCATCAAGGAGGCCGACCGCCTGCAGACGCTCGTGGATCGCTTGCTGGCGCCGCACCGGCTGGCGCAGATCGTTGGCGATGTCGATATCCATGAAGTCTGCGAACGGGTGCGCAGCCTGATCGTCGCCGAGTTCCCTAGCGGCTTGTCGATCAAGCGTGACTACGACCTGTCGATACCGGAGTTTCGTGGCGACAAGGAACAACTGATACAGGCGATACTCAACATTGCCCACAACGCCGCGCAAGCCTTGAGCGAGCGCATCAAGACCGGCGACGCCGAGCTGGTTTTCCAGACCCGGGTAGTGCGCCAGGTGACGCTGGCCAAGGTGCGTTACCGGCTGGCACTAGACTTGCATATCATCGACAATGGACCCGGCATTCCGGCCGAGATTCAGGAGCGCATTTTCTATCCGCTGGTATCGGGGCGCGACGGCGGCAGCGGCTTGGGATTGACGCTGGCGCAAACTTTTGTGCAACAGCACATGGGCGTCATCGAATGTGAAAGTCGGCCGGGATGCACGGATTTCAGAATTCTTATACCACTGCCTTAACGTATTCTCAAAGATATCGTCATCCCCGCGCACGCGGGCGCCAAGGCGGAGAATCCAAGGTGCTGACTAACATGGATTCCCGCGTGCGCGGGAATGACGACCCGGGACGAAAGCATATGAAACCAATCTGGATTGTTGACGACGACGAATCGATACGATGGGTGCTTGAAAAGGCCCTTGCCCGCGAGAATCTGAGCACCAAAAGTTTTTCCAATGCACGCGATGCCATCGAGGCGCTGCAAACCAGTACGCCGCAAGTACTGGTATCCGATATCCGCATGCCTGGGGCATCTGGCTTGGAGTTGCTGCAAACCATCAAAGCCAAGTTTCCCGGCGTACCGGTGATTATCATCACCGCATTTTCCGATCTGGATTCCGCGGTTGCGGCGTTCCAGGGCGGCGCTTTTGAATATCTGGCCAAGCCATTCGATGTCGACAAGGCGGTCGAACTGATCCGCCGCGCGCTGGAAGAAAGCCTGCGTGAAGCGAACGTTGAACAAGCCTCGGCCGAGACGCCTGAAATCCTCGGGCAGGCGCCGGCGATGCAAGACGTATTTCGCGCCATCGGCCGCTTGTCGCAATCGAATGTGACGGTGCTGATTACCGGCGAGTCCGGCACCGGCAAGGAACTGGTGGCGCGCGCGCTGCACAAGCATAGTCCGCGTGCGGCGCAACCGTTCATTGCGCTCAACACCGCGGCGATTCCGAAAGATTTGCTGGAGTCCGAATTGTTCGGCCACGAGCGCGGTGCGTTCACCGGCGCCCAGGCCTCGCGCCGCGGACGCTTTGAGCAGGCCGAAGGCGGCACCTTGTTCCTCGATGAAATCGGCGACATGCCTTTCGATTTGCAGACGCGTTTGCTGCGGGTTTTATCCGACGGCCACTTTTACCGGGTTGGCGGACACCAGTCCCTGAAAGCCAATGTCCGGGTCATCGCCGCCACCCACCAGAATCTGGAAACCCGGGTGCGCGAAGGCCTGTTCCGCGAAGACTTGTATCACCGCTTGAACGTGATCCGGCTGCGCTTGCCGAGCCTGCGCGAGCGGCGTGAAGATATCCCGATCCTGACCCGTTACTTCCTCAGCCAGAGCGCCAAGCAGTTGGGCGTGGAAAGCAAGCGCGTATCGGATAACGCCATGCGCTTCATGAGCGGGCTTGAGTTGCCGGGTAACGTACGTCAGCTGGAAAACCTGTGCAACTGGATTACCGTGATGGCGCCCGGCCAGACTGTCGAGATCAAGGATTTGCCGCAGGATCTGGTCAGCGGCCGCGAGCAAAGTACGCAGCTGGAAAGTCCTGCGCACCGGCCGGTAGTCTTTGATCCGCATCTTTCCGTAGCGTCTTCCGGTAGCGGCATGGCTGCGCAATATGCAGAGCCTGCCGTCGCTGCCGCGCCTGCCGCAATTAGCGCCGACAGGCAAAGCTGGGTTACCTTATTGGAAGCCGAAGCAGCGGCCATGCTCAGCAATGGCGATGCGGACGTGATGGACGTGCTGGGCCGCCAATTTGAATCGGCGCTGATCAAGATGGCATTGCGGCATACGCATGGCCGCAAGAATGATGCCGCGGTACGTCTCGGCATCGGCCGCAACACCATCACGCGCAAGATCCAGGAACTGGGGATCGACGGCGCCAAGGATGATTGATCCGATAGGCGTTGCCAGCGTGTAGTGACGCGGTTATTTCACGATGCGCAGCGCCTGCTTCAGCTCTCGCAGAGTAGCGAGAGGATAAAGGTGCGAGGTGCCGACGATAGACGAAGCGCTGACTTTGCCTTGTTTGCAATAGCGGCGGAATGTGGCTATCGATACGCCCAGATATTCCGCCGCTTCATCCGCAGTAAATTCGCTATCCTGCAAGTGCCCGAACAGCTCGCCATGGCTGAGGTTGTCGCCATTGGAGAAGGCTCTTTTGGCGATCAGCGAGAAAAATTTTTCCCGTTCATTCGAAGGCATTTGCTGCAGGCTGGTAAAGAGTGTTTCAGCTGTCAGTGTCATTTGTACCATCCATTTGCTTTTAGATAAATTTTCAAATCATCGTAGAAGTTTTCGTGCGCACCTAGCCGGTAAAAATCAATGAACAGGAAATCAGGAGAGCGCTGTTCAATCTTGCTTCCTGTTTGCCGGACAGGCACGTGATAGGCGATCAGATATTCCTGTTTCTTGTGCTTGAATTTATGCACAAGAATCCCGGCCAGGTCACTGGTTTTGGCTTCGCCGATATCCGGCTTGCCGCACACCCTTAGCGTTTCATCTTCCATCACGGCTTGAAAAGGCTTGTGTTGCTTCTTCACAAACGCAGAAAAAGGTTTCTCGTAGTTCGGTAGATAGGCCATCAGCAAGTCCATTCTTTATCAGTTATGATATAGATCGCTATCAATATCAAGCTTGATATCTGACGCTTGGCGAGATCTTTATCGTGTTCGAGGTTTTCATAGGCGCTATCGCCTGTAGCCGCTGTATGTTAATGAGTGCGAGGGGAGCTGGCTTAAGGAAAGTCGCAAATCCGAATGGAAAGCGGTGAGGCAGGGGCGGCTTTTTATTTCAGCTTGTGCCACAGCGTCGTGCGGTTAATCCCCTGTTGCTGCCAAATCTGTCCAGGGACGCCGATTCGCTGAAAATATTCGCCAGCGTGGACGCTTTGTCGACCGTGTCATACGACATGATTGGCGAGCCAACTGTCATGTCTACACCCCTTGTTCGTGATTGCCCGCACTTCCGGCTGGGCGGCGCATATCATCGAACAACGCATCGATAACAAGATTATTCGTCCTTCGATGAACCATGCGGGCCCAGAAGACTTAAAATTTGCCTCGATTGGCAAATGCAAATAGTGTCTTTATGTAAATTTCTAATGCAGACACATTCGCGAGCCGATAGATGGCCGCATCGGTTTTGCGATGCGGCCTATCCGAATGCTTACTTATTGCCTTAGGGCCGGGACCACATGATCGCTCGTAACTACCTTAACTACGCTGTTAAGTACCGTATCGCTTCCGCTTTGACGCTCACCGCCTTGCTGGCCGCTTGCGGTTCCAGCGTGCCATTGGTTGAAACCAAGCCGGAGCCAACCTTGCCGAACCTGCTGAAACTCGAACCGACGCCGGCAGCGACTCTGTTGACCGGTAATTTTTTCTGCGAGCTGGGTAACAAGGTCGATCTCGCCAGCGGTACGGATGGCGCCGTCAAGCTGAACTGGAAAGGCCGCAGCTACCCGATGACGACGGTCAGCACCACCACCGGTGCGGTGCGGCTGGAAGATAAAGCCAGCGGCCTGGTATGGATCCAGATCCCGGCCAAGTCGATGCTGCTCAATTCGAAGCTGGGGCAACAGCTGGCCAACGAATGCAAGTTGCGCTGATGTCTTGACTGGGACGGCGTTGTAGATGTTCGTGATGGCAGTTTGAATTTTGCTTTGCTTATTTGCTTTATTTTTCGCTTCATTTTTCGCCTTCAAGGAAAATAATGTCCGCTCACATCTCCAACGCCCGCCCGAAATACGACAAAGTGCTGGTCGATATCGTCGACTATGTGACCAAGTACAAGATCACCTCCAAACTCGCCTACGACACTGCACGCAACTGCCTGATCGATACCTTGGGCTGTGGCCTGGAAGCGCTGGAGTATCCTGCCTGTAAAAAACTGATGGGACCGATCGTCCCGGGTACTGTCGTGCCTAACGGCGCCAAAGTGCCAGGCACGCAATTCCAGCTCGATCCGATCCAGGCGGCCTTCAATCTCGGCGCCATGATTCGCTGGCTCGATTTCAACGACACCTGGCTGGCGGCGGAATGGGGCCATCCATCCGACAATCTGGGCGGCATCCTGGCGACGGCCGACTGGCTCTCGCGCAATGCCATCGCCGCCGGCAAGAAGCCGCTGAAGATGAAAGACGTGCTGACTGCCATGATCAAGGCGCACGAAATCCAGGGATGCATCGCGCTGGAAAACTCCTTCAACAAGGTGGGGCTGGACCACGTGGTGCTGGTCAAGGTGGCCTCGACTGCCGTGGTGGCGGAAATGATGGGCCTGACGCGTGAAGAAATCCTCAATGCGGTATCGCTGGCATGGGTTGACGGCCAGTCGCTGCGCACCTATCGCCATACACCGAATACCGGTTCGCGCAAATCCTGGGCGGCCGGTGACGCGACCTCGCGCGCAGTGCGTCTGGCGCTGATCGCCAGGAGCGGCGAAATGGGCTATCCATCGGTGCTGACCGCCAAGACCTGGGGTTTCTACGATGTGCTGTTCAAAGGCCAGCCGTTCAAGTTCCAGCGTAAATACGGATCGTATGTGATGGAAAACGTGCTGTTCAAGATTTCCTTCCCGGCCGAATTCCACGCGCAAACCGCGGTGGAAGCCGCCATGATCTTGCACGATCAGCTGGCCAAGGCCGGCAAGTCGGTCGAGGACATCAAGAAGATCACCATCCGTACCCATGAAGCGTGCATCCGTATCATCGACAAGAAGGGCCCGCTGAACAATCCGGCCGACCGCGACCATTGCATCCAGTACATGGTGGCGGTGCCGCTGATTTTCGGCCGCCTGACTGCCGGCGACTATGAAGACAAGATCGCTTCAGACAAACGTATCGACGTCCTGCGCGACAAGATCGTCTGCATCGAAGACCTGGCCTTTACCAAGGACTATCACGATCCCAAGAAGCGTTCGATCGCCAACGCCATCACGGTGGAGTTCAAGGACGGCAAGAAACTCAGGGAAATCGTGGTCGAGTATCCGATCGGCCATGCGCGCCGCCGCAAGGATGGCATCCCGCTGCTGGAAGTCAAGTTCAAGATCAACCTGGCGCGCCAGCTGTCGGTCAAACAGCAACAGAAGATCCTGGAAGTCTCGCTGGATCAGAAAAAGCTGGAAGACATGGCAGTCAACGAGTATGTTGACCTATATGTGATCTAAATGACCTGCGCCCTGCTTTGACGGGAAGCAATCGTTATTGGTGTCGACGTAGTCGCAGAAGAACATGCCGCAGAAGCATGTGTGGTGGAAGCATTGGCCCGGACGGGCAGCCTTCCAGCCCTGCGATTCTTTTCAAGAAACGAGGAGACTGCATGAGTTTCGCCACCTTTTATCAACGGTCGATCGATGATCCGTCCACATTCTGGACCGAGCAGGCACGCAGGATCGACTGGCACCATCCGTTTTCAAAAGTACTCGATGACAGCCGGCCGCCGTTTGCCCGCTGGTTTGTCGATGGCGCCACCAACCTTTGTCATAACGCGGTAGACCGCTGGGTGGCGACGCGCGGCGAGCAGCCGGCGCTGATTGCAATTTCTACCGAAACCGATACCGAAAAAACCTATTCTTTCCGCGAGTTGCATGCGGAGGTCAATCGCACTGCGGCCATCATGCAGTCGCTTGGCGTTGGCCGCGGCGATCGCGTGCTGATCTACATGCCGATGATCGCCGAGGCGACCTTCGCCATGCTGGCCTGCGCTCGCATCGGCGCCATTCATTCGGTGGTGTTCGGCGGCTTTGCCTCGAACAGCCTGGCCAACCGGATCGACGACGCGACACCGAAATTGATCGTTTCCGCCGATGCCGGTTCGCGCGGCGGCAAAGTGGTGCCATACAAGGGTTTGCTGGACGATGCAATCAAGCTGGCGCAGCACAAGCCGGCGCACGTCTTGATGGTCGACCGCGGCCTGGCGGCGATGGCAACGGTGGCCGGCCGTGATGTTGATTACGCCGAGCAGCGCCAGTTACATATCGATGCCAAGGTGCCGGTAGTCTGGCTCGAATCGAACGAAGCGTCTTATATCCTGTACACCTCCGGAACCACCGGCAAGCCCAAGGGTGTACAGCGCGATGTCGGCGGCTATGCGGTGGCGCTGGCGACATCGATGGATACCATTTTTTGCAGCAAGCCCGGTGGCACGTTTTTCTGTACCTCGGATATCGGCTGGGTGGTCGGTCATTCCTACATCGTCTACGGTCCGCTGATCGCCGGCATGGCGACCGTGCTGTATGAGGGTTTGCCGATCAGGCCTGACGGCGGCATCTGGTGGAGCATCGTCGAGAAATACAAGGTCACGCGCATGTTTTCCGCACCGACCGCAATCCGTGTGCTGAAAAAACAGCCGCCCGAGCTGATGCAGAAATACGACCTGTCTTCCCTGCAGGCGCTCTACCTGGCCGGCGAACCGTTGGATGAAACCACCTCCAGCTGGATTTCGGCTGCGCTCGGCGTACCTATCATCGATAACTACTGGCAGACCGAATCCGGCTGGCCGATCATGACGATCGCCAAGAATATCGAGAACAAACCGAGCAAGCTGGGCAGTCCCGGCGTGCCGATGTACGGCTACAAGGTGCAGTTGTTGAATGAAGCCACCGGCGAGCTGTGCAGCGCCAATGAAAAGGGCGTGCTGGTGATCGAATGGCCGCTGCCGCCGGGCTGCATGCAAACCATCTATGGCGACGACCAGCGCTGCGTCGATACCTATTGGGCCACACGTATCCCGGACAGCGGACGGCAGGCATATTCCACCTTCGACTGGGGCATCCGGGATGAGGATGGCTACTATTTCATACTGGGCCGCACCGATGATGTGATCAATGTCGCCGGCCACCGGCTCGGTACGCGCGAAATCGAAGAGAGCATTTCCAGCCACCCGAATGTGTCCGAGGTGGCCGTGGTCGGCGTCGAAGACAAGCTGAAAGGGCAGGTGGCGGTGGCTTTCGTCATTCCCAAGGTCGCAGGAAGCACGGCGGAAGGACGAGCAACACTGGAAGCGGAAATCATGCGCGTAGTGGATAAGCAGATCGGCAGCATCGGCCGGCCGGCGCGCGTATATGTCGTCAACCTGTTGCCCAAAACCCGCTCCGGCAAGCTGTTGCGCCGTTCCATACAGGCGATTTGCGAGGGGCGCGATCCCGGTGATCTGACCACGATTGAAGATCCTGCTTCACTGCAACAGATCAAGGATGCGTTGCGCGGCTGAATTCAGTCCGTCAGGGTCATGGCGGCAAGATTGGCCGATTTGACCAATCTTGCGGTCATGGGGGTATGATTGTGTATTCGTTTGTGCAACCTGCTTCCTTGATCCATTTCCGCCATGACCCACGCCATCCGCCCGGCCAGCATTGCCGATGCAGCAGCCATTTGCCATATCTACAATCCCTACATACTCGACACCGTCATCAGCTTTGAAACCGAGCCGGTGACGCCCGAGCAGATGAGGCAGCGCATCCTTGATATCACGGCAAACCTGCCGTGGCTGGTGTGCGTCGAGAACGAACAGATCCTGGGCTACGCCTACGCCACCAAATGGCGCGCGCGCGCCGCTTACCAGCATGCGGTGGAAAGCTCGGTGTATCTGTCGCCGCTGGCTGCAGGCAAGGGCCTGGGAACAGCCTTATATAACGCCCTGATTGCAGAGCTGGAGAAATTGCCGGTGCATACCGTCATCGGCGGCATCGCCTTGCCCAACGCCGCCAGTGTCGGTCTGCATGAAAAAATGGGCTATGTCAAAGTCGCGCATTTTGCCCAGGTAGGCAAGAAGTTTGATCGCTGGATCGACGTCGGCTATTGGCAACGGGTATTGTGATGGTGCAGTTGCAGCCACCGCCGCTACCGATTGTAGACGGCGTTGCGCCCAGCTATCTGTGGTTACCGATTGGCAGCTGGCCGAATCTGCTGGCATTCCTGGAGCAGCGTTTTCCTGCGATCGATAGCGCCACCTGGATCGCACGCATGGCGCGTGGCGAAGTAGCCGACGGCGATGGCGTCCGGCTGACGCCGGACAGTCCGTATCGGCGCGGCGCCTGCATTTTTTACTATCGCGAGCTGGAAGCCGAGACGCCGATTCCATTTGAAGCTTCCATCCTGTATCAAGACGAGCGCATACTGGTGGTCGACAAGCCGCATTTCCTGCCGGTGATCCCGGCCGGCCGCTTTTTGCACGAAACGCTATTGGTGCGGCTGAAAAAGGAAACCGGCCTGGCGCATCTGACGCCGATTCACCGGCTCGATCGCGAAACCGCAGGCGTGGTGATTTTCTCGCATGACGTCGCCAGCCGTGGCGCTTACCAGTCCTTGTTCCAGCAGCGGCTGGTCGACAAGACCTATGAAGCGCTGGCGCCGACCAGGCCGGAACTGACCTTGCCGCTGGTGTATCGCAGCCGCATGGTGGAGGGCACGCCGTTTTTCCGGATGCAGGAAGTTGCCGGAGAAGCGAATTCGGAGACCCGGATCGAACTGATCGAACAGCGAGAAACATCTAGCCTGTACCGTCTGCATCCGCTGACCGGCAAGAAGCATCAACTGCGTGTACATTTGGCTGCATTGGGAATACCGATCATCAACGATGCCTTTTATCCCGAGGTGTATCCCTGCAAGGGCGACGACTGGTCGGCGCCGCTGAAATTGCTGGCGCGGGAGATTGCTTTCATCGATCCCCTGGATGGCCGGCGGCGGCATTTTGCCAGTCAGCGCAAACTTTGAAATCACACTACGGCATTGTTGGAAATAAATGAAAAACATCAGGAGAGCGCAATGAGATCAACCCGGGCCACAGCGGCGGTCGAACGTCTCAATGCCCGCAGCACAGAGGTACGCTATTCGATGGTGCGGACTGCTGGAGAGCTGTTCTATCTGACCCAGAACGCCGGCTTTGAAGCGCCGCTCAAACTCAGCGAGGCTCTGGAGCTGGATGATTTTGTCCGCTTCGTCAATGCCTACGGGCCGCAGAAACCCAGGCGCATCAGCAAACTGGACGTCGCTTTCGAAAAGCAGCTGAAGAAAAAATACTAAGCTGTGCCATGAGCGACCATCCTTCCGCCGAAGCTAAAGTACATGCGATCCTGGTGCATGGCATGGGACGTACGCCGGTGTCGATGCTGCTATTGGCCAGGCGGTTGCAGGCCGCCGGCATCACCACCCATCTGTTTGGCTATTCGGCGGCATTCGAGCGCTGGCTGCCTTGCCTTGAGCGCCTGCGCAAATTCATCGTGGCCCGTGCCGGCGATGCGCGCTTCATCATGGTCGGCCATTCGCTGGGTTGCGTGCTGACCCGCGGGGTACAACCGCTGTTGAGCCACAAGCCGGAGATGGCTTTCCTGCTGGCGCCGCCGACCCGCGCATCCAGCTACGCCATCAAGCTGTCGCGATGGCGCCTGTTCCGTTTGCTCACTGGCGAGATGGGGCAATTGCTGGCGCGCCAGGAATTCATGGACAGCTTGCCGTTGCCGGACATCCCGCTGCACATCTATGCCGGCATCAAAGGTCCGCGCGGCAGCTGGACGCCGTTTGGCGACGAGCCGAACGACGGCATCCTGTCGGTCGGCGAAGTGCAACTGGGATCGTTGCCGCTGCACTTGCTGCCGACCATCCACACCATCATCATGAATTCACGCCAGGTGGCCAGCGATATTGTGGCCACCGTCAAGGCTTCGTAAGTCTGCCTATCGCGCCGGCACAGGAAGCGCCGGGATCAAATCGCCTCCCGCGTGATGGCCTTTGATCCGCAGCACCAACACCGAAGCGATGAGGCAAGCCGCACCCATCAATATCGACGACAAGGTGTAACTGCCCAGGCTGTTGCGCAGCGAACCCGCCAGCAGGGTGGCGCTGGCAGCGCCCAGCTGATGGCCGGCGACGATCCAGCCGAACACGATGGGCGCCGCCAGCCGGCCGAACACATCGTTGGCCAGGCGCACGGTTGGCGGTACGGTGGCGATCCAGTCCAGTCCGTAAAACAAGGCGAACACCGGCAAGCCGAAATAGCTGAGGCCGAAAGCATGCGGCAGGAAAATCAGCGCGACCCCGCGCAATCCGTAATACCAGAACAGCAGCACGCGCGGATTGAAGCGGTCCGACAGCCAGCCCGACATTGTGGTGCCGACCAGATCCAGCATGCCCATGGTCGCCAGGATGCTGGCGCCGCCCACTGCGGTAATCCCGTAGTCGCCGCACATGGCGATGAAATGCGAGCCGATGTAGCCGTTGGTGCTCATGCCGCAGATGAAAAAACTGAAAAACAGCAGCCAGAAATCACGGATTTTGACCGCCTTGCCCAACGCGCCAAAGGCGATGGACAGCGGGTTTTTGCCCTTGCTCACCACTTCCGGCGGCAGTTCGTCATGCTGGCCATAACGCTTCAAGCCGATATCTTGCGGCCGCTCCGGCAGGAATATCGCCACCAGGGGAATCGCCAGCGCAGCCACGCTAGCCACCAGGATCGCCACCGAGCGCCAGCCGAAGTGCTCGACCATGTAAGCCATCAGAGGCAGGAATACCATCTGTCCGGTAGCCGAACTGGCGGTCAGCAAACCCATGGCCAGGCCGCGGCGCGTCTCGAACCAGCGGCTGACAATCGTTGCGGCCAGCGTGTTGGCGGCGACGCCGCTGCCGGCGCCCACCAGGATGCCCCAGGCCAGCACCATATGCCATGGCAGCGTCATGAAGGTGCTGGCGAAGGTACCGATAGATAGCAATACCAGTGCGCCGAGGACGATGGGGCGGATGCCGTAGCGTTGCATGGCCGCCGCTGAAAACGGTCCGATCAATCCGTAGAGCGCAATGTTGACCGAAATGACGAACGAGATGGTGGTGACGGTCCAGCCAAATTCGTGTTCCAGCGGCAATATCATCACCGATGGCGTAGCGCGGATGCCGGCCGCTGAAAGCAGGACCAGGAAGACGATGCCGACGACGATCCACACGTAATTGAAACGCAGGCGCGCCATGATGGCTTGTATGGTGTGGTTCATGGGAAGGTGTGCCCGTGTTGTGCGAATTTCAGGTTGGCGTTATCGACCAGGGTCGTCAGGGCAAGATGGGTGTCTTCGCCCAGTATCGCGTCGATTTCGTTTTGCGCCTTGCGCCAGTTGGATATGGATCCCTTCCATTTTTTCTGGCCGTCGGCGGTCAGGCTGACGCCGAACGAGCGCTTGTCGGTCAGCATTTTCAGCGGCAGGTTGACAGTCTGGATCCAGCCCAAGGCAATCAAGGGCTTGAGAGTACGGCTCATGGTGCTACGGTCCATGCCCATGTTGGCCGCGAGCGTGATAACGCCGATCGGACCGTATTTGCCTATCTTGGCTAACAGGGAATACTGGCCGATGGTGAGTTCATCGGCCGCCAGGTAGTGATCGTAGATGTTGGTCATCTTGCGGGTAAGTTGCCGCAAGGTCGAACAACTGCATTGGCTTCGCATGTCCCGTCCTTTATTTGCATATACATCGATGTATATGCATGCTAAAACTCGGGAAGAGGCTTGTCAACCCGCTTGTTGTAATTTGAGCGCGGTATATTTGGTGTAAAGTGCAGGCGTGGCAGATCCCGGGATTTTTTTGCCCGGGGCTGCATTTTTTACACTATTGAAGAATTCGAATTTGATGAAAATAGCAACGTGGAACGTCAACTCCCTCAAGGTGCGCCTGCCGCAGGTGCTGCAATGGCTGAGCGACAACCCGATCGATATATTGGCGCTGCAGGAAACCAAGCTGACCGATGACAAGTTTCCTGCGGCTGAAATCGAAGCCGCCGGTTATCACGTGGTGTTCAGCGGCCAGAAAACCTATAACGGGGTGGCGATCTTGTCGCGCCATCCGATCACCGATGTGGTCAAGAATAATCCGCTCTACGAAGACCTGCAGCAGCGGATCATCGCCGCCACCATCGAAGGCATACGGGTGGTCTGCGCCTATATCCCTAACGGCCAGTCGCCCGATTCGGAAAAATACCAGTACAAGCTGAAATGGCTGGACGCCTTGCATGACTGGCTGCAGAGCGAGCGCCAGCAGCACGACAAGCTGGTACTGCTGGGCGATTACAACATTGCGCCGGAAGATCGCGACGTCCATGATCCGGCGGCGTGGGTCGGGCAGAACCTGGTGTCGCCGGCGGAACGGGCGGCGTTCGTGCGTTTGCAGGGGCTGGAACTGACCGATGCCTTCCGCCTGTTCGAGCAGCCGGAGAAACTGTTCAGCTGGTGGGACTACCGGCAGATGGGTTTCCGCCTGAACCGCGGCATGCGGATCGACCATATCCTGTTGTCGCCGCCGCTGGCGGCGCAATGCACCGCCTGCGTGATCGACAAGGCGCCGCGTAAATGGGAGCAGCCGTCCGACCATGCGCCGGTGATCGCCACGCTGGGTTAATTGGCTAAATAATTACGGATGCAGAAATAAAAACGGGGTGTCGGCGATCAAGCCGACACCCCGTTTTACGTCCGATTACCGATTACTTGACTGCGGCAGCGCGGTTGATCAGGAACGTGGTCAGCAAAGCCACCGGGCGTCCGGTTGCTCCCTTTGCTGCGCCGCTCTTCCATGCCGTACCAGCAATATCCAGGTGGGCCCAGGTATATTTCTTGGTGTAGCGTTCCAGGAAGCAGGCCGCGGTGATGCTGCCGCCGGCCGGGCCGCCGATGTTGGCCATGTCGGCGAAGTTCGACTTCAGCTGTTCCTGATAGCTGTCTTCGATCGGCATGCGCCATGCGGTATCGCCAGTCGCCTTGCCGGCGCTGAGCAACTCGTTGGCCAGCGCATCATGCGCGCTGTCGTGGCGAGTGAACAAGCCGGAATTGTGATGGCCGAGCGATGTCACGCAAGCGCCGGTCAGCGTTGCGATATCGACCACTGCAGCCGGTTTGAAGCGTTCCACATAGGTCAGCGCGTCGCACAGCACCAGGCGGCCTTCGGCGTCGGTATTCAAGACTTCGATGGTTTGGCCGGACATCGAGGTAACGATGTCGCCAGGTTTGGTGGCGGTGCCGGAAGGCATGTTTTCCGTGGCCGGAATCACGCCGATGACGTTCAGCTTCAGTTTCAGTTCAGCGATGGCGCGGATGGTGCCCAGCACCGAACCGGCGCCGCACATGTCGTACTTCATCTCATCCATGCCGGCGCCGCCCTTGAGCGAGATGCCGCCGGTGTCAAAGGTGATGCCTTTGCCAACCAGTACGGTCGGTGCATCCTTGGCTTTGCCGCCGAGGTGCTTGATGATGATGAACTTCGGCGCTTCGCCGCCACCACGCGCAACCGACAGGAAGCTGCCCATCTTCAGCGCTTCCAGCTGTTTGCGGTCGAGGACTTCCACCGACAATTTGTATTCCTTGGCCAGCCGCTTGGCGGTGTTGGCCAGGTATGTCGGGGTGCAGACGTTGCCAGGCAGGTTGCCCAGTTCTTTGGTCAGGTCGATGCCGTTGGCCAGCGCCAGGCCTTGCGCCACAGCTTCCTTGGCGGCGGCGGCGTTGGCTGTAGCCACCAGGAAGGCGATCTTCTTGACGCCGGATGTTGTTTCTTTTTTACTTTTCAGGGTATCCGAGCGATAGCTGCCATCGCGCAGCACCAGGATGGTGGCGCGAATGGCCCATGCCAGGTCACGTTCCGGGGTTTGCTTGGCGATGCCGTCGAACGGCAGGGCCAGCAATGCATCGCTGGCGCCCAGGGTGGACAGCGTACGGGCGACGCACAAGGCGGCCATCGACATGACCTTGTCGCTCAGTTCGCCGTCAGGGCCGAGGCCGATCAGCAGGACGCGCTCGGCGGTGACGCCGGCGACTTTGCGCAACAACAAGGTGGAGCCGGGCTTACCGGAAATATCTCCGGACTTTAATGCAGCAGTGATTTCACCAGTTTTGTCAAGAGCTAACGCTTGTGGCGACAGTTTCTTGTTTTCGTAGATCCCGACTGCGATACAGCCAGCTTTCAGAGAGGCAATTGAGGTTTTTGCGTCGTTGGTTTTTATGCTAAAGTCCATCACTTACTCCTTTTTTGATCCGCAATTATATTCCCCAATGATCTTCCAGCGCGCACTCCGTCGCGAATTAATTAGCACCGCAGGTGCCGTATTTACTACGCTCTTCACAATTATCGTCACGGTAATGCTGATCAAGATTCTGGGACAGGCAGCCGGAGGACAGATCGCGTCCCAAGATGTGATCGCACTGATCGGCTTCCAGTCCCTCAACTACATGCCGATCCTGCTGATCCTGACCGGCTACATTTCCGTGCTGCTGGTGGTGACGCGCAGCTATCAGGATTCCGAAATGGTGGTCTGGTTTGCCTCCGGCCAAAGCCTGGTGCGTTGGATCCGGCCGGTGCTGGAATTCGGCCTGCCGATCATTATCCTGACAACCATACTCAGTTTCGTGGCCACGCCCTGGGCCAATAACCAGAGTGCGCAATACCGCGAGCGCTTTGAGAAGCGTGAAGATATTTCCCGGGTTTCGCCCGGCAAGTTCCAGGAATCGGCCGCAGCCAACCGGATCTTCTTCGTCGAGGGCATTAACGGCGACAGCACCAAGGTCAAGAATGTCTTTGTGAATACCCAGCTGGAAGGCAGGAACAGCATCGTGGTGGCCAAGGAAGGTAATATCGAGATCGACAAGAATGGCGATAAATTCCTGGTGTTGTCGAAAGGCCGGCGCTATGATGTCCTGGCAGCCCAGAACGAATTCCGCCTCATGGAATTCGAGCGTTACGGCGTGCTGGTGGCCAGCAGTTCGCAAGCCGAAAATGGCGACCGTTCGGCCCAGGCCTTGCCGACCTTGGATTTGCTGAAGGAGCGCAACGGCTTCAACATGGGCGAGTTGCTGTGGCGCTTGTCGCTGCCGTTGATGGCGCTGTGCCTGATGCTGCTGGCGGTACCGCTCAGTTTTGTCAATCCGCGGGTGGGCCGTTCGGCCAGCTTGCTGATCGCGCTGCTGCTGTACGTTTCCTACAGCAATGTCACCAGTATTTTCCAGGCCGCAGTGGTCCAGAAACGCCTGTCTTTCGGACTCGCCTGGTGGCCTATGCATCTGATCGTGTTGATCATTATCGGTTTGCTGTTCCTGTGGCGGCTCAACGTGAATAGCCGCTATCACCCCTTGGTGATGTGGTCTGCGGTCAAGCATGCGCGTCTGATAAAAACTAGAAAGCCGGCGGCGACATGAAGGTATTGCAACGTTATTTCACTTCCGAGATTGTCCGCTCAGTCCTGTTTACCTTGGCGGCGTTTCTGGCGCTGTTTGCGTTCTTCGACCTGACCACCGAATTGAAATCGGTTGGGCACGGCGGCTACAAATTGCAGCATGCGTTCCTGTTCGTGCTGCTCGGTCTGCCCAGCTACGCTTATGAACTGATGCCGATTGCGGCGCTGATCGGCACGATTTATACCTTGTCGCAAATGGCCGCGCGCTCGGAATTCACCATCATGCGGGTCTCCAGCATGTCTACCATGATGACGGCCAGGATCCTGATCAAGATCGGCTTGCTGTTCGTGGTGGCGACGGTCTTGATCGGCGAATTCGTTGCGCCGAAAAGCGCCGAATTTGCCGAGAAGATCAAGCTCCAGTCCAAGGGCTCTTCGATTTCACAGAGATTCAAGACCGGCCTGTGGAGCAAGGATGTGATCCGTGCCGACGGCGCCAGCGGCGACATCGTCGGGTCGCGTTTCATCAATATCAACGAGATCCGTCCGGATGGCCAGCTGGTTGGCGTCAAACTTTATGAATTCGACCGCAACCTGCACATGACCGGGCTGATTCAGGCCAGCCATGCCGATTATAAAGGTAGCCATGTCTGGCGGCTGGATGATGTAGTGCAGACCGATTTCGTCAACGGCAACTCGACCGAAGACATCACCACTGCAATCGCCACCAAAAAATTTCCGAACAAGGATCTGGTGTCAGAAATCACGCCGGAGATCTTGTCGGTCCTGTTTGCCGATCCGGATCATATGTCGGCCTACAACCTGTGGGCTTACTCCAAGCATCTGGAAGAAAATAACCAGCACAGCGAGCGTTACGACATCGCGTTCTGGAAGAAACTGGTGTATCCGCTATCAGTGTTCGTGATGATGGCGATGGCCTTGCCGTTCGCCTACCTGCATTTCCGTACCGGTGGCGTCAGCCTGAAGATCTTTACCGGCATCATGATCGGCGTCAGCTTCCAGCTGGTCAACACGCTGTTTTCGCATCTGGGTTTGCTCAACACATGGCCGCCGTTTTTTACCGCAGCCTTGCCGAGCACATTGTTCCTGCTGATTGCCATCGGCGCCTTGTGGAAAATCGAGCGACAATAGCGACGCTCTCGCGCACCGTCTAGAGATCGGGTGAATCCAAATGTCACAACCAGCCGCACGGCCGCATCAAGCACTTATCCTGTTCGCTCACGGCGCGCGGGATCCGTTGTGGGCGGCGCCGTTTGAGGCCTTGCAGCAGCTGATTCAGCCGCAGCGGCCGGAGACACGCGTTGAATTGGCTTTCCTCGAATTGATGCAGCCGAATTTACCGGACCTGCTTCAGCAACTGGTTGCCGAGGGTATCCGCGAGGTTAGCGTGGTGCCGGTGTTTCTGGGGCAGGGCGGCCACGTACGGCGCGACCTGCCGGGGTTGATCGCTCAGGTTCAGCAGCAACATCCGCAGATGTCGATCAAGGTGGCGCAGGCCGTGGGCGAGCAGCCGCTGGTGCTGGATGCCATCGCCCGGTACTGCGCTTCTACTTTATCCGGTCCCTGATACTTCCCGACGTCTGTCCACCCTGGCTCTGCAGCCAGGCGATGAAGCTGGCCAATGCCGGATCATTGGCGCTGGCGCGGAACAGCAAATGAAATCCCCTGTCTTGCAAGCATACCTCCGGAAAGGGCTGCAGCAAACTGCCATGGGCAAGATCGTCTTCGATCATGGCTAGCGAGCCCATCGCCACGCCGAGATCGGTCAACGCCGCCTGCAAACTCAAAAAGAAATGCTCATAGACCTGACCAGGCAACTGGCCCGTGAGCTGCACGCCGGCTACGCCAAACCAGCGCGCCCAGGTGTCCGCGCGGCTGGACAGGTGCAACAGCGATGCATGCAGCAAGTCGCCCGGTGTCTTGAGCGGATGCTGCTGCAGGTAGCGCGGCGAAGCCACCGGCGTCAGTATGTCGTCGAGAAAACGCATACATTCATGATCGGCGCGGCGCATCGGACTGCGGCGTATCAAGACGTCGAACGGTTCCTTGAGCTGTTCCGCCGCGACGGTCGAGGTAGTGACGCGGATTTCCACGCGCGGATTTTCTATCTGGAATGAAGACAGCCGCGGAATCAGCCAGCGCATCGCCATCGACGGCGTGCAACTGACGCGGATGATGTGGGCCTTGCCGGTATTCTGCAGTTGCTCCGCACCCAGCGTGATACGGTCCAGCCCGGCTTTGACATCGGTAAAAAACATGCGCGCGGCCTCGTTCGGTTCCACTCCGCGCTGTCCGCGCTTGAATAAAGTCAATCCGAAATGCGTTTCCAGCAGCTTGATTTGCTGGCTTACCGCACTGTGCGTGATGTGCAGTTCGGCGGCGGCCAGCGTCAGACTGCCGGTGCGTACTACCGCTTCGAAGACACGCAGGGGTTTGAGCGGAGGTAGGCGAGTTTTCATGTTAGAAAAACTTATATAAAAGATAGAAAATACGGCTTTCGGCCCGGTGTTGGCAAGACTATTCTATAGCCATGGCAGTTGAATATTTACCTGGTTGAACAGGTTTCTCACGTTGATATCCGGAGTCGTCGATGCTCAATAAATTTTCTAATATTAATTTATTTTCGGACTGGCCGTTGGGTCGTTGGCAAAAGAGTGCTTCAGCGCCTGGCAACTTGATGCTGGATGCAGAGCAGGCCTTTCTCGCCGCCGCGGCGGATCACTCGGATCTGGAGCGGCGTATGCGAGTGCTGGACTGTCGGCATGGTTCGGTTTTGCACACCTTGCGTGTGTTGAAAGTCAGTTCTTACTAAATCGTACCGGATGCGCGCAAAGGCAGCGTGTAGCGGGATTTGACGTGTGTTGTTAATGCACAATTTTTATAATATGTAAAGTCATTTACTTGACAGAATAGCCAGTTGGAAATATAATCTTTGGTATTGCATCACATGGAGGTCCATATTTTGGACAGTTGTTCTAGTAGTAGCGGTGGATGGGTCCTCAGCCCGGCACTTTACGCATAGCCTTTAGCAGACCTCCGTCAGCTACAGCTTGCGTTTATGCGAGCTGTAGTATTGCCAATATCCCGGTAAATATCTCGGCAGAAATTAAGTAGAGTCTACATAGGGTCTAGTTAGAGTCTACATAGAATTTCAGCAGATAAGCGCCGCAGCGATACTCCCATCCTAATTTTGTCATACCGATTGTTCGTACTGCCATTCGGCGGATCGCGTACGGCTGTGTATTTCCGGTTCTGAATCGTTTTCAGCGTTGTCGTTTTTGGCCTGTGCATCCAGCAGGTGAAGCGCACGTCCGATGACGGCACAGGCAGGAATTGCGCGGGTTCGGCTTTGGTGTGTCTGCGTCCAGGCATGCCGTCGCATAGAGCCCGGCCGTATGGCGTCGTCCGGCATCCGCGAACAACGGAAGCGGGAAGGAAATCGCCATGCCATTCAATAAACTGCATGCATTTTTTAAAAAATATCGTCCTTCGTTCGCCGCCGCGCCGGCGGATCACGATTCGGCTCTGCCTTATCGCATCGTGACCACCTGCCGCGGTTCGGAAGTCGCGCATCTTGAAGGCTTGATGCGTCGCTTGCTGGAGACCTATGACGTTACCTATCAGGCCAGCGAACCGGCAGTGCAGTCGCACCTGACCGCCATCACGGTGGAAGTGATGTGTTCGGTGCGTGAGCGTGCCGGGCTGGTACAACTGGTCACGCGTCTGGCGCAGGAAATCAGTGTGCGCAGCGTGCGTTGGGAAAGCATCCCCAAGCGTTCGGCAAGGGTCGCGCAGATTGCTTATGAACCTTCCGGGCGCGGCAGTACTCCAACGGCGCAACCGGCTTGATCTGTCTTGATCAGGCATTTTTGAATCAGGAGCTTTTGAAATGGACTGTTCCAGTTGTCCGCGCTATCGGACCGAAAATTCAGCATTAAAAATACGTAGGAAACGTAAAGCAATTGTCTGCTTGCATTGTTCTGAGCCAGCCTAGCCATCCTCACTTTTCCCGTGTCGATAGCCAGGCTGTCCAGCTTGCAATCGACTGGCGGAATCTCTCTTTCACCGTCACTGTCGTACGTGCCCGAACGGCGCGTTGCGCAATTGCTTTCCATGATGAATCAGCTTTGGCCGTCACATAGTTGACGCCGGCGAAGCAAACATGAAGAGGTGAAATGATGACCATCAAAACACTACTGGGCATGGCGTCCGGCAATCGCAGCAAGGTAAACAGCGGTAGCGGCGGCAACTGGACTTTCGGTTGGTCGCCGAGCCAGGCCTTGGCGCTTTCCACGAACGCTAAGCCAAACAATCTGAAGCGTGGCGCCAACCGGAGTGATCGTGCGGTTGGCATGTACGGTGTCCTGGCGACCCGTAGCATCAACGGCCGCTAAGAGGTAATCAACAAAGATGTAGGGCTGGTCTTTGCCGTCATGTCATTTGGCGGCGAGACAGCTGTTATTTGAATGCGGCAGTTTCCCGCTATCGCTTGGATCCGCTGGAAATTCCAGCGGATCCAAGCGATAGCGGGAGTTGCAGGAAAGACCGCAAATAAGGAGTAAGAAATGAAATGGGAATTTTTGAATAAAAGAATTGCAGTATTCCTGGTATTGACCGGAATAGCCGTCGGTCTGGTCAGCTGGATCAATGTCTTGTCACCTGAAGACCGGCTGGAGCAACCAGGTCAGGTCTTGCAAAAAGCACTGGCGTCGGAATCGCACGTCAAGCCGACCGTCCGCTAATCAGCTTTCAAGCAAGGCCGGCGCTGCTCAGGCCACGTTCCTGGCCTTGCCTTCGCTTCGTTCTGTCTGAGCGATTTCCAACGGCTGCTCTGCGCGGCTGGCCAAAGCCTCGCCTATCATCACCAATACCGGCCCTTCGCATTGCTGCAAACCTTGTTCCAGATGATCGAGCCGCAGGCGCAGGATGCGCTGGTTGTCGCGGCTGCAGTTTTCCACCACTACCACCGGCGTTGCCGCGGAGCGGCCTTGCGTCAGCAGCCGTTGCGCTGTGGCGGCAGCTTCGCGTCCGCCCATGTATTGCACCAGCGTGTCGCAGTTTGGAATATTGACCTGGTCCGATTCGCCGGGCGCGGTGCTGGAGGTAAAGAAGGCGACGCTGCGCGCTACGCCGCGTTTGGTCAGGGGTTGTTGCGAAGTCGCTGCGGCAGCTAGCGCGGCGCTGATGCCAGGCACGACTTCCACTGCAACGCCATGCTTTTCCAGCGCCCGCAATTCTTCATCGGCGCGGCCGAACAACATCGGGTCGCCACCCTTCAAACGCACCACCAATGCATATTTGCGGGCATTGTCGACCAGTTGCTTGTTGATGAACTGCTGCGCGGTGGAGAGCTTGCCGCAACGCTTGCCGACTGCGATTTTCAAGGCTTGCGGGCAGAGCGCCAGCATGTCCTCAGTCACCAGGGCGTCGTGCAGCACGACATCGGCCTGCGCCAGCAAGCGTGCGCCGCGCACCGTAATCAGGTCGGCCGCGCCAGGACCGGCGCCTATCAGGTAGACCTTGCCGTAAGAAGGGTGTGCTTGATCGCTGGCTGAATGAGTGGCTTGCATGGCTACTGGTCCGGTCGGTAATGGTTACAGGTCAGTCGAGGCGAATCATGCCTGCGGCGACGGTCTGGTGCGTGACTTCATCGATCAGGATGAAGGCGCCGGTGGCGCGGATCTCATCGTAGGAATCGGCCGCGATCGCCTGCTGCAGATTCAATGAAACGCGGGCGATATCGTTCAGCTTGAGCGATTCTGCCGGACGCCGTTCCTGGGTGTTGATATCCAGCAGCGTGTCGATCTTGGTAATCCGTGCGGCAGTTTGCTTGGTGCTGTGCTTCAGCCAGTATTTGCGGCGCAGGTCGAGCGCATCTTCCGACAGCCAGCACAGATCGGCGCTGACGGTTTTCAGCAGGGCAGGGGCACGATCGACCGAAGTCAGCATGTCGCCGCGCGAAATGTCCAGATGCTCGTCCAGCAGCAAGGTCACTGACTGGCCTACCGCGGCTGATGGCAGCGACCCTTCGAGCACCAGGATGTCCTTGACGGTTGCGGTCTGGCCGCTAGGTTGTACCACCAGCTTGTCGCCCTTGCTGACCTTGCCGGCTTCGATGCGGCCCATGTAGCCGCGGAAATCGTTGGCTTCATGGCCGTTGTGGCGCGCGACCAGTTGCACCGGGAAGCGGAACGGCTCGTCATGCGATTCGTCGTAGACGCTCAGCGATTCCAGCAGCTCGATCAATGTCGGGCCCTTGTTCCATGGCATCTTGTCGCCGGCTACCACGACGTTGTCGCCAGCTAACGCCGACAGCGGAATCGGCCGTACATCGCGCAGGCCGAGCTGTTGCGCAAACTCCTGATAGGCAGCGACAATACGGTCATACACGGTCTGGTCGTAATTGACCAGATCCATCTTGTTGATTGCTACCACCACGTGCTCGATTTGCAGCAGGTGGGCGATGGTCGAATGGCGCTTGGTCTGGGTCAGCAGTTCGACGCTGCCGTCATCGCCAAGTTTGACCTTGGAAACGTCGATCAGGATAATGACGGCATCCGCAGTCGAGGCGCCGGTCACCATGTTGCGCGTGTATTGTTCGTGGCCAGGCGTATCGGCAATGATGAACTTGCGTTTCGGCGTGGCGAAATAACGGTAGGCGACGTCGATGGTGATGCCCTGTTCGCGCTCGGCTTCCAGGCCGTCTGTCAGCAGCGACAGGTCGATCGTGTCGCCGACGGTGCGCTTGTGCTTGGCGCGCGACATGGCGTCCAGCTGGTCGGCGAAAATGCCCTTGCTGTCGAACAGCAGGCGGCCGATCAGGGTGCTCTTGCCGTCATCTACCGAACCGGCGGTAATGAAGCGCAGCAAACCGCGTTCCAGCGGTGCACTGCCAGTGTCGGCGTTCAAGGTCTTAACAACGGCGTTCATCAGAAATATCCTTCTTTTTTACGTTTTTCCATCGAGGCTTCCGAGGTCTGGTCATCCATCCGGGTAGCGCCGCGTTCGGTGATTTGCGTCACTGCGGTTTCGGCGATGATCGCTTCAACGGTGGTGGCATCGGAAGCCACCGGGCAGGTGCAGGAGATGTCGCCGACGGTACGGAAGCGCACTTCGCGTGTTTCCACGACTTCGCCTTCTTTGGCCGGCGTCAGGTGGGTCAGCGGCACCAGCAGGCCGTTGCGCGGAATCACTTGGCGTTGATGAGCGAAGTAGATCGGCGGCAGTTCCAGTTTTTCGCGGGCGATGTATTGCCAGACGTCGAGCTCGGTCCAATTGGAGATCGGGAACACACGCATGTTTTCACCGGGATGAACGCGGGTGTTGTACAGGTCCCAGAGTTCCGGACGCTGGGCTTTCGGATTCCATTGGCCGAATTCGTCGCGGAAGGAAAAAATCCGCTCCTTGGCGCGGGCTTTTTCTTCGTCACGGCGGGCGCCGCCGATGCAGGCGTCGAACTTGTGTTCGGCAATGGTTTCCAGCAAGGTCACCGCTTGCGCGGCATTGCGCGAATCTGTCTTTGGATTGCGCAGGCGCACCGTGCCGCGCTTGATCGAATCCTCGACCGAACCGACGATCAGGCGTTCGCCCAGTTCCGCCACGCGCTTGTCGCGGAAAGTGATCACTTCTTCAAAGTTGTGACCAGTATCGATATGCACCAGCGGGAAAGGAAATTTGCCGGGACGGAAAGCCTTTTCCGCGAGGCGCAGCATCACCACCGAATCTTTCCCGCCGGAGAACAGCAGGGCCGGGTTGCTGCATTCCGCAGCCACTTCGCGCATGATGTGGATGGCTTCCGATTCCAGCCAGTCGAGATGGCGGTTGGCGGCTTTGTCCAGGAAAAATTTTTCGACAACTGTGTTCATAGCGGTTCTTGTCTCTTAGTGAAGCAATAATTCAAGCGTTTTGCTGAGCGACGGATTTGATGCGTATCAATTTACCGTCCACCACGTGCAAACCGCATTCTTTCGAGTCCGGGTTTTCCCACCACCAGCGGCCGGCGCGTACGTCTTCGCCTGGCTGGATGGCGCGGGTGCAGGGTTCGCAGCCGATCGAGGGATAGCCCTTATCATGCAGTGGATTGTACGGCACGTTGTTGCCGCGGATGTATTGCCAGACATCTTCCTCCGACCAGTCGGCCAGCGGATTGAACTTGCTCATGCCGTGCGCTTCATCCTGTTCCTGCACATGCAGCTCGGCGCGCGTTTGCGACTGCGCGCGGCGTTGGCCAGTGATCCAGGCCTTGTTACCAGCCAGGGCGCGGTTGAGCGGTTCGATCTTACGGATGCGGCAGCATTCCTTGCGCATCTCGATGCTGTCGTAAAACGCGTTCAAGCCGTTCTGCTCGACATAGGCGGCGACGGCTTCCTGCTGCGGCCGGTATGGCGTAACCTCGTAATCGTAGGTTTCCTTGATGCGATCCAGCATACCCAGCGTTTCGGCATGCAGACGGCCGGTTTCCAGGGTGAAGATGGTGATCCGGTCCTGCAATTGGTTACGCAGGATCAAGTCGGTCAGCACCATGTCTTCGGCCGCCAGGCTGGAGGCGAATACCGCCGGCGTATATTCCGCGGCGATTTTTTCCAGCGTTGCCTTGGTAGCGGCAACCAGCTCGGGAAGCGATAAAGTCGGGTTGCTCATGATCAATCCTGGCTGACTGCTTGACGGTTCACGCGACGGAACAACGGTGTTTTTTCATCCCAAGACGTCTGGTATTTTTCCGAGAAATCGGTCAGGCCCTTGAGGGCGTCGTGGATGTTTTTGTCGGCGCGTACGGCAAAGGCATCGAAACCGACCCGCTGCATGTAGAACAACTGGTCGCGCAATACATCGCCGATGGCGCGCAGTTCGCCGCCATAGCCAAGGCGTGTGCGCAAGGTGTAAGCGATCGAATAACCGCGGCCATCGGTAAATTTAGGAAAATCGACCGCAATCACGGCGAAATGCGCCAAATCGCCTTTCAGCACGTCGGCTTGCGCATCGCTGGCGAGCCAGACGCCCAAAGGCGCCCGATCTTGCAGCAGTGCGCGCTGGGCTTGCCAGACGCTGAACGGCACAATCACTTTGCCGGCCGGGATGCCAACGCTTTCGGGAGTTTCGCCTTCGTTCAGGCGCAGTACGCTCCAGTCGTCGCTGACGACTGCGCGGTTTTTAATGATTTCAACGTTATCAATGTTAGACACAGGCATCCTCCCCATGGGTGTGACCCGTCGGGATCGGGCTGGCGTAAACATATTCCTTGAACGGCGCGATGCCGAGACGCTGCACAGTATCGATGAACAGTTCATCCTCGTTGCGTTGCTGCACATAGACATCCAGCAGGCGTTCGATGACGACTGGCATTTGTTGCGACGAGAACGACGGACCGATGATCTTGCCGATGCTGGTGTTGTTGCCTTGCGCGCCGCCGATGGATACCTGGTACCACTCGGAACCGTCCTTGTCGACGCCCAGAATGCCGATATTGCCGACGTGATGGTGGCCGCAGGCGTTGATGCAGCCTGAGATATTCAATTCGATCTCGCCGATGTCGTGCTGGAAATCCAGGTTGTCGAATTTTTCAGCGATGGCTTGGGCGATCGGGATCGACTTGGCGTTCGCCAGCGAGCAGAAATCGCCGCCGGGGCAGCAGATGATATCGGTCAGCAAGCCGATATTCGGCGTCGCCAGGCCTTGCGCCTTGACCGCTTGCCACACTGTGAGCAAGTCGCTCAGCTTGACGTCGGCCAGCACCAGGTTTTGCTCGTGGGTGATGCGCACTTCGCCGAAGCTGTACTGGTCAGCCAGATCGGCGACAAAATCCAGTTGCGCGGCAGTGATATCGCCAGGCGGCACGCCGGTTTTCTTGACCGACAAGATGACTGCGGCATAACCGCTGACTTTGTGTGCTTTGACATTGCGCAGGAGCCAGTTGGCGAACGCCTTGTTTTCCGCTTTATGTGCTTCGAATCCGGCATCGCTGGCAGGCAGGGTTGCGTAAGGCGGCGGCACGAAGTACTGCGCAATCCGCTGCAATTCTTCCACGGTCAATGTCGCCGGACCATCCTTTATCTCCGCCCATTCGGCTTCGACCTGACGGCCGAATTCTTCCGCACCCAATGCTTTCACCAGGATCTTGATGCGAGCCTTGTACTTGTTGTCGCGGCGGCCGTGCTGGTTGTACACGCGCAGGACCGCTTCCAGGTACGTCAAGGCGTGCTGCCAAGGCAGGAATTCGCGGATTACGCTACCGATGATAGGCGTACGGCCCATGCCGCCGCCAACCAGGAAACGGAAACCGGTTTCACCTTCTGCATTCTTCACCACATGCAAGCCGATGTCATGCACAGCGGTAGCGGCGCGGTCTTGTTCCGAACCGCTGATGGCGATCTTGAACTTGCGCGGCAGGTAAGCGAACTCGGGATGGAAAGTACTCCATTCGCGGATGATTTCCGCGTAAGGACGTGGATCGATCACCTCGTCGGCGGCGACGCCGGCCAGTTCGTCTGAAGTGGTGTTGCGAATGCAGTTGCCGGAAGTCTGGATCGCGTGCATTTCCACCGTCGCCAGTTCCGCCAGGATGTCCGGCGACTGTTCCAGGTCGATCCAGTTGAACTGGATATTCTGGCGCGTGGTGAAGTGGCCATAGCCGCGATCATAGGTGCGGGCGATATGGCCGAACATGCGCACTTGCGCCGACGACAGCATGCCGTAAGGCACGGCGATGCGCAGCATGTAGGCGTGGCGCTGCATGTACAGGCCGTTTTGCAGGCGCAGCGGCAGGAATTCTTCTTCGGTCAGTTCATCCGCCAAACGGCGGCGTACCTGGTCGCGGTACTGGGCGACCCGTTCCTTGACTATCTGGTGATCGTATTGATCGTAGCGATACATCTTCGTCTTCCTTATGGGTTGTGGCTAACAGCGCCACGCTATGACTTACGCAAAACTGCCCCTGCGGTGTTACTCCTCCTAGCCGTACGCCATACTGTCGTCGTCGTGCCTTGCCGGGGCAGTTTTGCGTAAGTCCTATATGTTGCAAAAACAGGTACGGGAGCTGCTGATACAACTCCTTTGGTAAATTTAGTAAATCAGTTTTACCGCCACACTGGTCAGCGTTACCGCCAGCAAGCCGCGCAGGAATTTTTCCGGCACCGCGCGCGCAGCCAGCGAACCCAGCGTAATCCCCGGCACCGAGCCCAGCAGCAACGAGCCCAGCAGACTCCAGTCGATCGATCCCAGCCACCAGTGGCCGAGCGCAGCAATGGCGGTCAGAGGCACTGCGTAGGCAATATCGGTTCCCGCCACTTCAGCCGGCGACAGGCGCGGATACAACAGCACCAGGATGGTGGCGCCCACTGCGCCGGCGCCGATCGACGACATGGTGACCAGCGCGCCGAGTACGAGTCCGGCAACCACGGTAGCGATAGTCAGGTTTTTTCCTTGTAACTGTTTTTCCGGATGCGCGTTGAGCCACAGCTGGAGCTTACCCTTGAACAGCAGGGCAACCACGGTCAGCAATACTGAAATCGCGATCGAGTAACGGATGATCTGGCCGATTTCTGCGCTGATGCCGCCTAAATATTTAAGAACCAGTGCAGTGGCGATGGCAGCCGGCAATGCGCCCAGCGACAGCAATTTGACGATGTCCCAGCGTACGGTTCCCTTGGAGCGGTGCGCAACCGTACCGGCGACCTTGGTCACCGACGCAAACGCCAGGTCAGTGCCTACAGCCACACTTGGATGGATACCGAACAGCAAGGTCAATAGAGGCGTCATCAGCGAGCCGCCGCCGACACCAGTCAATCCCACCAACAATCCGACGGCAAAACCGCTCACTACATAAGAAACAGTCATATCACCTCGTACGAAACACCTAGAATCGTAATAAACTTCGCATATATCTCCAACTACAGACTATTTATTTGCTTATATGCGTATTTGATATATGCAAATACGGCAAACGCGCTTGCTGTTGTAGGGGGCTTCAAGTGTGAAGTCGGGTAGTTTGGGATGGGTAGTTGCCAGGCCGGAATGTGTTTTTAGCAATGGTATCCGGCTGCGCTGGACAGATTCTTATATAAAGAAAAATTAAGGAAACCTATGAATCTCCATCAGTTCCGCTTCGTCCGTGAGGCGGTGCGCCAAAATTACAACCTGACCGAGGCGGCCAAGGCGCTGTATACCTCGCAGCCGGGCGTTTCCAAGGCGATTATCGAGTTGGAAGAAGAACTGGGTGTTGATATTTTTACACGGCATGGCAAGCGCATACGCGGCCTGACTGAGCCGGGGCGGGCGGTATTGAAATCGGTCGAGCTGATCATGCAGGAAATCGACGGACTCAAACGCATCGGCAACGAATACGCCGCGCACGACAGCGGCAGCTTCACGATTGCCACGACGCATACGCAGGCACGCTATGCCTTGCCGAAAGTAGTGCAAGCTTTCACCCAGAAATTTCCCAAGGTACGGTTGTCATTGCTCCAAGGCAATCCAAAACAGGTAGCCGACATGGTGCGCAACGACCAGGCCGACCTGGCGCTGGCGACCGAAGCCATCGTCAATGCCGATGGCCTGGTGACCTTGCCCTGCTATCAATGGGAGCATGTGGTGGTGGTGCCACCCGATCATCCTTTGTTGCAATCGAAAGCGATCACGCTGGAAGAAATCGCTGCTTTCCCGTTGATCACCTACGATAGCGCGTTCACTGGCCGCACCAAGATCGACCACGCTTTCTCATTGCGCAACCTGAAGCCGGACGTGCTGCTGGAAGCGATCGATGCCGATGTGATCAAGACCTATGTCGAACTGGGCATGGGCGTGGGCATCATCGCCGGCATGGCGTTCGATGCAGAACGGGACAACGGCTTGCGTTCGATATCGGTCGGGCACCTGTTCGGCACCAACATATCGCGCGCCGCAGTCAAGCAGGGGGCTTATCTGCGCAGCTATGTGTATACCTTCATCGAATTGCTGGCGCCGACCATGAACCGCAAGCTGATCGAGCAGGTGATGAGCGGCGAGAAGGATATGTACGAGCTGTAATCCAATCGCATAAAACCAAAAGGGGCAACGTCGACCGTTGCCCCTTTTTATTTCACGCTTTGTTCAAATTTAATAACCTGCATCACGTATCGCATCTTCGGTAGCATGCTTGGCGGCCTCGATCCGATGCATGGCGTGCTGCTGCAAACCGAAGACGCGCGGGTCGTCTTCACGTTGCGCAACGTCGTTGCGGGCGCGTTCCAGCGCTTCCACGGCATCGTGCAGGCGGCCGCGGCGATCCAGACGCGCATCCGGGCGCTCTTCGTGATACACATCCTTGCCGACATCCACGCCCAGCTGCGTGATTTCACGCGTGGCGGCATCGATTTCCGACAAGGCGATCTGCTCGCTGCGGCCCATTACCCAGTTGTCGCCAGGACGATGGTCGATCAGCCAGCGCGCCGCATGCAAATCGGCCAGTGCGTGCAAATACGCGCCGTGATGGCCGGGTTCGTCAGCTTGCGCGGCAAGCGGCAGCACTGCTGGAACAAGCAGCAGGGAAAGTACGAGTTTGTGGATTAATTTCATAAGAGCTCCGTATATATTTTTGTATGGCAACGTATCCGAGCAAAAATTCGTATCTTGTTAATCTGTGAAATTTCTGCTCGGCAATTATAGCGTTGCACTTGCATTGCCCAAGTGCGCTTACCTTTGCTTACGACTTAATAGCGATCGTACGGATGGTAGTAATGCGGGTGGTAATAACCGGGGCCGATAGGCGCCACGATACAGCCGCTCAGCATGGTGCTGAGGATGGTGCCGAGCACCAGTGTGGTAATGAGCTTCTTCATTTTGTCCGTCCTTGCAGAGTGAGTTGCCAGGACTTCAGAATGCCATCGGAAGGCTGATACAGGTGCTTCCAGAACGTGTGAGATGTAACGCTTTGTGAGGTACTGTAGAAGAGGAATTGCAGGCCGGGCTGGCCACACCCGGGCTGCATTATTTGACGAAGATGATGATTGCCTATTCGGCGACTACACCGGGTTCCGGTTTGATGCGCAGGGTAATCGGCGGCACTTTGCTGACCAGCCACAAGGCAATTCCAGTGACCACCACGGCCAGCCCGACACCCATATGGATGGAGCCGATCAGCGCCTCGCGCGCCGCTTCCAGCAACAGCTGGCCCTGATGGCCGGCGCTTGCCAGCTGCGCCAGAACGATGGTCTGGGTCTCGTGGCTGATCAGGATTTGGGGGTCGGAAAAACTGGAAAACCAGTTGTCGGCTTTCTGTTCCGCCAGCGCTTGCCGCACGCTGCCCGCATATAAATGATTGATCAGGGTGCCGATGATGGCGGTGCCCAGCATGCTGCCGATCATGCGCAAGGATTGCATCAGCGCGGTAGCGATGCCGAGATGCTCGCGGCCGGCTTCCTGTTGGATGAAGATGGTCAGGTTTGGCAAGATGAAACCCAGCCCAAGGCCGCCGATCAGCATGAAGCCGGCGATCACGCTGTGCGAAGTCCAGCGGTTCGAAATCACCACGCCAAGACAGGACAGCGCCAGCAGCGTGAAGCCGATATACAGCATCACATTCGGGTTCTTGAGTCTGGTAATGATGCGGCCGTTGGAAATGCTGCCGATCATGATGCAAGCCACCAGCGGCGTGATCAGCAGCCCGGCTTCCTGCGGCGACAGGCCGAAGCCGCCCTGGTACAGCAGCGGCGCGTAAAACATCAGCGAAAACATGGAGAAGCCGCTCAGCACCGAGAGCAGGAACAAGACCGACAATTTGGGATCGAGCAGCAGATCGAACGGCAGGATCGGCTGCGGCGTGTGATGCTCCCATTTCCACAGCGCGACAAAGCTGACGATGCTGGCCGCCAGCAGGCCCAGCATGCCCAGCGACAGGCCGTGCTTCGGCAGCATCTCGACGAACAGCTGCAGGCATCCGAGCGAAGCTGTAATCAGCAGAGCGCCCGGCCAGTCGAGACGGATCTTGGCGTCTGGATGGGTGTGGCGCAGATGCGGCAAATATTTGTAGACGAAGAACAGCGACAGCACGCCGACCGGCAGGTTGACATAAAACACCCAGCGCCAGCCCCAGTACTGCGTCAGGAAGCCGCCGAGGGACGGCCCGACCGCAGTGGCGATACCGAAAGCGGTGCTCATCAGAACCTGCCAGCGCAGACGCACATGTGCCCCCGGAAACAGATCGGGGATACAGGCGAACGCGGTGCCGACCAGCATGCCGCCACCGATACCCTGCAAGCCGCGGGCGATCACCAGCCACAGCATGCTGTCGGCCATGCCGCACAGGATGGAGGCGCCGGTGAACAGGATGATGGAGACAAGTACGAATGGCTTGCGGCCGTAGAAGTCGCCCAGCCGCCCGAAAATCGGCACCGTGATCACCGAGGTCAACAGATAGGAAGTCGCGACCCAGGCATACAGCTCAAAACCTTTCAGTTCGGCGACGATGGTCGGCAGCGCGGTGCCGACCACGGTCGAATCGAGCGCGACCAGCATCACCACGAAGGCGATGCCGAGCATGGCAAGTAATGATTCACGGAAAGGTAAAACCTGGTCGCTCGAATGCGCAGAGGCGGAATGGATAGCCATATTGTTGTTTATCGGCGGAGTCGCCGGTTGGTGGAACGGGGGGTACTGAAATCGACCAGCGCATGACATGATAAAGACAGCGGGACAGTGGCACAGGCGAATTACTTATTGCGAAGACAAGATGATACGCTCCTTGGGCGGTTTCTGCTGCGGCCTGCCGGTATCGCATTGGATGCTGCCGGCAAGGGCAATTTATAATCACGCGTTACCCCATTTTTTTCATCTGAAAAATCAAACGACCAAACGATAATTACCAAGCAATCAGCAATCAATGAAAAAAACAGACACCAAGGCGCTCAACGTCGTCGAACAGGATGGGCAAGCCAGTTTGTCGCCAGGCCAGAAAATATTCAATGACCTGATCAAGAAAATAGAGACTGAGCGCCAGCAACTGGCGGCATGGCAGGACATGATCCTGCAGCACCAGAAACAGTATGTCAGCCAGTTTCAACCTTTGATTCGCAGCTACAACGGGCTGCGGGTGAAACTGGTGCGCACCCTTGACAGGGTCTATTCCGCCAAGGGCTTGAGCAAGAGCGACCAGGAAAAAATCAGCCACGTGATCTGCACTGTCAGCGCCGCGCTGATTGCCGGCGGGGAAGCTGAAGATTTGAAGCCGATTTATAACATGCACAGTCACAGCGACTTCGACGCTGCGGCCGAGGAGGATGCGTCGCAATTCTTGCCTGAGCGGGAGCCTGCGCCAGAGGCAAATGCTGCGTATGCCGGCGAGCGCACCGCCAAGCGCAAGAAGTCGGCGAAGGCCACTGCCAAAGAAGCCGCGCTGGAGGAAGAGCAAAAGAATGTCAGCCAGTCGATTCGGGAAGTCTACCGGAAACTGGCCAGCGCCTTGCATCCCGATCGCGAGCAGGATGCCTTGGAACGAGTGCGCAAGACCGTCTTGATGCAGAGGGTGAATATCGCCTACGACAAGAAAGACCTGCTTGGATTGCTGGAGTTGCAACTGGAAATCGAGCAAATCGACCAGGCCAAGATCAACTCTCTCAGCGAAGCGCGCCTGAAGCACTACAACAAGGTACTCACCGAGCAGGCGGCAGAACTGCGGGAGGAAATTGCCGGCGTCGAGGCTGATTTCAGGACGCACTTCCATGTCGGGCCGAAAGAAGCCTTGTCTCCCGCCTTGGCGATGCGCTACCTGAAAAACGATATCAGAGAGATGCAACAACATATCAATGCGCTCAAAAACGAGTTGCTGGCATTTGATGATGTCAAAAACATCAAGGTTTGGTTGAAAAGTTATCGTATCTAGCCAAATCCCATCTTCGATGGCCACACCTGAGAGTTATCTAAATTGGTTTTTGGCAATACGTAACTGCAGACTTTATCCCTGTTTTACGCTGATTCCGTTGATATGCCAACAGCATGTTAGCGGGAAACACGCAGGGATAATTTATAATCATGTCTTTGCGCCCAAATCCAATGAATCCGTTGCCCCCCAGTTTTTCCGATCAGACGCTGCGTCAGGTGCGGCGCGCTTGGCGTAAATATGGCATTTTATGGATGGGTGCGGTACTGGTAGGCTTGATCGCGGTGCTGTATGCGTGGCTGATGGATGTCGGCTTCAGCATGTTCCGCTCCATGCAGCAGTCGCATTTCTGGCTACCGCTGTTCATTACGCCGGCGGTCGGCGCCTTGTGCGTCTGGGCCACGCGGCGTTATTTCCCCGGCGCCGAGGGCAGCGGGATTCCGCAAGTGATCGCAACGCTGGAAGAAGATACCACCAGGCGCGGCCAGTCGCTCTTGTCGCTCAAGCTGTTGTTCGGGAAGATCGGCGTGTCCTTCATCGGCATCCTGGGCGGCTTCACCATCGGCCGCGAAGGCCCTACGGTGCAGGTCGGCGCGGCCTTGATGTTCAATTTGCGGCGCTTGTATCCACGCGCCAGCGCGGCTCTCGAACGGCGCTTGATACTGGCCGGTGCGGCAGCCGGCTTGTCGGCGGCTTTCAACACGCCGTTGGCCGGGATCGTGTTTGCCATTGAAGAACTGACGCGCAGCTTTGAACATCGCGCCAGCGGCGTGGTGATTACCGTGATCATTTTTGCCGGTGCGGTGGCGCTGGGATTGAACGGTAACTATACCTACTTCGGCACCATCCAGATCGACAGCGCGCTGACCGACATGCTGGCGCTGGCGGTATTGGTGACAGGGATACTGACCGGCCTGGCGGGCGGCATGTTTTGCTGGCTGCTGCTGAATACCAAGCGCTGGATTCCTGCCAAACTGCAGGATCTGCGCAGCAATCGGCCGATTGCCTTTGGCGCGCTGTGCGGGCTGGTGGTAGCGGTGATCGGCGTCATCGCCGGCGGCGCCACTTTCGGCAGCGGCTATGTGGAGGCCAAGGGCGTGCTGGAAGGACATCAGCATCTGTCCGTGTTTTACCCGTTTTTGAAAATGGCGTCGATGGTGTCGTCGTATCTGCCAGGCATTCCCGGCGGGATCTTCGCACCGTCGCTGTCGATCGGCGCCGGTTTCGGCAATTTGCTGCACCAGGTATTTAACAACACCTCGTTGCCGATGCTGATCGCGCTGGCGATGGTGGGTTATCTGGCGGCGGTCACGCAATCGCCGATCACCGCCTTTGTGATCGTCATGGAAATGATCAACGGCCATGCACTGGTGATCTCGCTGATGGCGACCGCACTGATCGCCAGCCGCATCTCGCGCTTCTTTGCGCCGCCGCTGTATGACGCGCTGTCGGAACGCTATCGGGTAGCCTGCGTAGATGCCATGCCGCCGGATATTGAGAAGATTGAATTAAAAAAAACAGAAGTTGAGGAAGTGAAGAATGCGCCAGACAATGAATTGCAAAATGAGCAGAAAAACGAGCAGCGAAACGGACCGGAAAAATGATTAATACTGATATGGTGGCTTACTACGCCAAACGTGCTGCGACTTACGAAGAGATATACCAACGCCCGGAGCGCCAGGACGAGTTGCTGACCTTGCAGGTGCGAGTGCAGGAATTGATGGAAGGCCACGACGTGCTGGAACTGGCCTGTGGCACCGGCTTCTGGACCGAACAGATCGCCGCCACCGCAAAGTCGGTGCTGGCGACCGATGTCAATCCGGAAATGATCGCCGTGGCGGAGTCGAAGAAGCTGCCGGCCGATATAGCGACATTCGCGCTGCAAGACATCAATACCTTCCAGGCGGAGCGCCAGTTCAGCGCCTGTTTCCTGGGTTTCTGGTGGTCGCACGTGGGGCGCCAGGACCAGGTCCGTTTCATCGCCCAGCTGCGTGAAAAGCTCGGCAAGGACATCTTGCTGGTGATGATCGACAACGGCTACGTCGAAGAGCAAAGCACGCCGATCGCCCGTACCGATGTCCATGGCAACACCTACCAGTTCCGTACCTTGCCCAACGGCGAGCGCTACGAAGTCATGAAAAATTTCCCGACCGACAGCGGCTTGCGCAAGAAACTGGCGCCGATCACGCGTGAACTGCGCATCTTGCGCCTGGAATATTACTGGCTGCTGAGCTGCCGTATCAAATAACTTCGCTTATGGCTTCGCGCTGGCTGCGGGCGCCGCTGGTGTCGCAGGTAGCTCCGTTGCGGCGCTATCCGGCGCTGCAGACGGTTCCACCGCGGTCAGCGGGAAGTTGGCCCACTCGGTGGCGAATTGCACGTTCGGATCGTCGTCCACCTTCTTTTTGATGCGCAGATTAAAGCCGCGCATCACTTCGCTCTGGGTTTGCGGCTTGGTGCGGATGCCGGCCAACAGCGCCACCCCGTTCAAATCGAAACCGTTGACGCCGTAGATCTCGATGGGCTGCAACAGCAGGCGGCGCAGGCGGCGGTCCTCCAGCATTTCAGCGCCGGTTTCGCGCATCAGCCGCAGCGCCTGGTCAACATCCGAATTGTGCGTGATGTTCAGCTTCAGCGAGGCGTAGGTATATTCGCGGGAATCGTTCTTGATTGCCGTGATTTGCGAAAACGGCACGCTGTGCACCGAACCGTTGCTATCGCGTAGCTTCACTGTGCGTATCGTCAGGCTTTCAACCGTGCCGGCATGACCGTTGCCGACATCGACCCAGTCGCCGACCGACATCGAATCTTCCACCAGGATGAAGACGCCGGTGATCAGATCCTTCACCAGCGATTGCGAGCCGAAGCCGAACGCCAGTCCGACCACCCCGGCCGAGGCCAGCAGCGGCGTCACGTTGATGCCGAGGTTGGCCAGCGTGGTAATGACGGTGATAGTCAGGATCAGTAGCATCAGCGCATTGCGCAGCAAGGGCAGGATGGTGCGCATGCGCGTGCTGGGATTCTTGCGCGCATAGCGGCTGTTGCGGCTGGGAGTGATTGCTTCCTGGATGAAGGTGTCGAGCAGGATCCACACCAGCCATGCCACTACCAGGGTAACGCCGATCTTGCCGAGGGCGGCCATGATCATCTGGCCGATCAGGGTGGCGTTGGCAAAATCCAGCAGAGAATGTTCCCAGATCCTGGTCAGCAATTCAAAGAAGCCGATCCACAAGACTAGCTGCACCAGGCTGAAGCCGACGTTACTCAAGCGCAGGATATATGGCGATTGCCGGCGCAAGGGGGAGGAGGCTAGCTTGCGGCTGCGGGTACGCTGCAGCAGCGCGCTGAAAAAGAACATCGCGACCAGTAGCGCGGCGCTGCTCAAGGCGTGATTGAGGGCGGAATTGCTGCTGGCCAGGTCAAGCAACGTAGCGATGCTGACGCTGAAGCTCAGCAGCAGGATCGGCACATACCAGAGCGCCGCGATCACTTCCAGCGTTTCCATGCGCGCCGGATGGTCGCGCCGCACCGCCAGCGGCCGGTTGCGGATGATATGCGCCACCGGACGCCTGAACAGCAACGCGAACACTCCGCCCAATATGGCGGCCACCAGGCTGGACAGGGTAGAGACGACATCGGACAGGTGCACGCCGATGATCTGGTTCACTTGCGGATTGTTGAGCGCATCGCCCAGCCAGCCGGCGCAGCCGATCACATATAACAGGCGCCAGCCGCGGTTGAACATGATATGCACGGCCACCATGCGGTGGCCGCCGTGCGATAACATCATGATGATCGCGCATACTGCCTGGAACAGCCGTGCGCCGACCAGCGTGTACAGCAGGATAGTCGCCAGTGTCCGTCCCAGCGACGGTCCATGCGCCGATTTCAAGATGATCACCACAATGATTTCAACCACCAGCGCCAGTAAAAACGGTGCAATGTGACGCCAGATATATAGTAGCAACTCTTTGAAGCTGGGGTCGGCCGGCAATGCCGTGTCGACCTTGAAATACTGATGCAGCCGCTTGCTGGTGTAAAAAATGATGAAAGCGACTACGCCGAACAGCGCGATCATTCCGAGGAAGCTGGTCAACACCTGCCAGCCGGTTTCATGCTCCTGGCGCTGGAGGATGGTCGTCAGGTCTTGCCAGGCAAGGGAAAACTGGGTGGCCCAGTATTTTTCCGGGGTGACCACTTGATGCAGGTGTGCCTGGAAAGCGTCGAGACTGTTGGAAATCAGCCCCATGAAACCCTTTTGGCTCGGCGAGGCTTCGCTGTTCTGCTTTTCCGCCTGGATCAGCGTCGCCACCAGGCTGCCGGTGGCGGGGTTGCTTTGCAATACCTTGGATAGCGAGTCCAGCGGCGATGGCGCGGCGGCGGGGGCTGCCGGCGTGCTGGCTGCAGTGGCGGCAGCCTGGGCTGGGGCGCCGTTTGCCAGCAGCAAGCAAAACAGCAACAACGCGCCCCGAAGCAAACGGACTAGGTGCTGGAAGGAGCTGGTCTTCATGTCGGCTAGGCAAAAGTCATAAAGTGACAATCTTACCGTACCGCTGCCGTATGAATCACAAGGATCACCAGACCGGGCCGAATTGGACCATGTCAAAAAAACATGGTGCGGCCGACTGGCCCTCTCCGAGTGGCCGTCATAGGCTTATGCCGCCGGTAAGTCATCCTCGATATAGGCCCGCACCACTTCATCGAAACTGCTTTCGCCGACGAAGCCCAGGTCGATGGCGCGGCTGGCGTCCCAGGCCCCCGGCCAGCTTGAGATAATCCGGTCGATGGCCGGATCATGCGCCCATTCAATCCGTGCGGCGACTTCCTTGCCCGCGACGCGCTCCAGCGCCGCGACCATTTCCGCCACGGTGACCGAGATTCCCGGCAAATTGATGGTCCGGCTTTTACCCAGAATATCCGCAGGCAAGGCATAACCATGGATCAGGCAGGCGATCACCTTGCGCGGCGACAGCAGCCACAGCCGCACGTCCGGCCCGACCGGGCATATGGCAGGCTGGTCGTTGAGCGGTTCGCGGATAATGCCGCTGGCGAAGGAGGAGGCGGCCAGATTAGGCTTGCCGGGACGCACGCTGATGGTCGGCAGGCGCAGTACGCGGCCGTCGACAAAACCCTTGCGGCTGAAATCGTTTAGCAGCAGCTCGGCAATCGCCTTTTGCGCGCCATAGGAAGATTGGGGATTGACTGCCGTGTGATCCTGCACCACGGCCGGCAGCACGCCGCCGAATACCGCCACCGAACTGGTGAAAATCACACGCGGTACGTGGCCGCAGGCGCGGCAGCGTTCCAGCAGCAGGCGCGAGGCATCCAGGTTGATGCGCATGCCGAGATCGAAATCCGCTTCCGCCTGGCCGCTGACAATCGCCGCCAGATGGAAGATCGCCGCAGTCTGGGTGGTGATCACCCGTTCCAGTAAGGCGCTATCGGTGATGTCGCCGGTGACCTGTTCAATCCGCGCATCGTCGAAACCGCTGGCGGCGACCACGTCCACCAGGACGATCTTGCTAATGGTTTGCAACTGACCGCTACGGTCCGGCAAAGTACCTTGTTTAAGCAGGCTACGCGCCAGGCGCTGGCCCAGAAATCCGGCGCCGCCGGTGATGAGTACTTGCATAGGGATTCCTTTTGAAAAATCTTAAAGCCAGGGTTTGAGCCAGCCCAGCCCTGCGGAAGTACCGGCGCGCGGCCGGTATTCGCAGCCGACCCAGCCCTGGTAGCCGAGCGTATCGATCAGCTCGAACAGGTAGGGATAATTGATCTCGCCGATATCCGGTTCATGCCGATCCGGCACGCCGGCAATCTGGATATGGCCGATGCCGGCTTGCGGACGCAGCATGTCGCGCTTGAGCTTGACCGCCAGGTCACCCTCGACGATCTGACAGTGATACAAGTCAAACTGCACTTGCAGGTTGTCGCAGCCGACTTCGGCGCAAATCGCTTGTGCCTCGTCCTGGCGATTCAAGAAGAAGCCGGGAATGTCGCGGGTATTGATAGGCTCGATCACGATGGCGACGCCATGGACCGCAGCTTGCGCGGCGGCGTACGCCAGGTTTTCCAGATACACCGCGCGGTGGCGGGCGCGATCCTGCTGCGGCTGGATCAGGCCTGCCATGACGTGCAACTTGCGGTTGCCGAGGACTTGCGCGTATTCCAGGCCGGTGGCGACGCTGCGTTTGAATTCGTCTTCGCGTCCCGGCAAGGATGCCATGCCGCGCTCGCCGCCGGCCCAGTCGCCTGGCGGCGCGTTGAACAAGGCTTGCGTCAAGCCGTTGTCCTGCAACCGCGCATGGAGCTCGGCGGCGGCATGCTCGTACGGGAACAGAAATTCCACGCCCTTGAAACCGTCTTTGGCTGCAGCCGAAAAGCGGTCGAGAAAGGCATGCTCGTTATACATCATGGTCAGGTTGGCGGCAAAACGCGGCATGGCAAACTCCCGTAAAAATCTTGAAACCATCTTGAAAAACAAGCTGTCAGCGATTCACCATTTTAGGCGGCGTCTTCAAGATCGCAATGGCGCCGATCACCAGCATCGCGGCCAGCATGAACATGCCGGTCTGGTTGTTATGTGTGTTGTCCTTCAGCCAACCGACCAGGAACGGACTGACGAAACCGGCCAGGTTGCCGACCGAGTTGATCACTGCAATCCCCGCCGCAGCGCCGGTGCCAGACAGGAAAGCCGTCGGCAGGGACCAGAACAGCGGTGAGCAGGTCAGCACGCCCATCGCCGCCAGCGACAGGAAGGTGATGGCAATCACGGTATTGTCGGCGGCGATCGCCGAGACGATGAAGCCGACCGCGCCTAGCAGGGCAGGCACGATCAGGTGCCAGCGCCGTTCACGCAGGCGGTCGGAGCGGCGGCCGATCAGGATCATGGCGAACACTGCGCAGATGAACGGAATCGCGCTGATCAGGCCGATCTTGAAATCGCCGACAACGCCGGAAGCCTTGACCAGGGTCGGCAGCCAGAATGTCAGGCCGTACTGGCCCATGACGATGCAGAAGTAGATCAGGCACATATGCCAGATGCGGATATCCTTGAACACGGCGGCAGTCGTTTTCGGGCTGTGCTTGTCCTTCTGGTCGGCGCGGATTTCCGACTCCAGGAAATCTTTCTCCGCTTCGGTCAGCCACTTGGCTTTGCGGATGCTATTGTCCATCACGAAAAACACCGCAATCCCGACCAGGATCGCCGGCACCGCTTCGATCATGAACATCCATTGCCAGCCATGCCAGCCGCTGGAACCGTGGAAAGTCTGCATGATCCAGCCCGACAAGGGATTGCCGAAAATGCCGGAAACCGGAATCGCCGCCATGAAGGTGGCGACCACCTTGGCCCGCCGGTGCGAAGGAAACCAATAGGTCAGATAAAGGATGATGCCGGGATAAAAGCCGGCTTCCGCCACGCCCAGCAGGAAGCGCAAGACGTAGAATTGGGTAGGCGTCTGCACCCAGGCAAAGCAGGCCGACAGCAAGCCCCAGGTAATCATGATGCGGGCGATCCACAGTTTGGCGCCGACCCGGTTCATGATCAGGTTGCTGGGCAGCTCGAACAGAAAATAGCCGAGGAAGAATATGCCGGCGCCGAGGCCGAAAATGGTTTCGCTGAAGCCCAGGTCCTGCGACATCTGTAGCTTGGCGAAGCCGACATTGACGCGGTCCAGATAGGCCACCACGTAACACAGCATGATGAATGGCACGAAGCGCCAGAATACTTTCTTGTACAGATTTTCGGCTTGTTCGGCCGGCAGGCTCGCGCTGGCCTGTGTGATTGTTGCGGACATCTTGTCTCCACCCATTAAGATTTTATGAATTCCGGATGTTTCTATTGTTTGAGCTTGAAATCGAGTTTGAAACTTACCAGCGTGCGCCAAATACCTGATACAACTCGTCCAGTGCCGCGGCGCTGAGCGGCTCCGGTTTGTCCTTCAACATCATCCACAGCTTTGCGGTTTCTTCCAGTTCTTCCAGCGCGAACGCCGCTTGTGAAACGCTTTCATGCCACACCACAGGGCCAAGCCGCTCCAGCAACACGCCGCGCACCGAAGTGGCCAGCAGCCTGACCTGGTCCGCCACTTGCGGATCGCCGGGATGGCAATACGGAATCAGCGGAATCCGCCCGACCTTCATCACCTGATATGGCGTGATCGGCGGCAGCACATCCTGGTCATGCCAGACGCCGGCCAAGGTCAACGCCACCAGATTGGTCGAATGGGTATGCACCACCGCCTGCGTCTGCGGGTTGTTGTCGTAGACTGCGCGGTGCAAGGCCAGCGTCTTCGATGGTTTGTCGCCGCTGACCCATTTGCCGCTCAGGTCAACCTTGGCGATCTGCGCCGGCGTCATCCTGCCGAGACAGGCATCGGTCGGCGTGATCAGCCAGCCATCGTCCAGCCTGGCGCTGATATTGCCGGCGGCGCCGACCGTGTAACCGCGTTGATACAGGCTGGCGCCGGTTTCGCAGATTTCCTCGCGCAGCGCCTGCTCTTTCAGTGATGTGTTCATAGACGTGTATCGCCCAGATGCCGCAGCGCCTTTTCAAAAAAAACCGCACTCCCGAAATTGCCGGACTTCAGCGCCAGCGCCAATGGCGTCGCGCCAGTAGACGCCGTAGCCGGCACGCCCGGATCGATTTGCGCGCCTATTCGCAACGCGTGCACGCCGAGCGCCTTGACCACCGCGCCGGAAGTTTCGCCGCCGGCAATCACGAAACGCCGTACGCCTTGCGTGAGCAATGCCGCGGCGATCTCGGCCAGCGCCTGCTCGATCAGCAAACCGGCGCGCTCGACGCCTAGTTCGGCCTGTACTTGTTTCACTTGTTCCGGCGTGGTGGTGGCGTAGATCAAGGCAGGTTGCTGTTGCAGATGCTGGCCGGCGAATGCCAGGGCTTGCGCCACCACCGGCTCGCCGCGCGCCAGCGCCAGCGGATCGATGCGAAACGCCGGCCGTTTTTCCAGCCAGGCGCTGACCTGGGCATTGGTCGCCATTGATGCGCTGCCGGCCAGTACGATAGACAAGCCGTCTACGGCAGGCAGTTCGGCGGCTTTGCCATTGTGCGGATTCAGCAAACCGGCGCGGACGAAATTGCCTGGCAGGCCCAACGCTATGCCCGAGCCACCGGTGACCAGCTGCAAGTCTGCACAAGCAGCGCCGATGGCGTACAGATCCTTATTTTCCAAGGCATCGACGATCGCCACCCGTACGCCTTGTTGGCGCAATGCGGCAATCTCCGCATGAATCTTGTCGCTTCCTTGCATAACCACCGGGTAGCCGATCAATCCGACTTTTGATGGGGTTTGCGCTTGCAATACGCGCACCAGGTTGGGATCGGTCATCGGCGTCAGCGGATGATTCTGCATTCCCGATTCACTCAGCAGCTGGTCCTGGATAAACAAATGGCCGCGATACAAAGTGCGCCCGGTTTCCGGAAACACCGGGCAGGCAATCGTGAAATCGCTGCCCAGCGCTTGCAGCAAGGCGTCGGTAACGGGGCCGATATTGCCCTTCGCGGTGGAGTCGAAGGTGGAACAGTATTTGAAGAAAAACTGGCGGCAGCCTTGCCGTTGCAGCCAGCTTAGCGCGGCCAGTGAATCCGCTATCGCTTCATCGGCGGGAACCGTGCGCGATTTCAGCGCCACCACGATGGCGTCGACATCTTGCGGCGCGGTGTCCGGCACGCCGATGGTCTGTACGGTGCGCATGCCTTCGCGCACCAGCATGTTGGCCAGGTCGGTGGCGCCGGTAAAGTCATCGGCGATGCAGCCGAGCAGGGGAGCGGTTTGTTGTGTCGGCACGCTTTACTCCTGCGCCGCCGGCAACTGGATGCCCGGGAAAATCTTGATCACCGCAGAGTCATCCTCTGCGCCATGGCCGGCAGTCGAGGCCATCATGAACATCTGATGTGCGGCAGCGGAAAGCGGTAAAGGGAATTTGCTGGCGCGTGCGGTATCCAGCACCAGTCCTAGATCCTTGACGAAAATATCGACCGCCGACAGCGGCGTGTAGTCGGCTTTCAGGATATGCGGCACGCGGTTTTCGAACATCCAGGAATTACCGGCGCTGTTGGTGATGACCTCATACAAGGCATCGGCGTCGACGCCTTCACGCAGCCCCAGCGCCATGGCCTCAGCGGCGGCGGCAATGTGCACGCCGGCCAGCAGCTGGTTGATGATTTTGACCTTGGAGCCGACGCCATGCGTATCGCCCAGCCGGTACACCTTGCCGGCGATCGCGGCCAGCACTGCTTCGCCCTTGGCGTAAGCGGCGGCCGGTCCGGAAGTCATCATGGTCATTTCGCCGGAAGCTGCACGCGCCGCGCCGCCGGAGAGTGGCGCGTCAAGCAGATACAACTGCTGCGCCGCCAGCCGTTCACCCAGCTTGACCGCATATTCCGGCGCCACGGTGGCGCTGGCAATCACCAGGCTGCCCGGGCGCATCGCAGCCACGGCGCCTTGCTCGCCGAACAGCACCTGCTCGGTTTGCGCGGCGTTGACCACCACGGTAACTACCACCTCGCATTGCGCGCCGAGTTCGGCTGGCGTGCTGCAAGCGATGCCGCCTTCGCTTGCAAATTGCTGCAACACTTCGGGGCGCACGTCGCATGCATATGTGCGCAAGCCGGCGCGCAGCAAAGAACGGGCAACGCCCAAGCCCATGGCGCCAAGGCCGATTACACCTACGTTGATAGTCATGTTGTGATCCTGTTTAGCGGGTTTTTGAAGCGCTTTTGGTTTTTACTTTTTGTGAAGCCTTGGCGTCAGCCGCACCTTGAGCAAGGCGCCGCGCCGCATTGAACATATGATTTTGCGCCGCATTGCGCGCCGCCAGCGCATCGCCGGCGCCGATGGCGGCGGCAATCGCGGCATGCTCTTCATAGACCTGCCGCATGAAATCGTCGCGCCGCGCTTCGTTGCTGCGGGTGACTGCGGTTGCGGCTTCCAGATACTGGCTGAGGAAGGCCAGGGTTTGCAGCAGGAACGGATTGCCGGTTGCTTCAGCAATGCTGCGATGGAACATCACGTCGGCCAGCACGCCGTCGCCGCCGGCGTTGACGTCGGCTTCGATGCCTTTCAGGGCGGTCTCGATGGCTTTCAGCTGGCGCGGGGTGCGGCGGGTGGCTGCCAGCGCTGCCACTTCGGCGTCGATGGCGCGCCGCAGCTCGACAATTTGCAGAACCGCATCGGCCGATGAAGCCTGGTCGAACTGGATCCGTAATGGGCGCAAATGGCCTTGTTCGCTGACGTAGACGCCGCTGCCCTGGCGCGGTTCGACCGCACCCTCGTTCTTTAATCGGGAAATGGCTTCGCGCACTACGGTGCGGCTGACGCCGAATTGTTCGGAAAGCACCGGTTCGGTCGGCAGCTTGGCGCCGGGGCCGAATTCGCCGGTTTGTATTTTTTTTAGCAATTCCTGGGCGACGGTATCGCTCAGGGAAGTCCGGTTGGCATTCAGTTTATTGAACATATTGTCTCTTCCGCGTACATATTTTTATCATAATGTGACCATATCATCATATGAATTATTGAAAAAATCAAGACTTGTTTCAATGCAGCTTGATGCTAGCGCAAACATGGCGGTTCTTGCTTTACGTCAATGATTGACTTGATTTTAATGCTTATGATCGGACGCTATAGCGCAAGCAAGGGGTAGGCGGGAGGGTGCCCCCGAATACATTCCAGTAGAATCCTGTCTATCTGGAAACGCACCCGCATTCCATTGTCACCGCTATCAGGATCGCTATCCGATGAATAAAATCATGCGCCGTAGTTTCGTTCCCTTTGCCATCCTGGTCGCCGCTTTCAGCAGTCCGGCGCTGGCGCAAATCAAGATCGGCGTGGATATTGCCATGACCGGACCGGCAGCGGCCATCGGCGCGCCAACTAAAAATGCCATCCTTCTGTGGCCGAAAGAAATCGCCGGGCAAAAGGTCGAGTACATCATCCTGGACGACGCCTCCGATCCTACCAATGCCGTGCGCAATGTGCGCAAGCTGATCAGCGAAGAAAAAGTCGACCTGATCGTCGGCCCCAACACCACGCCGGCGGCGCTGGCCTTGATCGACGTGGTAGCCGAGGCTGGCACGCCGATGGTGGCGTTGGCGGCATCTGCATCGATCGTCGAACCGCAAGACGCCAAACGCGCGTGGGTATTCAAGCTGCCGCAAAATGACTCGCACATGGCCACCATCCTGACCCGGCACATGGCCGACAACGGTATCAAGACGGTCGGCTTCATCGGCTTTGCGGACGCCTATGGCGACAGCTGGTGGCGTGAATTTTCACACCTGGCCGAGCTGCGCAAAATCAAGATAGTCGCAAGCGAACGCTATAACCGCAACGACACCAGCTTGACCGGACAGATACTCAAGATCATGTCGGCGCAGCCGGACGCGGTGTTGATCGCCGGCTCGGCGACGCCGGCGGTGCTGCCGCAAAAGACCTTGGTCGAGCGCGGCTACAAGGGACGGATTTACCAGACCCACGGCATCGCCACCGCGGATTTCCTGAAGGTTGGCGGCAAGGATGTCGAAGGCACTTTCTTCCCGACCGGCCCGGCCGTGGTGGCCAAGCAGCTGCCGCTTGCCAATCCGGTCAGGAAGACCGCGCTGGATTTCACCCGCCGCTATGAAGCCGCGTATGGCGTCGATACCATGACCCAGTTTGCCGCCGATGCCTGGGGCGCCTATATGCTGATCGCAAATGCCGTTCCGCAGGCGTTGAAATCCGGGCCGCCCGGCAGCAAGCAATTCCGCGCTGCGCTGCGCGCAGCGTTGGAAAACACCCACGACCTGATCATTCCGCAAGGCGTGGTCAACATGAATCCCAAGGATCATGTAGGGCTGGACCAGCGCTCGCGCGTGATGGGACGGATTGTGAATAACAAATTTACCTACGCTTACGGCGGCTAAGCCACCATAAAGAAAATCGAAAGCAACAGAAGATGAGTGTGTTCCAGTTGTGGTTGCGTGGATTCGTTCCCGGCCCGGTCGCGGTCAACGCCACCGAGCGCTTGCGCGCCTGTTGCGGCGCCTTGCTGGGGATTCTGCTGACGGGGCTGGTGAGCCACTGGGTGCTGGGTCCGGGCGCGCCGTTGCCTTTGCTGATTGCACCGATGGGCGCTTCGGCCGTATTGCTGTTTGGCGTGCCGGCCAGCCCGCTGGCGCAACCGTGGTCTATCATCGGCGGCAATCTGGTGGCGGCTGTGATCGGCGTTGCCTGCGGGCGCTGGATTCACGATCCCGTATTTGCGCCGGCGATTGCAGTTTCTGGCGCGATTGGCGCCATGTTTGCCTTGCGCTGCCTGCATCCGCCGAGCGGAGCAGTGGCATTGACTGCGGTGTTGGGCGGGCCGGCGATTACCGGCCTTGGTTTTCATTTTGTATTGACTCCTGTGCTGCTGAATTCGTTCTTGCTGCTGTTGGTGGCGCTGCTGTTCAACAATGCCACCAAGCGCCGCTATCCGCATAGCGCTCACCTGGATCCCGCCAAGCTGCATCACACCAGGGACCAGCCCAGCGGCGCCCGGGTTGGCTTCACCCGGGCCGATCTGGATCATGTGTTGCTACAATACAACCAAGTGCTCGACGTCAGCCGCGACGATCTGGCAAGCCTGATCCTGCAAACCGAAATGCACGCCTATCAGCGCCGCTTTGGCGCGATTACCTGCGCCGACATCATGTCGCGCGATATCGTCAGCGTTGAATACGGCACTTCGCTGGAGGATGCCTGGGCCCTTTTGCTGAAGCATCGGATCAAAGCACTGCCGGTGATCAATTCGGCGCGACGCCTGATCGGCATCGTCACACAGACCGATTTCATGCGGCAGGTGGATTTGCAGGTATACGCCGGCTTCGACCAGAGGCTCAAACAATTCCTGCGACGTACCACCGGCACCCATTCGGACAAGGCAGAAGTTGTCGGCCAGATCATGACTGCCGCAGTAAAAAGCGCACTGTTTTCGACACATATCGTCGAACTGGTGCAGCCTTTATCCGATTCCGGTATTCACCACATTCCGATCGTGGACGATGAAAACCGGCTGGTCGGGATGGTGACGCAGTCGGACATGGTGGCCGCCTTGTACCGGGGCAGCGCGAACGTGTTAACTACACATTAACCACACTTTACACTGCGGCAATTGCCGCCAACCGGCGCCGGCCTTACAATGGCGAGGTTTTGGTGCACGCGGACATGTCCATGTCCGCAGTTAAACGGGAAACACGGCGCTGGCATTAAACTGCCGGCCAACGTGTGCTGCCCCCGCAACGGTAAAACAAGCGTCGCCGGTCTCCATCCATCACGGATGATGCCGAGCGACAGAGCGCATCTCGAACCACTGTGCAGCAGGCTGGCATGGGAAGGTTATGCGCTCCGGCTTGTTAGCCCGGATACCGGCCAGATCAGGGGGAGTAAGGAGCGGGCGCCTGTGCGCCGGTTCGTTACGACTGTTGCAACCGGGCTTGCGGGGAAGCAGGCCGGGGACTCTTATCTTACCTGTACATGACCTTATCTTTCTCACGTCGCTCCGGCGCGACCTTGAAGCCGCTCGCGCTGGCTTCGGCGATTCTTTCTTGCAGCTTCAACTCTGCTTTTGCGCAATCCACCCAAGACCAGAACCTGGTGCCGGTAGTCGTTACCGCCGCCCGCGTCGAGCAACCGCAAACCGACGCCTTGCCGCACACTACCGTGATCAGCGCCGAAGACATTCGCAATTCGCAAGCGCCTGACTTGCCGGCCTTGCTGGAACGCGAAGCCGGCATCCAGATCACCCGCGTCGGTGGCCCGGGCCAGCAGGCATCGCTGTTCATGCGCGGCGCCAATACCTCGGAAACCCTGATCATGATCGATGGCGTGCCGATCCGCCGCCAGGCATCCTATGGTTTGCCTGCTCTTGAAAATATCTTGCCAGACCAGATCGATCATATCGAAATCGTCCGTGGCAACGTCTCGGCGATCTATGGTTCCGGCGCCATCGGCGGCGTGGTGCAGATCTTTACCAAGCGCGGCAATGGCGCGCCGGCGTTCAATGCGTCGGTCGAGGCCGGATCGCGCGGCACTTATCAAGGCGACGTGGGCGTGAGCGGCAAGAGCGGCGATACGCGCTATGCCTTGGCGTTGACGCGCTTCAAGACCGACGGCTTTTCGGCACAGAATCCGGCACAAAGCCCGAACGTCAATCCCGACCGCAACGGCGACGGCAATACCAGCATCTCTGGTTCGGTATCGCAAGAATGGAGCAAAGGCAACGAAATCGGCGCGCGCATTTATGCCAACGACGCCAAGTACACCTTCGACGATGCCTACGGCACGCCTACCGACCAGAACCGCGGCCATTCCAAGAGCCAGACGATCTCGCTGTTCTCCAAGAACAGCTTCACCCAGGACTGGACTTCGACGTTGACCTTGTCGCAAAACGTCAACCGCGACAATCTCGACGACCTGACCCTGTTCGGCAACAGCAGCAACGGCTACAAGAGCACGCAAAACCTGCTGCAATGGGCCAATGAATTGCGCTTGTCGCCAATGTGGACAGCTACCGCCGGGGTTGACGCCGGCCGCGAAAAGGCGGATGTCGACGCCAACAGCAGCTACGGCAATTCCAGCAACAGCTATTCACGTTCGAGCTCCAGCCTGTATGCCGGCGTGCTCGGCAAGATTGGCGCCAATCAATTGCAACTCAATCTGCGGCATGACCAGGTCGGCGGTTCCGGCTCGGACAATACCGGTTACCTCGGCTACGGCTATGCGCTGACCGACAGCGTCAAGCTGATCGCCAACGCTTCGACCGCTTTCAACGCGCCGACGCCGGTGCAATTGTATGACCCGCTGTATGGCAACACCAACCTCAAGGCGGAGCGTTCGAAGTCCTACGAGCTGGGCGTGCAATACGCGGCCGGCGGCGCCTTGTTGCGCGCCACCTTGTTCGATACCCGTACCCGCGACCAGTTCGGCTACGACCCCGTGACTTTCCGCGCGATCAATATTGCACGTGCAAAAAACCAGGGGCTGGAGCTGAGCGCCAGCGCTACCTTGGCGGAAATCGACTGGCGCGCCAGCCTGACCTTGCAGAACCCGAAAGACGAGTCGACCGGTCAAACCCTGGTGCGACGCGCCAAGACCCTTGGTTCCGTCGGCGCCTCCAAGAGCTTCGGCGCCTGGCGTATCGGCACGGATGTGCAATACACCGACAGCCGGTCCGATATCCCTGGCAATCCGCAACTGGCGCCGTACTGGCTGACCAACGCCAATGCGCGTTACCAGCTGACCAAGCAGATTTCACTGTTCGGCCGCATCGAAAACCTGTTCAACCGCGATTATCAAACCGCCTATGGCTATAACCAGCCATCACGCGGACTGTTCGTTGGTGTAAATTGGCAGCAGTAAACTGATAGTTAGATGTGACCAGCCTACCAACGGATCGACCACGCCATTGACCAGCATCACCACCTTGCGCCGCGCCATTCTTATCCTCTGCTGCCTGACGGCAGTCGCGGTATTGGCGCTGTCGCTTGCGGTTGTCTGCGGCAGCAGCGGTTGTGGCCGGCCTTTGGTAGCGGATCAAATCTACCTGTCTTTGCGTTTACCGCGTGCATTGACTGCATTTATTGTCGGCGGCTTGCTGGCGCTGGCCGGGGCGTTGATGCAGGTGTTGCTGCGCAATCCGCTGGCTGATCCCTACGTGCTCGGTTTGTCCGGCGGCTCTGCCGCCGGCGCTTTATCGGCCTTGTTGGTGGCAAGTCATTTCGGTTTTACGGGCGATATCGCCGCTGCCTTGGGCGCGGCGCTGGGAGCGGGGCTGGCGGTATCGCTGCTGTTCAGCCTGGCGCGCCAGGCCTTGCGCCAGCTACCCAGCGTGGCCCAGCATAGCGGCCACCGTTTGATTTTGACAGGCGTCATGATCGCCGCCGGCTTCGGCGCCATCGTGACGTTGGTGCTGACCCTGGCGCCGGATGCGCAACTGCGCGGCATGCTGTTCTGGCTGATGGGCGATCTGGAAGATGGCCGTCTGCTGTTGCCCGCTGCCGTGCTGCTGGCGTTGATCCTGATTTGGAGTATTGTTAATGCGCAGCAGCTGAACCTGCTGGCGCGCGGCGAAGGTTTCGCACAACTGCTCGGCGTGCCGGTGTTGCGGCTGCGCTGGATGACCCTGGCCGCAGCCTCGCTGGCCACCGCCGCGGCAGTCACCGTGGCCGGTACGATCGGTTTTATCGGGCTGGTGGTACCGCATGCTATCCGTCTGTTGGTTGGTAATGACCAGCGTATCTTGTTGCCTGCCAGTGTGCTGGCCGGCGGCGCGGCGCTGGCGCTGGCCGATCTCGCTGCACGTACGGTCGTAGCGCCGACGCAGTTGCCGGTGGGCGTGATCACCGCTTTGGTTGGCGTGCCAGTATTTTTATGGCTGCTATCACGCAACCGCGCATGAGGGGCCGCATTATGACCCAATTGATGAGCGAATTCACAGCGCCGCTGCTTTCCGCTGAACAGTTGAGTGTCAGCGTCGATCACAGGATGTTGTGCGAGCGGCTGGATTGGCATGTCATGCCTGGACAGTTCTGGTGCGTACTGGGCCGCAACGGCATCGGTAAAACTACATTATTGCATACGCTGGCAGGACTGAACCGGCCCGCCGGCGGCCGCGTGTTAATCCGGGATAACGATATCCAGGACATCAAGCCGCAGCAACTGGCGCGTCTGCGCGGCTTGCTGGCGCAGCAGCAGGCCGATGCATTTTCCAGCAGCGTATTATCGGCAGTGATCGCTGGCCGCCATCCGTATCAGTTTGGCTTCGGCTGGGATCGCGAGGATGACCGGGCGCAGGCCTTGCAGGCCTTGCAGCAAGTCAAGATGGCTGGATTCAGTGAGCACGATGTATTGCGGTTATCGGGCGGCGAGCGGCAGCGCGTGGCGCTGGCGACCTTGCTGACGCAGGATCCGTTGTTGCTGATGCTGGACGAACCGACAGCGCATCAGGATGCGGCGGCGCAGATTGTAGTGATGGAGCTGTTAAGTCGTTTACCGGGGAACAAGGCGGTGATCGCCGCCTGCCACGACATCAACCTGGTAGCGCGCTACGCCAGCCATGTGCTGTTGCTGGGCGATGGCCAGACCTGGCAAGGCAGCGTTGACAAAGTGCTGCAGCCCAAGCTGTTGCAGGCGGCATTCGGTTGCCCGTTTGAAGTGGTGGAAAACGGCAGGCGGCGTCTGTTCATGCCGGTTGCGGAGACATCTTCAGTATCAGCTTGAGCTGAAGGCAGGTTGCTGTCCGCGGTAAAAGACACGATCTGATCCAGTTCCAGCACGGTTGTCATCAGGCGTTCCACAAAGTTAAGGCGCGTTCGGTAAAAATTACCGGCGATGGCTGCGTGCCAGATCCAGTTTCTGGCATAGCTCGGCGGCGCCGTCCAGTATCCGCGGTCCGGGACGACTCATCCAGTTCGGAGTCAGCGTAAAGAGATTATTGCCTGCCACTGCGGCCAGCTTGGGAAAACGTCGCCAGCCGGTGTCGGGGGCGCTGCCGCCATCGGCAGCAAAGATCACCTCCGGATTGGCCGTCAACACCGCTTCGGTGCTGACGGTTGGCGCCAGTTGCGGCAGCGTGCCGAACACGTTTTCACCGCCGCACAAGCGGATCACGCTAGAAACCATGTGGCTGCCATTGAGCGTCATCAACGGCTTTTGCCAGATCTGGTAAAACACCCGCACCGGCGGCCGTTGCTGATAAGTTGTGGTCAGTTGCGCCAGTCGGCTGTTGAAAGCCTTGGCCGCCGCTGCACCGCTATCTTCCGTGCCAGCGAGTTGCCCGAGCCGCAGCAGCGACGAGGCAATCGCTTCCAGCTTGCGTGGTTCGCTTTCAAATACCGGAATGCCGAGCGCGCGCAGCCGGGCCAGCTGGCTGGCCGAGTTGCCGCTGCTCCAGGCCACCACCAGATCGGGTTTGAGGGAGACGATGCGTTCGATATCCAGGGCGCTGCTGCCGCCGACTGACGGAATTTTTTGCGCCGCCGGCGGATAGTCGCTGTAGTCGCTGACGCCGACCAGGTAGCTGCCGGCGCCCGCTGCAAACAGCAATTCGGTTGCATGCGGCGCCAGGCTGACGATGCGATGCGCAGGCTGTGGCAGGGTGACAGTGTGCTGCGCGTCGTCTTGCACCGAGATGGGGGCGGCAGCGGCGAACGGCGTCATTAAACTCCCCACGCCGAGAACGGCTGCCGCCGCCAGTGTCGATGCTTCGCGGTAGAAGAGATTACGCACTGGCGCGGCGCTTCCTATATTTCCAGATTATCGATCAGGCGCGTGGTACCGAGCTTGGCGGCGGCCAGCACCACCAGCTTTTCGCCTTGCGCCAGATCGCCGGCTGCCGGCGCTTGCAGATTGCTGCGCTTGCGGATCGAGATGTAGTCCGGCTGCCAGCCGCGGCCGCCGAGCTGCGCCATCGCCTGTTTTTCCAGCTCCGAAATATCCAGATGGCCGCTGCGTACTTCTTCTGCGACCTGGTTGAGCGTCTTGAACAAGGTCGGCGCTTCGGCGCGTTCTTCTGTCGACAGGTACATATTGCGTGACGACAGCGCCAGGCCGTCGTCGGCGCGCCAGGTTTCGGCGGCGATGATTTCCGTCGGCAGGGCGAATTGCTTGGCCATGTTACGGACGATCATCAACTGCTGGTAATCCTTCTTGCCGAACACCGCCACACGCGGCTGGACACAGGAAAACAGCTTCAGCACGACAGTGGTGACGCCGGTAAAAAAGCCGGGACGGAATTCGCCTTCCAGGGTATTGCCAAGATCATCGGGCGGCTGCACGCGGAATTCTTGCGGCTCCGGATACAGGTCTTTTTCAGTTGGTGCGAAGAGGACGTAGACGCCTTCCTTTTCCAGCTTTTCAACATCGGCGGCGAAGGTGCGCGGGTATTTGTCGAAATCCTCGTTGGGGCCGAACTGCAGGCGGTTGACGAAGATCGAGGCGACGATCGGATCGCCGTGTTTCTTTGCCAGGCGCATCAGCGATAGATGCCCTTCATGCAGATTGCCCATGGTCGGCACGAATGCGGTGCGCAGCTGGCCACGTAGTTGGTCACGTAGTTCTTCAATCGAGGAAATGATTTTCATAGATAAATCTAAGGTGGGTTATTTTTTGTCGGTACGCGCTGTATCTGCTGTATTGCTGGCGTGAAAACACAGCCAGGGTAGCAACGCAAGCGGCAGCTATGCCGGCGCGTAAGTCGGTGAGTAGGCTAGTCGCACGTAAATAGGCGCGAACGGTTCGGCCTGGGTAATTTCGATCAGGGTTTCTTTGGCCAGCTCCAGCATGGCGATGAAGTTCACCACCAGCACCGGCACGCCGCGGGACGGATCGAACAGTTCGGCAAATTCGACGAAGCGCGACGATTGCAGACGCCGCAAAATCCCGGTCATGTGCTCGCGCACCGACAGTTCTTCACGGCTGATGGTGTGGTGGGCGGTCAGCTTGGCGCGCTTGATGACGTCGGCCCAGGCGGCTTGCAGGTCGCCCAGGTTGACGTCCGGCCAGCGCACAACGGTGTTCTGTTCGATGTAGATCTGGGTGCGGACGTAGTCGCGCCCGAGTTGCGGCAGGGCGTCGATCTCGCGCGCCGCCAGCTTCATCTGCTCGTACTCCAGCAGGCGCCGCACCAGCTCGGCGCGCGGATCTTCGGCTTCTTCGTTATCGGTCTTGCGGACCGGCAGCAGCATGCGCGATTTGATCTCGATCAGCATCGCCGCCATCAACAGGTATTCTGCCGCCAGCTCCAGGTTGGTGATGCGGATCTGGTCGACGTATTCCAGGTATTGCAGGGTCACCTGCGCCATCGGGATATCGAGGATATTGAAATTCTGCTTGCGGATCAGGTACAGCAACAGATCGAGCGGCCCTTCGAAGGCTTCCAGGAACACTTCCAGCGCATCCGGCGGAATGTACAGATCGGTCGGCATGCGGAACAGCGGCTCGCCGTACAGGCGCGCGAAGGCGACGCCGTCGATCACGTTCGGCGTCGAATCGGGTCGGCCTTCCAAGGTCAGTTCGGCGGCATCCGACGAATTCTGGCTCATCTGATCTTTACCTGCTCGTGACCGAGTTAGTGATTATTCTGATACACGTAAGGTTGCTGGTCGACGCGCGATTCCTGGGTGCGGTGCTGGCTGTCCAGGTCGATCGGGGTCTTGTCCCACAGCAGGGCGCGGCCGGCGAGTTGCTGTTCTTCCAGTTTCGGATTCTTTTCCTTCAGTTCTTCAACCAATTTGGTGATATCGGATTGGTAGCCGTAGATTTGCTTGGAGAATTTCATGGTTGCTTTGCTTTAAGTGTGGCCAGGATTAGGCGCTATTTTATGCTATTTCGGGCGGGCCTAACGGTTTGTCGACGGCGAGGCCTGGGATTGTTGGGTATCTAAATAGCAACTATATCGTCGTTAAATGGCGATATACTGGGGCAATTATCGGATACGGGAGACTGCATGAAATCTTGGGCGCGTAACATTTTGCTATTGATCGCGCCGTTTCTGGTAGCGGCTTGTGACCAGAACGGTAAATTCATACAGGAGGCGGGCTTGGAGAAACTTAACCGCGGCGTGTCGTCCGAGGCCGACGTGCGCAACGCCATGGGCCAGCCGGACACGGTTTGGGAAAACGAAAGCGGCGAGCGTACCCTGGAATATCCCAAAGGGCCGGCCGGCGCCCGCACCTGGTTTTTCATGATCGGCAAGGATGGCAAGCTGAGTGATTACAGGCAGGTGCTGACGGAAGAGAATTTCGCCCGGATCAAGGTCGGCATGCGCAAGGAAGAAGTGCGGCAGATGCTGGGCAAGCCGCGCACCGTGGTGCAGTTTACGCGCAAGAACGAGGAAGTGTGGGACTGGCGCTATATCCAGAGCGACGCCAGCCAGGCTTTCTTTAATGTCCACATGGATATCACCAGCGGTTTGGTGACAGGGACTTCGGTGTCGCAGGTCTACGGACACTAACCGCGTATTAACGCTTGAGCCAGCGCCGCATCATGACCGGCGGCTCTTCGTGAGGGTTGGTGTGGGCGTATTCCAACTCCGGCGCCAGTTCGAATTCAAACACAGCATACAGGTCGGCCACCTTGGTTTGATCCGCCCGCACCGCGAGTCTCAATTCGTTGATATCAGCGCCATGGGCGCGATGGATAAGCGCTTCCATCAGATGCTGCGATAAACCTTGGCCGCGATGGGCCGGCAGCACGCCCATGCGCAGGATTTCCCAGACATCGGTTTCAGTATCTGACGGCAGCCAGCGCAACGAGCCGACCGGCGTTTCATCCAACAGCAGAATGAAACCGCCGCCGCGTTGCAGGTCTTGCTGCACCTGCTCGGCGTGTTCGCGATGGCCTCTGGAACTGACGGCGACCCGCTCGGCCCAGCAGGCGCGGGTCAGATCGGCGATCAGTGTGGCATCGCCGGCGCTGGCTTCGCGCACTTGCAGGTTCATATCGCCGTCTTAGCTGACCCGCATGCCTGGCTCGGCGCCCGGCCATGGCGTCAGCACATAGATGCCCGGATTGGTTTTGCCATCGGCGGCCGAAGCAGCCAATACCATGCCTTCCGAGATGCCGAACTTCATCTTGCGCGGCGCCAGGTTGGCCACCATCACCGTCAGCTTGCCAACCAGTTCTTCCGGCTGGTAGGAAGATTTAATACCGGAAAATACATTGCGCAAACGGCCTTCGCCGACATCCAGCGTCAAGCGCAGCAGCTTGTCGGAACCGTCCACGTGTTCGCAGTTGACGATCTTGGCGATGCGCAAATCGACTTTGACGAAATCGTCGATCTTGATTTCGGCAGCCAACGGTTCGATGTCGCTGGCGGCGGCATCTGCAGCCAGTGTTGCAGCAGCAGCTGGCTCCGGGGCATCAAACAAGGCATCCAGCATCTTCGGTTCAACCCGTGTCATCAAGTGAGAATAAGCATTGATGACATGGCCGTCGGCCAGCGGCTTGGCGACATCGCCCCACACCAGCGGCTGGATTTGCAGGAACGTTTCGACTTGCGTCGCCAGCGCCGGCAACACCGGTTTCAGGTACAAGGTCAGGATGCGGAACGCTTCCAGCAAACGGCTGCAGACTTCATGCAGCAGCGCTTCCTTGCTCGGATCCTTGGCCAGTTCCCATGGCTTGTTGGCGTCGACGTAGGCGTTGATGACGTCGGCTTGTTCCATCACCGCGCGCAAGGCCTTGCCGTATTCGCGGCCGTCGTACAGCGCCTGGATGTCGGTCGCTACCGCACGCAGCTTGGCCAGGAACGGATCGCTGTCGGTGGCCCAGGCGGTGCTCAGCTTGCCGTCGAATTTCTTGGCGATGAAGCCGGCGGCGCGGCTGGCGATATTGATATACTTGCCGATCAAATCGGAATTCACGCGCGCCACGAAATCGTCCGGGTTGAAATCCAGATCTTCCACCTTGGCGCTCAGTTTGGCGGCGATGTAGTAACGCATCCATTCCGGATTCATGCCCAAGTCCAGGTAGCGCAGCGGCGAGATGCCGGTGCCGCGCGACTTCGACATTTTTTCGCCGGAGACCGTCAGGAAGCCGTGCACGAACACATTGTTCGGCACCTTGAGGCCGGAGAAGTGCAGCATGGCCGGCCAGAACAGCGTGTGGAAATAGGTGATGTCCTTGCCGATGAAGTGATACTGCTCGGTCTTCGGATCGGCCATGAAGGCGTCGTAGTCGCGCCCGGTCTTGCCGAAATAATTTTTCAGCGAAGCCAGGTAGCCGACCGGCGCATCCAGCCAGACGTAGAAATACTTGCCCGGCTCATCCGGAATTTCGATGCCGAAGTAGGGTGCGTCGCGGCTGATATCCCAGTCGCCCATGCCGCCGTCGCTTTCCAGCCATTCCTTGGCCTTGTTGGCGACTTCCGATTGCAGTCGTGGCTTACCGTCGACATTGCCCAAGGCCCAGCCGCGCAGGAATTCCACGCATTGCGGGTCCGACAGGCGGAAGAAAAAGTGTTCCGACGATTTCATCACCGGCGTCGCGCCGGTCAGGGTCGAGTACGGATTCTTGAGGTCGGTAGGGGCATACACCGAGCTGCACACTTCGCAGGAATCGCCGTACTGGTCCTTGGCGCCGCACTTCGGGCATTCGCCCTTGATGTAACGGTCCGGCAGGAACATGTTCTTGACCGGATCGTAGAACTGTTCGATGGTCTTGGTCGAGATGAAGCCCGCCGCTTTCAGCTTGCGATAGATGTCGCGCGACAGTTCATGGTTTTCCGGGCCGTCGGTCGAATGCCAGTTGTCGAAGGCGATGTGGAAGCCGTCCAGGTATTGCTTGCGGCCGGCCGCGATCTGCGCCACGAATTCCTGCGGCGTGATGCCGGCTTTCTCGGCGGCGATCATGATCGGTGCGCCGTGAGCGTCGTCAGCGCCGACGAAATTGACTTCATGGCCCTGCATTCGCTGGAACCGTACCCAGATGTCAGCCTGGATGTATTCCATGATGTGGCCGATATGAAACGCTGCATTGGCGTAAGGCAGGGCGGTAGTAACGAATAACTGGCGTGGAGTTGAAGTCAAAGTAATGCTCATTTGGTAATGAATTTGCAACGTCAAGCGCTGCTGGTTGGAATAAAACAGTGATTTTAGCAGTGCCAGGCTGGTTTTCGCTTTAGTACCGATGGATTACCTGCATTTAGGGGCGAGCGCAAACCCTTCCGCCGCCTGGCTTCAGCGGAAAGCCGGCGATTTGGTTTAGACTTGGCGCATCTTATACAGAACTGCATAGAGGAAAAGTAATGAGCATCACGATTGAAGCGGTCAAGGCAGCGTTATCCAGCGTCATCGACCCGAATACCGGTAAAGACCTGGTCAGCAGCAAGTCGGCCCGCAATATCCAGCTGGATGGCGCCAATGTGGCGTTCGATGTCGAGCTGGACTATCCGGCCAAGAGCCAGTTTGCGCTGATCCGCGATGCCGCCGCCGCCGCCGTCGGCGCGCTGGCCGGCGTCGGCCAGGTCAGCCCCAACGTCTATTCGAAAATCCAGTCCCACGCAGTACAGCGCGGCATCAAGCTGATGTCCAACATCAAGAACATCATCGCGGTGGCGTCCGGCAAGGGCGGCGTCGGCAAGTCGACCACGGCGGTCAACCTGGCGCTGGCGCTGGCGGCGGAAGGCGCGCAGGTCGGTATCCTGGATGCGGATATCTACGGGCCGTCGCAACCGATGATGATGGGCATCAGCGGCCGTCCGGAAACCAAGGACGGCAAGACCATGGAGCCGCTGGAAAACCACGGCCTGCAGGTATCGAGCATCGGTTTCATGGTCGATCCGGACGAGCCGATGGTGTGGCGCGGCCCGATCGTGACCCAGGCTTTGCAGCAGTTGCTGGACCAGACCAACTGGCGCGACCTGGATTACCTGATTGTCGATATGCCGCCTGGCACCGGCGATATCCAGTTGACCTTGTCGCAAAAAGTACCGGTAACCGGCGCCGTGATCGTCACCACGCCGCAAGACATTGCCTTGCTGGATGCCCGCAAAGGCTTGAAGATGTTTGAGAAAGTCGGCATTCCGATTCTCGGCATCGTCGAAAACATGAGCACCCACATCTGCTCCAATTGCGGCCATGCCGAAGCGATTTTCGGCGAAGGCGGCGGCGCCAAGATGTGCGGCGAATATGGCGTCGATTTCCTTGGCGCCTTGCCTCTGACCATGTCGATCCGCCAGCAGACCGATTCCGGCACGCCGACCGTGGTGGCGGAACCGGACGGCCCGGTGGCGCATATCTATAAAGAGATCGCGCGCAAGGTGGCGATCAAAGTGGCGGAAAAAGCCAAGGACATGAGCAGCAAGTTCCCGACCATCGTGATCAAGAACGACTAAAAGAACGACTAAACCCCGTCCGCAACCGCATGATGTACCGCCAGCCAGATGGTAGGCTGGGCGGTATCGGTCCATTCAATGCGGTGGCGGCAACGGGCCGGGATGTGCAGCCAGGCGCCTGCTTGCATCACATGTTGTTCCGCCGTGCCTGCCAGCGTCAGGCCGGCGCTGCCGCTGAGCAGCAGGACCCATTCCTCTTGCGGATTGTCGTACCAGAAGCCCGGCGGGCTGGCGTGGCCGGTGGAAATAATCCTTTCGATTTTCAGGCCGTCCCGTTCATGCAGCAGTTCGAACACTTCCGCTGAACCGTCTGGCGGCAGGTTGGTCAATAGATTGCCGTGGGCAACTTGCATGGTAATTCCTTCCTGAAAGCGAAGCCGGCGGCATCGCAGTATTATTACACCCGGTTATTGCACTCGGTAAATTGTTCGGCCGCTAGCGCCGGCGCCTCCGGTCAGGCGAGGCGTGCAATTATCTCTCCTCCACATAAAGGACAAGACAATGAAATCACGTATTTTTTCCCTGCTGTTTTCCGCCACCCTGCTGAGCGCCAGCCTGTTGCCACAAATGGCGCATGCGGCCTCCGTCTCATTCATCGAACCGGCCGACGGCGCTGTCGTCAGCAGCCCGTTCACCGTCAAGTTCGGCGTCAGCGGTATGGAAGTCAAGCCGGCCGGCGACATGATGCCGAATACCGGCCATCACCATTTGCTGATCAACGAAGACAGTATTCCGGCAGGGCAGTCGATTCCGATCGATGACAAGCATTTGCATTTTGGCAAGGGACAGACCGAGACCAGCGTCACGCTGCCACCGGGCAAATACAAGCTGACCATGCAGTTCGCCAACGGCGTACACCAGTCCTACGGGCCGGAGCTGAGCAAAACCATCAACGTGACAGTCAAGTGAGTCCTGGCGGTTCCATCCGCTGCTGCAACGCGGTAAAATGAGTTTTTCCTTGATAACGGCTTTGGCATGCCAAGGCCGTTTTTATTTATCATGACTGCTAGCACTTCAGCTTCAACTCCAACTACTCCGACCGGCAAGGTGCGTACCCGCTTTGCGCCCAGCCCGACCGGCTACCTGCATCTGGGCGGAGCCCGTACAGCATTGTTTTCCTGGGCTTTTGCACGCCATTTCGGCGGCACTTTCGTGTTGCGCATCGAAGATACCGATCTGGAGCGTTCGACGCCGGAAGCCGTGCAAGCGATTATCGACGGCATGCAGTGGCTGGGCCTGGAGCACGACGAGGGTCCGTTCTACCAGATGCGCCGCATGGACCGCTATCGCGAAGTGATCGCGCAGATGCTCAAGGATGGCACGGCGTATCACTGCTATTCGTCGCCGGAAGAAGTGGAAGCGATGCGTGAACGCATGCGCGCCGCCGGCGACAAGCCGCGCTACGATGGCACCTGGCGTCCGGAAGGTGGCAAGACTTTGCCGCCGGTTCCCGCCGACCGCAAGCCGGTGGTGCGTTTCAAGAATCCGCTGGATGGCGATGTCAGCTGGGATGACGTAGTCAAGGGCAACATCACCATCTCCAACAAGGAAATGGATGACCTGGTGATCGCTCGCCCGGACGGCACGCCGACCTATAATTTCTGCGTTGTGGTGGACGACTGGGACATGCAGATCACCCACGTCATCCGTGGCGATGATCACGTCAACAACACACCGCGCCAGATCAATATCCTGAAAGCCTTGGGCGCTAGTCTGCCGCTGTACGGCCACGTGCCGATGATCCTCGGCGCCGACGGCGAAAAACTGTCGAAGCGCCACGGCGCGGTCAGCGTGATGGATTATCCGGCGCAAGGTTATCTTCCGGAAGCGATGCTGAACTATCTGGCGCGCCTCGGCTGGAGCCATGGCGACGAAGAAGTTTTCAGCATGGCGCAGTTCTGCGAGTGGTTCAACCTGGACCATTTGTCGAAATCGCCGGCGCAATTCAATCCGGAAAAACTGGCGTGGATCAATAACCACTACATCAAGCTGGCCGACAACGAACGCCTGGCGACCATGGTCAAGCCTTTGATGGAACAGGACGGCGCCGATTTCAACGGCGCGCCGGATCTGGCGAAAGTCATCGGCTTGCTGAAAGAGCGCGCCCATACCGTCAACGAAATCGGCGTTGCCGCCATGCTGTTCTATCGCAAGCCGACGCCGGATGCCGCCTTGCTGACGCAACATTTCACCGATGCGGTCAAACCGGCGCTGGCCGATTTCGCGCAACGTTGCGCCACGGTCGAATGGAATAAGGAAAGCCTGGCGCCGATGATCAAGGAAGTGCTGGCCGCGCATACCTTGAAGATGCCGCAGTTCGCCATGCCTTTGCGCCTGATGGTTACCGGCCAGCTGCAAACGCCGGCGATCGACGCGGTGCTGGAATTGTTTGGCCGGGAAGCCGTGATTGCGCGTTTGCAGCCTTATCTGGTGTAAATCTGCAATAAATCTGCAAATCGGGATTTACAAGGTCTAAATAACTTTGCTATAATCTCGCTTCTGCAAACGGGGGTATAGCTCAGCTGGGAGAGCGCTTGCATGGCATGCAAGAGGTCAGCGGTTCGATCCCGCTTACCTCCACCAGCAAATCTGGTAGCAGAATTAGTATGAATGCAGTTGCAGTAACAAGGCAGCAAACGTAGTACGGACAGATATTGTCCCCATCGTCTAGAGGCCTAGGACATCACCCTTTCACGGTGAGTACGGGGGTTCGAATCCCCCTGGGGACGCCAGAATTCTTCTGGTATCGACAGGTAAGCGAAGCAGGAACTGGTCGCAGATTTTCGGTACCGAGTGTATTCGATACAATCAAGAAGGCCGCCCGATGCGGCCTTTATTGTTTTTATCAGTAGCAACAAGCAGCAATAAGCAGCAACGGCCAGTACGGACAGATTACTGTCCCCATCGTCTAGAGGCCTAGGACATCACCCTTTCACGGTGAGTACGGGGGTTCGAATCCCCCTGGGGACGCCAAAACAGAAAAAGCCCGCGCAAGCGGGCTTTTTTGTTTTGGTGACCACAAGTAAGCCGCCTGCGCGGCTTACGCGGGGGATGAGAAGGGAATCGCTTGCAAGCGATTCCGCGGCCTGCGGCATGTAGGCGAATCCCCCTGGGGACGCCAAAACAGAAAAAGCCCGCGCAAGCGGGCTTTTTTCGTTGCGTGCAAATCCAATCCATTAAATACCGTCAATTCGCAAACGCCCCAAACTGGCGGCAAGACGCAATCTCGCAGTCTGCCAGCTGGTCAGCGACAAAATACGCTGTTGCTGTGCGCTTGCCAGGTCGCTTTGCGCCCTCAGCAATTCCAGGATAGTGCCGACGCCGGCCTTGTAGCGCCCCTGCGCCACGTCGAAGGACTGGCGGGCGCTGCGTAGCAGGATGTCGGTGCTGTTCAGGTTTTCGGCTTCGGTGCGCAAGGCCTGGTGGCTTTTCCATACTTCCAGCGTGACTTGCTGCTCGATATTGGCGAGCTCGGCTTCCTTGCTCTCGGCCTGGGCCCGGGCGCCGCGCGTCTTGTAGTTGCGGCTGAAGCCGTCGAACAGCGGAATGCTGACTTGCAGGCCGATGCTGCGGCTACTGATGGTTTGCTTGGATGATACCTGGGTGATCGGCGTATCGCTGCGGTCGCCGGTAGCGAACAGCGATAGTGTCGGCCGGCCGTCGGCGTTGGCGGCGTCGGCTTGCGCTTGCGCCGCCTTCCATTGCGCCTGCGCCGCCAGGATCTTCGGATGGCTGCGCACGGCGTCGGCGATCAACTGGCCGACCGCTTGCTGCATCAGCGGCGCATCGGCGGCGTCGGCCAGCGGCGCCAGCATCAGCGGCGTATTGGGACGCCAACCCATGGCGATAGCCAGGCTGCCGAGCGCATTCTGCAGATCGCCGGCGGCTTGCGCGCGCTTCAGGCTGGCCTGGGCATAGGCGGTTTGCGCTTGCAGCTTGTCGGCCAGCGCGCCTGCGCCGGCCAGGTATTTGGCGGCGCTGGCCTTGAAGCTTTGTTCTGCGGCTTGCTCGGCTTCAGCGGTGGCCGCCAGCATGGCTTGTGCGGCCTGGGCTTCGTAGAAACTTTGCACAGTGCTGAGGAATATCGTTTGCAGCATATCGTCTTGGGCAGCGTTGGCGGCGTTCAGCAATTGCCGCGCATTTTCCAGGTTGGCGGCGCGCAGGCCGAAGTCGTACAGCACCCAGTTCAGACTCAGGTTGGCGCTGCTGCTGTGGGTCTTGAGCGAGGAATTATTGTCGGGGAAATCGGGATAGGTATAACGGTTATCGGCTTTGCTCCAGCTGCCGCTGCTGGTCAGCGTTGGCAGGTAGGCGGCGCGGCTGACGCCGACGGTGGCGGCTTGCACTTTGACATTGGCCCATGCCTGGCGGGTTTGCGGATTGCGGCACAGCGCCCGTTCGACGGCATCCAGCAAGCTTAGCGGGCTAGGTAGTTGCGCATCGAAGCTGCAGCCGGCGGCGTATCCGGTTTTGGCCGGCGTCGCTGACACTTCATGCATGGTGCGTAGCGGGTCGGACCATATCGATTCCGCGTGCAGCGGCGTCGCCGCCATCCCGGCCAGCGCCAGTATCAAGGCAGGTAATCGAGTGGTCATGCCGCAGCCGTTTCTTGCACTTGCAGCGTCTCTGGGGCGATGATCTTGCCGCCTGCCAGCAGGATGGCGCGATCGGCGCTGTTGATGGTTTCTGGCCGGTGGGCCACGATCACGCGCGTGATGTACATGGTCTTGATGGCGTCGTTGACCAGTTGCTCGCGTTCGATATCGAGATGGCTGGTGGCCTCGTCGAGGAACAGGATCTGCGGCCGCTTGTACAGCGCGCGCGCCAGCAATATCCGTTGTTTCTGACCACCCGAGAGGATGGTGCCCATGTCGCCGACCAGCGTGTTGTAACCCATCGGCATGGCGGCGATATCCTGCTCGATGGCGGCCAGCCGCGCGCATTCTTTGATCCAGGCCTGGTCGGCGTGCGGATCGAAGAAGCTGATGTTGTCGGCCAGCGAACCGGCGAACAGCACATCGTCCTGCAGCACGGTGCCGACCATGCGGCGCAAGGTATCGAGGCCGACCTGTTGCACCGGCTGGCCGCCGATCAGCACGTCACCCTGGCTAGGCGTCAGTATCCCGAGCAAGACATTGACCAGGGTGGTTTTGCCGCCGCCGGAAGGACCGACGATGGCCACCGATTCACCGGCTTCGATGCGGAATGACACATCGTCCAGTACGTAAGGCTCCTGCTCGGCATAGCGGAAGCGCAAACCGCGCACTTCCAGCGATGGCGACAGCGCCGTAGTGTCCTCGCCAATGCCGCGGCCATGCGTGGTTTCCGGCGCCTGCAGCACGATGTCGGCCAGCCGTTCTCCCTGCAATTGCAGCATCTTGAGCTCGACGAATTTGTCGATCAGCGAACTGACGCGGCCATCGAACTGGCCCTTGTAGGCATTGAAAGCCATCAACACGCCGACCGTGAAATTGCCATCCATGACCAGCCGCGAGCCAAGCCAGATGATCAGGATATTCTCGATGCCGAACAACACGCCGTTGAGCGATTTATATAACAGGCTCAGCTTCTGCGTGCGCAGGTCGGCGTTGATCTGGTCCACCAGCAGGCTCAGCCAGCTCGAGCGGCGCTCGTCCTGGCGCTGGAACAGCTTGATGGTCTTGACCCCGCGGATGGTTTCGAGAAAATGCGTCTGCTGCTTGGCGGCATGGATGATTTCTTCTTCGGTGGCGTGCCGCAACGGCGCAAACCAGGCCCAGCGCCCGAGGCCATACAGCAGCATGGCGCCGATCGCAATCCATGCCAGGGTCGGGCTGTAGATGAACATCAGCGCCAGCGTGACGATGGTCATCACGCCATCCAGGATCGCTTCCAGGAAAGAGGTGGTGAGGGTGTGCTGGATGATACCGACCGCACCGAAGCGCGACACCACGTCGCCCAGATGGCGCTTCTCGAAATACGCCACCGGCAAGCGCAGCAGATGGGTAAATACATTAGCCTGCCATTGCACGTTGAGGGTGGTGCTCATGTACATCAGCACCCAGCTGCGCGCCACGGCGACGCCTTGCTGCATCAGCATCAACAAGCCGAAGCCGAGCGCCAGCGTGGTCAGCAGATCGCGGTCGGCGGAGACCAGCACATTGTCGATCACCCATTGCAGGAAGAACGGGCTGACTACCGCAAACACCTCCAGCGCCAGCGACAGCAGCAGGATCTGGCTGAACGAACGATACAGGCCGGTGATGCGGCCCAGCAGGCTGCGCAGCTTCACGTTCTGTATAACGGATGCCGGCTTGAAGCCCGGATTGGGCCACAGCTCCAGGGCCACGCCGGTGAATGCCTTGGCGGCTTCGTCCATTGACAGCTTGCGGATGCCGAAGGCTGGGTCATAGATGGTGACGGAGCGCAGGCCGGCTTCTTGCAGCACCACGAAGTGGTTCAAATTCCAGTGCAGGATGCACGGCAGCTTGAGCTGGCCGAGATCGCTCATCTCCAATTTGAGCGGCCGCGATGCCAGTTGCAGCTGTTCGGCGATGGCGATCAGGTCGCGCAAGGTGGAACCCTTGAGCGAAACCGGGAAACGGCGCCGCAAGGTCGCCAGATCGGTGCGGTAGCCGTGATAGCCGGCCACCATGCCGAGGCAGGCCAGGCCGCATTCGGTGGCCTCGGTTTGCAGCAACAGCGGCAGGGTAGGGGTGAAGCCGAAGGCAAGTCGTTTTAACATGGTCAGAGTTTGCCGGTCAGGCTGTAGAGAGGTTCCAGCACCCATTCATAGAGGCGCAGCTTTTCTTGCCGGACATCGGCGTCGAGCAGCATGCCGGCCTGTAGCGGCTGTTGGCGGCCGTAGGCCAGCACCTGCTGCGAGGCCAGGCGCACGGTGATCCGGTACATCGGCTCGCTGCCGTTGGCGCCGGCCGGAACGCCGATGGCGTTCAGTTCATTGTTTGGCAATGCGGTGCGGGCCACCGATTCGACCACGCCTTTCTGGTGGCCGAACTTTTGGTAGGGATAGGCCTGGTAACGGATCAGCACCTGGTCGCCGGGCCGCACGAAACCGATGGCGCGGCTGGGCGCATACAGTTCGGCCAGCAAGGTGGCGCCGGCCGGCACGATGCTGACCAGGGGCCGGTTGCCATCGACCGCCTGGCCGGCATCGGCGATCACGGCGGTGGCGATGCCGTCTTGCGGCGCAGTGACGACGATGCGGCGCTTGGCTTCGCTTTCCGTCAGTTCCTGGCCGGTGCTGGCAAGGGTGCGGTCGATTTGCGCCAGCTGGTTCTGCTGCTTCAGCGACAGGCCGCCCAGTTCGCTTTGCTGCGCCGACAGTTCGCGGCCGACGCTGATACGGTCGCGCTCCAGGGCTTGCTGGCGGTTCTTCTGGTCGAGCAGGTCTTCCTGCTTTTGCTGGAATTGTTCATGCGAAATGTAGTCTTGCTGCAGCAGGCCCTGGTAGCGCCGCAGAGTGTCCTCTGCCAGCTTGACACGGTCTTGCTGCCCGGCGATCTGCTTGTCCAGCTTGGCGACTTCATTGCCGAGAGCGGCAATCTTGTTACCCAGGCCGACGCGCTCATCCTGTTGCAGCATGCGGGTCTTTTGCCATTCATCGCGCAAGCTGGCCTGACGCTGTTCGACCTGGCTGCTGATGGCGGCCTGGGTCGCGCCCTGGGTGCTGCTCTGGCGCTCGCTTGACAAGACGTACAAGACGTCGCCGGCCTTGAGCGGCTGGCCTTCCTTGACATGCTGTTCGATGACGATGCCGCTTTGCGGCGCATACACTTTGATCAGGCCGCTGCTCGGCAACAACTGGCCGCTGACGGTACTGTGCCTGGTGTAGCTGCCCCAGACCAGGAAGGCGCAAATCAACAGTGCCAACAAGGCTGCGCCGGCGCTCAGGAAAGTGAACGACAGCGGCCGTATCAGGACGATCTCGCCCAGCCATTTGGTTTGTTGAGCGGCCACTGCTTGCTCGCGGAATAGAGTCATGGTGTCTTTAAAATGACAAAAAACACGGCAACCGGTTGCCGTGTTTTTTGTGTCGGAAAATCGAACTGTTTTTAGGCTGGAGAAACTGGCGTGCTTGGCGTTGTGCCTGGCTTGGTCGGCGTCACCGGGGTCTTGCCGCAGCCTGGCTTGACTGGTGCGCAGCTCTTGAAGAAACTGCGGAAGCAGGACAGGAATGCGCCGAAGAACAGGCAGCAGCCGCCGCTGACCTGGTCGATTTCTTTTGCAGATAATTGTTGAATAGCCATATTTTCTCCATTTAGGTTAAAAACTGCTGGATGAGAATTCCGGCTTCGGGATTCTCATCCAGCAAGATTCGGCAAATACCGAAAATTACATAACAAAATAATCATTCATTATTTTATTGGCATTATTGTTTTATATTTAACGTGAATGCAACGCGAAATAGAATAAATGACAATATTTAACTATTGTTTTATAGAATGTAAAATCGGGGTTTTTGCATCGGCGGGGGTGCACGGGGCGTCGCGCCAGTCGGCCGCAAGCAATAAAAAAAGCCGCGTGTGCGGCCTTTGGCTGTTACAGATTGGTGCGGCTTAGTGACGGCCGCCCATTGTCATCTCACGGGCGCGTTGCATGTCCCGGTCAAAATTGGCACGCGCCTCGCGCTTGCAGTCCATGGCTTCGCGGCCACGCATTGCGCGGCAATCGTTCATGGCTTGCGCGTAGGCATTGGTGTTTTCTTTCTTCATCGTTGCAAAGTGTTGCTGCGGCGTCCGGTCCGGCACACCCCAGCGTGGAGGGTCTCTGAACTGGACGTTTTCTTCAGCAGCGTTGACATGCAGCGCAAAAGCATTCGCGGCGATAAAAAAAGCCAGCGATAACGGTTTGATGAGCATTTTCATGATGCCTCCTTATATTGATATTGCTGCCTTCAGCGAGATGCTGAAGGCAGGCTGACGACTGCAGTGTAAAACTTGCATCCGCCTGGTCAATAAGCAATCGGATTAATCAGATCAACGGTTCAATAACGGGAAATCTGGCCGTTATCCACGCGCACCCGGTCGCCTACCCGCAGATCACCAGGGTTGCTGACGCTGATGGTCTGGTAGCCATTGTCATTCATGCGCACGCGCACGTTGTAGGAAGTCGAGCCCGGGCTGTTGCGCGCTTCCAGCTGATTGCCGACCACCGCACCGCCAACCACGCCGGCGATGGTGGCCAGGGTGTTGCCGTTGCCGTGACCGACCTGATGGCCGACCACGCCGCCCAGCACGCCGCCGACCACTGCGCCGCCTATGCCTTGGCTCGGTGTGTTGACGACATCGATGGCATCGATCACGCCGTAGTTGCGGTTATTGTTTTGCTGATAGCCAGGTTGCTGGTAGCCGGGGTAGGTTTGCGGCGGAGGACTGGCGTAGCCCTGATTGTTGTAACCCTGATTGCCCTGGTTGCCATAACCTTGTCCGCCGTATGGCGCAGCGCAGCCGCCGAGCAGCAGTGAGCCGCCGATGACGGTGGCCAGCATGGCTTGTTGAGTTGATCTGCGGATAGTCATGACGTGCCTCGTTGATAGGTAAAGAATTCGGGTTGATGTGTCCAGTGTAGTACTTCGTACCGGCGCGTATATGTGCGCTGCACCACACTAAAACGATTTTATGAGTCGCTTGGTTGACCGTCAGACCGGGCCGCACAGGCGCAAGTGCCCTGAATCTTGCACATCATTACAAATGTTTCCGATTGACACATCTGCCTTTAACCCTTGCTCCAATAGTCGGGCTGCGCGTAGATCGATTTCAAACGGTCGATAAAGAACCGAACTTTGGCCGGCAAATGCCGCTGCTGCGGATAGACCGCCATGATGTCGTAGTGCGGCAAGGCAAATTCATCCAGCACTGTCAGCAACTCGCCCGAGGCCAGTTGCGATTCGATTTCCCAGGTGGAACGCCAGCCCAGCCCCAGGCCTTCGCTCACCCAGCGGTGCAGCAGTTCGCCGTCGTTGCAATCGAGGTTGCCGGCGGTCTTGATGATCACCGGCTTGCCGCCTTGCTGGAAATACCAGCCGCGCTGCTGCCCGCCTTGCAGGTTGAAGGACAGGCAGTTGTGACCGGCGATGTCTTCCAATGTCTTGGGAATGCCGTTGCGATGAAAATATGCCGGCGTGCCGCACACCACGCGGCGGTTGCTGGCCAGCTTGACCGCGACGAAATTCGGATCGATGGCGCCGCCGATGCGGATGCTGATGTCATAACCCTCGCGCACCAGGTCGACCACGCGGTCGGTCAAATTGAACGAGATCTGCACTTCCGGATTGGTGGCGATAAAGGCCGGCGCATGCGGCGCCACGTGCTTGCGGCCGAAGGCGGCCGGCGCCGACACCACCAGATGGCCGGTGGCCTTGTGGCGACCTTCAGAGATGATCTTTTCGGCGATATCCAGTTCGATCAACAGCTTGCGGCAATGATCGAGGAATACCGTGCCTTGCTCGGTCAGGGTCAGGTGACGGGTGGTACGGTGCATCAGCTTGGTGCCCAGCCGCTTTTCCAGCGCATCGATGCGCCGCCCCAGCATCACAGGGGTGATGTTTTGCTCCAGCGCTGCGCTGGCCAGGCTGCCTTTTTCCACGACGCTGACGAAGGCTTCGATCTGTTTTAGTTTGTCCATGTCTCTCCTGGCTTGGTGACTGATCTTATTTATCTATATTACTGTTTTTTCTTAGTATTCCATACTTGACGTATCGAATAAAGCGATTGTTTGTGTTCTTATCAAACAATATGTTTGGTTATAGGATGTGCTTCATCCACTCGGCAGTCTCCATCCGCCTCTTGAAACGGCATAAATCCGGAGCTGGCCGCAGGCAGTGGCAATGATTTTCACATTCTGTAATCCGGAGACAACATGGCAAAGATGAAGGCAGTTGACGCAGTAATGCACGTATTGGCGAAAGAGGACTGTGTGCAGGCCTTTGGCGTGCCGGGTGCCGCAATTAACCCGTTCTACTCGGCAATGAAACGCCACGGCGGGATTGAGCACGTCTTGGCGCGCCACGTTGAAGGCGCATCGCACATGGCAGAGGGTTACACCCGCGCCAACCCAGGCAATATCGGTATCTGTATCGGCACTTCCGGCCCGGCCGGCACCGACATGATCACCGGTTTGTACTCGGCCCAGGCCGATTCGATTCCGATCCTGTGCATTACCGGCCAGGCGCCGCGCGCTCGTTTGTACAAGGAAGACTTCCAGGCCGTCGATATTGAATCGATCGCCAAGCCGGTAACCAAATGGGCGGTCACCGTGCGTGAATCGGCTTTGCTGCCGCGCGTATTCCAGCAAGCTTTCCACATCATGCGCTCCGGCCGTCCAGGCCCGGTGCTGATCGATATGCCGTTCGACGTGCAAATGGCCGAGATCGAATTCGATCCGGACACCTACGAACCGCTGCCAGTCTACAAGCCGGCCGCTTCGCGCAAGCAGATCGAAAAAGCGCTGACCATGCTGAATGAAGCAGAGCGCCCATTGCTGACCATCGGCGGTGGCGTGATCAATGCTGACGCAGCCGATCTTGCGGTCGAGTTTGCCGAATTGACCGGCGTGCCGGTGATCCCGACTTTGATGGCATGGGGCGCGATCCCTGACGATCATCCGCAAATGGCAGGCATGGTCGGTTTGCAAACCAGCCACCGCTACGGCAACGCCACCATGCTGGCTTCCGACTTTGTGCTTGGCATCGGCAATCGTTGGGCCAATCGTCACACCGGTTCGGTCGAAGTATTCACCAAGGGCCGCAAGTTCGTTCACGTTGATATCGAGCCGACCCAGATCGGCCGCGTGTTCGGTCCGGATTACGGCATCGTCTCGGACGCGAAAGCGGCGTTGACGCTGTTCGTCGAAGTCGCCAAGGAATTGAAAGCGGCCGGCAAATTGCCAGACCGTTCAGCATGGCTGGCCGAGTGCCAGGAGCGCAAGCGCACCATGCAGCGCCGCACTCACTTTGAAAACGTGCCGGTCAAGCCGCAACGCGTGTACGAAGAAATGAACAAAGCCTTCGGCCGCGACACCTGCTACGTCAGCACCATCGGCTTGTCGCAGATCGCTGCAGCGCAATTCTTGCACGTGTACCACGCACGGCACTGGATCAACTGTGGCCAGGCCGGTCCTTTGGGCTGGACCATTTCTGCCGCGCTGGGCGTGTGCGTCGCCGATCCGAAGCGCGAAGTGGTGGCGATTTCGGGCGACTACGACTTCCAGTTCATGATCGAAGAATTGGCGGTAGGCGCGCAATTCAACCTGCCTTACCTGCATGTGGTGGTGAACAACTCTTACCTCGGCCTGATCCGTCAGGCGCAGCGCGGTTTCGAGATGGATTATTGCGTGCAGTTGGCGTTTGAAAATATCAACGCGCCGGAACTCAACGGCTACGGCGTCGACCATGTCGCAGTCGTCGAAGGCCTCGGTTGCAAGGCGATCCGCGTCACCGATCCGAATGCCATCCAGGACGCCTTCGCCCAAGCCAAGCGCTGGATGAAGGAGTTCCGCGTGCCGGTGGTGGTGGAAATCATCCTGGAGCGTGTCACCAACGTTTCCATGGGTACCGAAATCGACAACATCAACGAGTTCGAAGAACTCGCCAAGAACCGCGCGGATGCACCAACTGCGGTTTCCTTGCTGGACTGAATTCAGGAGAGACGACATGACAAAATTAGCCGCCAACCTGACCATGCTGTTCACCGAGCTGCCGTTCCTGGACCGCTTCGATGCTGCAGCCAAGGCCGGGTTCAAAGGAGTCGAATTCCTGTTCCCGTATGCATTCCGCGCCGACCAGCTGGCTGACAAGCTGAGCACCAACGGCCTGGAACTGGTCTTGCACAATCTGCCGGCAGGCAACTGGGAAGCAGGCGAGCGCGGCATCGCTTGCCATCCGGACCGCGTCAGCGAATTCCAGCAGGGCGTCGACGATGCGATCCGTTACGCCAAGGTGTTGAACGTCAAGCAGCTGAATTGCCTGGTCGGCATTGTGCCGGTCGGCGTCAGCAGCGAGCTGGCGCAGGCAACCGTGGTCAGCAACCTGAAATTTACCGCCGACAAGCTGCAGGCTGCGGGTATCCGTCTGTTGATCGAACCGATCAACAGCTTCGATATTCCTGGCTTCTTCCTGACCGGCACGCATCAGGCGCTGGAACTGATCAAGGCCACCGGTTCGAGCAACCTGTTTGTGCAATACGACATCTATCACATGCAAAGAATGGAAGGCGAGCTGGCCAACACCATCAAGGCCAACCTGGCGCAAATCAAGCATGTGCAGCTGGCGGATAACCCGGGCCGCTTCGAGCCGGGCACAGGCGAAATCAATTACCACTATCTGTTCAAGTTCCTGGAAGAGATCGGCTACGACGGCTGGATCGGCTGCGAGTACAAGCCGAAGGCCGGCACGGTAGACGGTCTGGGCTGGCGCGCTGCGCACGGCCTGTAATCCCGGCATAAATTTACATAAAATTACGGAGAAATATCATGGCAAAAGTTGGCTTTATCGGACTCGGCATCATGGGCGCGCCCATGGCGGAAAACCTGCAACGCGGCGGCCACAAGCTGTACCTGCATGACCAGAAGAATCCACCGGCGGCACTGATCGACGGCGGCGCCACCGTCTGTACGTCCGGCGCCGAAGTCGCCAAGCGCGCCGACATCATCATCGTCATGGTGCCGGATACCCCACACGTCGAAGCAGTACTGTTCGCGGAAAAAGGCGTGGCAGAAGGCCTGACGGCCGGCAAGATCGTGATCGACATGAGCTCGATCTCGCCGATCGCCACCAAGGGTTTCGCCAAGAAGATCAACGCCCTGGGTTGCGAATACCTGGATGCGCCGGTATCCGGCGGCGAAGTCGGCGCCAAGGCGGCATCGCTGACCATCATGGTCGGCGGCTCCGAAGGCGCGTTCAACGACGCCAAGCCTTTGTTCGAACTGATGGGCAAGAACATCACGCTGGTCGGCGGTAACGGCGATGGCCAGACTACCAAGGTGGCCAACCAGATTATTGTCGCGCTGAACATCCAGGCGGTGGCCGAAGCGTTGTTGTTTGCTTCCAAGGCAGGCGCCGATCCGGCGCGCGTACGTCAGGCGCTGATGGGCGGTTTCGCTGCTTCGCGTATCCTGGAAGTGCATGGCGAACGCATGGTCAAGCGTACTTTCAATCCGGGCTTCCGCATTGAATTGCACCAGAAGGATCTGAACCTGGCCTTGCAAGGCGCGAAGGCTTTGGGTATATCGTTGCCGAACACAGCTACGGCGCAAGAGCTGATGAATTCCTGCGCAGCGCACGGCTTGAGCGGCCTCGATCACTCGGCGCTGTGCCGTGCGATTGAAATCATGTCCAACCACGACATCGCCAAAGCGTAATATAGTAGACGCAGGTCGGATGACGCTTCGCTGTTCCGGCCTGCAAGTAGTTTGTCATATAGAATAATCCCAGCCTAGAAGGCTGTTTAGAGACACTCCAAGGTACACAGCATGACTACCGCGAACAGCATCAAGCCCCGCCAGCTCCTTCTCGACATGTACCAGGCCGCGGTCGACGCCGTCAGCGCCTCGAAATGCCTGCCGGCATACCTGGCCAAGATCCCGGCGCCGTCCGGCAAAGGTCGTACACTGGTGATCGGCGCTGGTAAAGGCGCGGCTGCCATGGCCAAGACGGTGGAAGATCACTGGCAAGGCGAGATCACGGGTCTGGTGGTGACGCGTTACGGCCACGGGGCGGACTGCAAGCGCATCGAGGTGGTGGAGGCTTCACATCCGGTGCCGGACGAAGCCGGCCGCCAGGCTGCGGCGCGCATGCTGGAAATGGTCAAGGGTTTGACTGCCGACGACCTGGTGCTGTGCCTGATTTCCGGCGGCGGTTCGGCTTTGCTGGCGTTGCCGGCGGCCGGCATTACGCTGGAACAGAAACAAGCAATCAACAAGGCGCTGCTCAGAAGCGGCGCCACTATTTTTGAAATGAATTGCGTGCGCAAGCACCTGTCGGCCATCAAGGGCGGCCGGCTGGCGCTGGCCTGCGCGCCGGCGCGGGTCGTGACGCTGATGATTTCCGATATCCCGGGCGACGATCCCGGCATCATCGCCAGCGGCCCGACCCTGGCTGATCCGACCACTTGCGCCGACGCTTTGGCGGTGCTGCGCAAATACCATATCGAAACGCCTGAAGCCATTCTTAAGCATCTGGAGTCCGGTAAGGACGAAACCGCCAAACCCGGCGATCCGCGCCTGGAACGCAATCAGCATTACGTGATTGCGACTGCGCAGGATGCCTTGGATGCGGCCGCAGAAACGGTGGTTGCCGCCGGCCTGACGCCCTACATCCTGTCCGACGAAATGGAAGGCGAGGCGCGCGATATCGGCCTGGCGCATGCAGCGCTGGCGCGCCAGATCGCACGTCGCGGCCAACCGTTCAGCAAACCATGCGTAGTGATTTCCGGCGGTGAAACCACCGTGACGGTGCGTGGCAAAGGGCGCGGCGGCCGCAATGCGGAATTCCTGCTGAGCCTGGCGGCGGCGCTGGACGGCTTCCCGGATATCCACGCAATCGCCTGCGATACCGATGGCATCGACGGCTCGGAAGACAACGCCGGCGCCATCTACCAGCCGGATTCGATGCGCAGGGCAGCGGAACTGGGGCTGCGCCCGCGCGCCATGCTGGACAACAACGACGGCTACGGTTTCTTCAGCGCGCTGGGGGACCTGGTAGTCAGCGGGCCGACCCGCACCAACGTCAATGATTTCAGAGCTATTCTGATTCTCTAAGAAAACGGTTCAACCGTTTTGTTCATCAAGTGATCGCCTTAACCCGCCGTCATCCCCGCGAACGCGGGGATCCAAATTACGTACGAAAGGCCAAGCACTCCCAGCTAGGCCCCCCAGCTAGGCGCTCCCATGGATTCCCGCGTGCGCGGGAATGACGTAGTGGGAATTGTTCGAGACCCTATTCATTGCTTGTTCCTTTAAAGAAAATTTAATATGCGCCGCCAACGTAAAGCAAAAATCGTCGCCACGCTCGGTCCTGCCAGCGCGGACCAGAGCACCATCCAGGCCTTGTTTGAAGCAGGCGCCGACGTCTTCCGTTTCAACTTCAGCCACGGCAGCCATGCCGATCATCAGCAACGCTACGACATCGTGCGTGCGGTGGAAAAAACTGTCGGCCGGCCGATTGCCATCCTGGCCGACCTGCAAGGCCCGAAGCTGCGCATCGGCCAGTTCGCCGATGGCAAGATCGAATTGCACGCGGGCCAGGAATTCACCCTCGACCGCGATCCGACACCGGGTAGCAGCGAACGCGTCTGTCTGCCGCATCCGGAACTGTTTGAAGTGATCGCCAGCGGCCAGGCTTTGCTGCTGGATGACGGCAAGGTACGGCTCGAAGTCTTGTCTTGTGATGGCCAGTCCATCCACACGCGGGTGGTCAACAGCGGCAGCTTGTCGGACCGCAAAGGCGTCAACGTCCCGGATGCCGTATTGCCGATCCCGGCGCTGACCGAAAAAGACAAGCGCGACCTGAAATTTGCATTGGAACTGGGGGTCGACTGGATCGCGTTGTCTTTCGTGCAGCGGCCGGAAGATGTATTGGAAGCACGCGCTCTGATCGGCGACCGCGCCAGCATTTTGTCCAAGCTGGAAAAACCGGCGGCGCTGGAACAGCTGGACGCCATCGTCCAGGTCTCCGACGCCATCATGGTGGCGCGCGGCGATCTCGGCGTGGAATTGCCGCCGGAGCGCGTGCCGGGCGTACAAAAGCGCATCCTGCGCGTCTGTCGCCAGCACGGCAAGCCGATCGTGATCGCTACCCAGATGCTGGAATCGATGATCACTTCGCCGGTGCCGACCCGTGCCGAAGCGTCCGACGTCGCCAGCGCCATATACGACGGCGCCGACGCCGTGATGCTGTCGGCCGAGTCGGCCAGCGGCGCCTACCCGATCCCGGCGGTGGCGATCATGGACCGCATCATCACCGAAGTCGAGCGCGACCCGCTGTACCAGAACATGCTGGACGCGCAGCACGAAACGCCGTTGCCGAACCGCGGCGACGCCATCTGCTCGGCCTTGCGCGATGTCACCCGCATCATTGGCGCCAAGGTGACCGTCACCTATACCAGTTCCGGCCACACCAGCTTGCGCGCCGCGCGTGAACGGCCGATGGCGCCGATTCTCAGCATCACGCCCAAGCTGGCGACAGCGCGCCGCCTGGCACTGGTGTGGGGCGTGCATTCCACCATCAGCGAGCAGATCCATAATGAAAGCGAAATGGTGACCGCGGCTTGCCAGACGGCGTTCAAGGAAGGTTTCGCCAAGGTCGGCGACCAGATCGCGATTACCGCCGGCATGCCGTTCGGCCAGCCGGGCAGCACCAATCTGTTGCGTCTGGCGGAAATCTGGGCGCAGTAAATACTGTCTGCCTTCTGTCCCGAAAATTCCCCCATGCGCAAGTGTCGGGGATTTTTTATGGCGCGGCGTTTACCCGAGCTCTTCCGGCTGATCGCTGACCAGCTGGAACGAGGGCACCAGTTCCTCTAGCTGCAGTCCAAAGTGGGCGTCCAGCTTTTTCGCCCGGCTGAGAATCCGTGACCGGAAAGTCTCGGTGACGTTTCCGCTGACGAAGAAGGCGATGCAGTTGTGGCTATCACTGGTCCTGCACCACCATATGCGCCAGTCGGATGCCGACAGCGCTTGCGCGATGGCGTCGACCAGGAAGGCAGGGCGGTCCCATAAATTGGAGACCAGGATGCCGCCAGGAGCAAGCGCGCGTAAGCAGGCGGCATAGAAATCACTGGTGCTGAGTTCATCGGCCGGGCCATCGGCAGAAAAGCCGTCCAGCATGATGATATCGGCGAGATTGTCTTGTGGTGTCTGCATGTAGGCTGCGGCGTCGGCATGGATGACCTGGAAGCGCTCGTCGTCGGCGGGAATCATGAATTCGTCGCGCAACGCAATCACCTCGGCGCTCAATTCCAGCACGGTGATGCGAGCGGCTGGTAAATGGCGGTAGCAGTATTTGGCAAGCGAGCCTCCGCCCAGGCCGATCAGCAGGATGTGTCTGGGTTCAGTCTGAAACAACAGGAAACCCATCATCGCCCGCGTGTAGCTCAGCACCAGCTTTTCTGGCGCTGAAATCGACATCGCGCTTTGCACGTATTTATGATCGAAATGTAGTGTCCGGGTGTCGTCGTTGTCAAACACGAACGGCTGCCCGCCGCTTTGTTTGAGCAATACTTCGAAAGGGCTGGTTGCGGTCATGGCATGCAATGGTGAGCGGAGCGTTCGGCGTAATTGGCAGGCGCTCAGGCGAGCGCTGCGGCAAGTCTGTCGTTCCGGCGCTGTTGCATGATGTTTTGCGCTGTCAGGCGCAGCATCAGGGCATTTCGCGGAGATAAATCTTTTAATCGCTTGTTCAAGGTCTGTTCAGCTGTGTCGAGCAACGGTCCTTTGCAGGCGAAAACGATGCGGTTGCCGGATTCCCGCGCGTCAATGGCCACCACTGCGCCGTCAAAGCTGCATTGAATGCGGTCGAGATACACGCCCGTATCCTTATTATTACCGAGCAAGTTCACTATCATCATACCTTCCTGCGCCAATGCCTGGTAGCAGTCATCGTAGAACATCTGGCTACATAACTGAGGGGGTTGGCCGGAGCGGTCGAAGCCGTCCACCAACAGGATGTCATAGTCGCCATCGGCGTCGCGCACCAGCTTGCCGCCGTCCATGCAACGGATCTGCATCCTGTCGCTGTCTTCCGGGATGTGAAAATGTTTTCTGAGGGCAATGACGTCCGGATTGTTCTCGGCCACGACGATGGCGGCATGCGGCAGATGGCGATAACAATATTTCAGCATGGAGCCGCCGCCCAGGCCAATCATCGCGATCGACTTCGGGTTGTCGTTGAACAGCAGGAATCCCATCATGGTAATGGTGTACCCGAGCAGGAGTTCATCCGGCGCACTGAGGTACATCTCACTCTGTATTGCGCTGCCGTCGAACAACAGGGAAATCGAATGCGAATTTTTATAAATGAAGGGACGGCCTTCAGCGGAAAATTTCGCAAGGTCGCAGATATTATCTAGAAGCATGTGGTCGTTTCAATAGCATCGGAGAAAGCCGGGTATCAAACCAGCACGTGGCGCGTCTGCGAGAAAAAGCTAAAAATCTGTTCTTCTATCAGCGGATCGATCATCACTCTAGGCCGCTTGCCATTCGGGCAAGCCAGCTTCGGGGTGGTGCCGAACAGCCGGCAGACCAGCGGCCGCTCTTCGTACACCTGACAGCCGTCGGCGCCCAGATGCGGGCAGCTCAGCGCCTCCAGCGCAGCTTCCTGCTCCTGTACGGTCTTGCGCGGCAGCCGGGCCATTTCCACGGTTGAAGTCAGCACCGGGCCGCAACAGTCATGGCATCCCGGGACACAGACAAATGCCGGGATCCGTTTCCTGAAGAACTTGATGACCTGCGTGTCTCTATTCATTACCATACCATTATCATGTAATGATCATAAATCATCATACCATACTCATCTGCCCGGAATTAAAGCAGTGTTGTTTTGCATGGATATGACCGGTGCAGGCTGAAAAGAGGAGGATGTTGTGCGAAACCGCCCGAGCGACCTGGGTAAAGTTGACGGTTGCAGCTTGATGGATGTTTTTCCGGGGGAGATCAGACGGACGTGGCATGTTGCCGCGCCCGGCTATCGAACGACATGGTTACGGACTTACTTTTTATTGAGCTTAGGCGCCTTGACGGTGGTTTTGGTCGCGTAATCGACATGATGGAGCTCAAGGTATTCGCGGATCATTTGCCGTATCACCTGCGATGGCGTCAAGTCTTGCGCAAGGCATAGCTCGTCGAACGCTTTCTTCTTCACGGGATCGATCAGGATGGTCAGTCGTGCAGTTTTGGATTCCATGGAATAGGCCGGCTGAGATGATAATAAGATTATCATTATACACATGGGAAAACCACGTAATCCAAGGTCAAGAAGAGGTCCGGGCGGCAGAAATATCACGCACTTCCGCAAAAAAAAGACGGTTCAATCCTGAATCGCCTTTCGCTCCCCGGCCCCTGATATTTTCTAATGTCAGGCCGAAAATCCACCGTCAATGCTCAAGCTGGCGCCAGTGATATAAGCCGCTTCCGGGCTCGCCAGATAGGCCACAAAGCCGGCGATTTCCTCATCCTTGCCATAACGGCCGATCGGCATCATGGCCTTCAGCGTCTCGGCGAAATCGCCACTGGCCGGATTCATGTCGGTATCGACCGGGCCCGGCTGCACATTGTTGATGGTGATGCCGCGCGGACCGAGGTCGCGCGCCAGGCCCTTGGTCAGGCCGACCAGCGCCGATTTGCTCATCGCATACGGGCCGCCGCCGGCAAACGGCATGCGGTCGGCGTTGGTGCTGCCGATGTTGATGATGCGGCCGCCTGCTGTCATGTGGCGCGCCTGGAAGCCGGGCTGGGCGTGCGCCTGTTCCAGCGCAGCACGCGCAGCCTGGCCCTGACCGAGGCCGGCGAGAGTTTCTTGCATGAGGTGCGGGTTAGTCTGGTGGCTATTCAGGCCGCGGTCGACAACCTGGCCAGCGCCGGCGGCCGGCCGGCGTGCTCAAGGTCAGCATGGGAACCGGCTTTGGCCGCGCCTACATGGCGCCGTTGCTGGCGCCGTTCCTGGCGAAATACCCGGCCATATCGCCCGACTGGCACTTCGATAACCGCCAGGTCGACCTGATCGCCCAGGGCTTTGATGCCGCCATCGGCGGCGGCTTCGAACTGCCGCCCGGTGTGGTGGCGCGCAACTTGGGGCCGGCGCACCGGATACTGGTCGCGGCGCCGGATTATTTCAAAGGCAAGAAAGCGCCGAAGTCGCCAGCCGAGCTGGATACCTTCGACGGCATCTTTATCCGCTCGCCGCAGACAGGGAGGGTACGGCCATGGCCGCTGCGCAATCGCGATCATCAACAAGCACCGGTGACGCTACGCGTGCGCATGACCATGAGCGATCCAGAAGCCGCTTGCGAAAGCGCGCAGATGGGGCTGGGGATTGCCTTGATCAGCATGCCGAATGCCTTGCCGTTCCTGCTCGACAAGCGTCTGGTGCGGGTACTGCCGGACTGGTATATCGATGGCGGTACTTTGTCGATTTACTTCGCCGCGCAAAAGCTGCTGCCGGCCAAGACCCGAGTGTTCGTCGATTATGTGGTGGAGCACTTCCGCGCGCACCATTTGGCGCAACAGTTTTCAGCAATCTGAAATTCTGCGATGCCATAAAAAATGGCCGCGGATCACGCCGCGGCCATGGTCGTTGCAGAGCGTTGTTGATCAGCGCGCAGCTTCAGCCAGCGACAAAGCCAGCTTGTTATGGCGCTCCAGCACATTGCCAAGGTCCACCGTAGTGAACTGGCCGTTGCGCACCACCACGCGGCCATTGATGATGCTGTAGGCGACATCCGCCGGCGTGCAGAACACCAGCGCCGCCACCGGATCGTGCCAGCCGCCGGCGAAGCCGACCTTATTCAAATCGAACAGCACCAGATCGGCCGACATGCCCGGTTTCAGGGAGCCGATATCGTCGCGGTTGAGCACCTTGGCGCCGCCCAGCGTCGCCAGTTCCAGCGCTTGCCGCGCCGTCATCGCATCGGGACCGAAGCCGACCCGTTGCAACAGCATCGCTTGCCGTACTTCGCCCAGCATGTGGGCGCCGTCGTTGGAGGCGGAACCGTCGACGCCGATGCCGACCGCAACGCCGGCGTCGACCATCTTGCGGATCGGTGCAATGCCGGAGGCCAGCCGCATGTTGGAGCACGGGCAGTGGGCGATGCCGGTGCCGGTGCGGGCGAACATATAGATGCCTTCATCGTCGAGCTGTACGCAATGCGCATGCCAGACGTCATGGCCGACCCAGCCGCAATCTTCTGCATATTCGGCCGGCGTCATGTTGAATTTCTCGCGGCTGTAGGCAATGTCGTTGGCGTTTTCCGCCAGGTGGGTGTGCAGTGAAACGCCATGCTGGCGCGCCAGTACAGCCGATTCACGCATCAGGTCGCGCGATACCGAAAACGGGGAGCAGGGCGCTACCACGATGCGCTGCATCGCGTGGCGGCTGCTGTCGTGGTAAGTCTCGATCAGGCGCTGGGTATCCTTCAGGATGGCTTGTTCATCTTCCACCACGCGGTCCGGCGGCAAGCCGCCTTTCGACTGGCCGACGCTCATCGAACCACGTGCCGCGTGGAAGCGCATGCCAATCTGCTGCGCCGCTTCGATGCTGTCATCGAGCTTGCAGCCGTTCGGATAGATGTAAAGGTGATCGCTGCTGGTAGTGCAGCCCGACATGATCAGTTCCGCCATCGCGGTCAGGGTCGAGACCTGGATCATTTCCGGCGTCAGGTTGGCCCAGATCGGATACAGGTTGGTCAGCCAGTTGAACAACTCGCCATTCTGCGCCGCCGGGATCACGCGGGTCAGGCTTTGGTACATATGGTGATGGGTGTTCACCAAGCCTGGAATGACCACGTGATTGCCGGCGTCGATGACTTCGTCGGCGGTTTTCGGCAGGTCGGCGCTGTTGCCGACCTGCTCGATCACGTTGTCGCGGATGAAGACCGCACCGCCGGCAATTTCTCGACGCGCATCGTCCATGGTGACGACGACGCGCGCATTTTTTATTAATAGAGTTTTAGACATGACATGAGATCCAGTGATTTCCAAATGCGCTGGTTCAAGACTTTGGTGTGAAGCGGCGTAGGAAATCCAGCAAGATTTGCGCCGATACTTCGGCATCGTCCGCAGTCATTGTTTCCAATGGATTGTGGCTGATGCCACCGTTGCCGCAACGCGTGAAGAGCATGGCGACGTCGGTTATTTTAGCGATGGTCATGGCGTCATGACCGGCGCCGGAAGCGAGTTTGAACGGATTGACGCCAGCCCGTTCGGTGGCGGCGGACAACTGCTCCATCAGCCAGGATGCGCAAGGCGCGGCCGGCGCCGACACCATTTTTTCGACATTGGCTTCGACGCAACGACGTTCGCAGACCGCGTCGATATGGCGCAGCACATCTGCCACTGCCGCATCGCGCACGACATCGTCTTCAGCGCGAATATCCAGCGAGAACACGCATGCGCCTGGGATCACATTGGTTGAACCGTTCGGTACTTGCAACTGACCAACCGTGCCGACCAGCGATGCATGCTGATCTTGCGCGCAGCGTTTTTCTACGTACAGTACGATTTCAGCGGCTGCCGTGGCGGCGTCCTTGCGCATCGACATGGGCGTAGTTCCGGAGTGGCTGGCGACACCTTTCAGCTGGACCATATAACGGCAGCTGCCGGCGATCGACGTAACGATGCCGACCGGCAGGTCACGATTCAACAGGACCGGTCCTTGCTCGATATGTACCTCGACATAGCCCAGCAAATCAGCCGGATTGCGGCCGATGGCAGGAATCGCAGCAGGATCGTGGCCGGCTTGCAGCAGGGCGTCGCGCATGCTGATGCCGTCGCGGTCGAGATTGTTCAGCAGTTCCATATTGAACTGGCCGATGATCGCATTGCTGCCGAGGAAAGTGCTTTTGAAGCGCACGCCTTCTTCTTCGGAGAAGCCGACGATTTCAAAATGGAATGGCAGTTTTTCACCGCGCTCATGCAAGTGCTTGACGATGGCGATCGGCAGCAGGATGCCTTCGCGGCCATCGTACTTGCCGCCGTTGCGCACGGTGTCGTAGTGCGAGCCGGTCATCAGCGTTTTCGCCGATGGATTGTCGGACAGGTAGCGTCCGACCACATTGCCGACCGCATCGATCTCGGCCTGCATGCCGGCTTCGCGCATCCAGCCGGCGATTTGCGCGGCGGTGCGGCGATGGCTGTCGGTCATGTAGGCGCAGGTCAGGCCGTTGTCGTCGTCGCTCCAGGCGCCGATCTGTTCGGCCCAGTGCATGATGGTCTTGCCCAGCTCGGGCGAGTAGCCGAGCAGGTCGTTGGTGCGCATCTCGGCGATGCGGCCGATCTGGCGCAAGGCTTCTCCCAATTCGTCGTCGAACTGGTTTTTCAGGCGGCGGCTGAAGGTGGCGATGATGGCCTGGCGCGACAAGCCCTGGCCATCGGCGCCCTTGACCGCGAGGATGAAGGGGAAACCGAATTTCTTGTTGTAATCGGCATTAAGCTTTTGCAGCGTGGCGAATTCTTCCGCCGTGCACAGATTGAGGCCGGCCTTGGCTTGCTCGCCGGTCGACTCCACCGTCAATTCGCCGGCGATGGCGGCCTTGCCGGCCAGCTCCGGGTGGGCACGGATCAGGCCCAGCTGTTCTTCCCGCGTGGCGCTGCTGACGGCCGCCTGCATCGCCAGCTTGAGCGCCGTGATGTTGGCGAATGGCCGTTGGGCCGCTGCGCGTTCGGGGATCCACGGCGAGTGTTCGTAGATGCCGTGCAAGGTCGCGACGAAGGCTTGCGCATCGGCGCTGTTCAATTGTTCTAGTGTTGTCATTTATGTCATTCGCGGGCCGTACCCGCTTCCTCGGTTACTTCAAAATAGTGTACTCGCAGGCTGTGCTGCGCTAGCCCGGCCTGCAATTTTCTTGCGTTTAGTGATCAGAGCTTTGCGCCGCCGCCATTGCATGCGCACGGCTGTCTTCGCTTGAGCCTTTGCCATTGAAAAACAGGTTCAGCAAAACCGCCATACTGGAAGCCAGCAGAATCCCGCTATGCAAAATGGTCGACAGGAACAACGGCATCTTGTCGAAAAAGCTCGGCGCCACGATCGGGATCATGCCGGCGCCGAAACTGACGGCGACAATGAACAGATTATTACGGTTGCGCTGGAAATCCACGCCCGACAAGATCTTGATGCCAGTGGCCGCCACCATGCCGAACATGACAATACCGGCGCCGCCCAGCACGAATTGCGGAATCGAAGCAGCGACATGCGCCATCTTCGGAAACAGGCCGAACAGCATCAGGATCACGCCGGCGGCGGCGCACACGTAGCGGCTGCGCACGCCGGTGACGCCTACCAGGCCGATATTCTGCGAGAACGAAGTGTAGGGAAATGTATTGAAAATGCCACCGATCACGCTGCCCAGGCCATCCACGCGCAAACCGCGCGCCAAGGTTTTATCATCGATTTTCTTGCCGACGATTTCGCCCAGTGCAATGAACATCCCGGTCGATTCGATCATGGTGACGATCATCACCAGGCACATGCTGATGATCGAGCCGATATCGAACTTCGGCCAGCCATAGTGAAACGGCCGGATGAAGGCGAACCATTCGGCATCGCCGAGGCCGTAGAAGCTGATCTTGCCCATCGCCATGGCGATGACGAAACCGATCGCCATGCCGGTCAGCACCGAGATGTTGGCGATGAAGCCTTTGACGTATTTGGTGATCAGCAGGATAGACACCAGCACGATCAGCGCGATACCGAGGCTGGTCGGCGAACCGTAGTCCGGGTTGGGAATCTTGATGAAGGCGCCATCGACCAGCTTGCCGATGACCGGCTGGCCGCCGGCGGCCCAGTTGATGCCGACGCCCATCAGGGAAATGCCGATGACGCTGATCACCGTGCCGGTCACCACCGGCGGGAAGAAGCGCATCAGGCGGCTCATGTAGGGCGCTGCCAAAACACAGAATATGCCGGAGACAATCACCGCGCCGTAGATATGCACGATGGTCAACTGCGGGTTGCCCGCCATCGCCACCATCGGACCGACTGCGGCGAAGGTGACGCCCATCATGACCGGCATCTTGATGCCGAATTTCCAGAAACCCAGGCACTGGATCAGGGTCACCAGGCCGCAGCAAAACAGGTCGGCGCTGATCAGGAAAGCGATGTCGCTTTTTGCCAGGTTGAGGGCGCCGCCGACGATCAGTGGCACCGCGATTGCACCGGCGTACATTACCAGCACGTGCTGCAGGCCGAGCGCGGCCAGTTTTCCTACGGGGAGTATTTCATCTACCGGATCTGTGCTGCTGTTCATCATGTGTCTCCTAGGCGCTATTTATGATTTTAGTGCTGGCAGCGGTATCCATCCGGTCTTTTAATTTCCTGCCCGACCGGCTTGATCCGCCACAGCCTTCACAAGTCACCTGCGGGTTGAACAGGGCTCGTGCGCTTCGATACTACTTTGCCCGAGACCCCACGATATATAGCTTGCCTGATAGTTGATTTATGTATTTGGATATATGACAAAAATGCGTTGTTATAGAGAAATTTTGTTGTTTTTTTACTTCGCCAGCATCGCCTTGGCAGCAATCCCTATTTGCTCCCGCAGCCATTTATGCTCGGTGGCCTGGTGCACCCGTTCGTGCCATAGTTGGTAAAAGCGCATCGGCGGGAATTTGATCGGCAAGGTAAAGCTTTTCAGCGCCAAGGTCTTTTCATAGAAGCGCGCGAACTGGCGGCCGGTGGTCAGCACCAGGTCGGTTTGCGCGACCATATACGGCAGCATGCCGAAATAGGCGGATTCGACCACTACATTGCGGTTCAGGTTCTGGCTGTCGAGGAAGGAATCGATGATGCCGTGATAACCGGGCAGCACCTGCCACGGCGCCACGTGCGGCAGCGACAGATAGTCTTCCACCGTCATCTGGTCCGGCCCGGTGCGCTTGGCGTAGGCGCTGTCGGCGCGCATCAGGCAGACGATCGGATCGTCGAACAGTTTCGATAAATGCAGGTGGGCCGGCGGCTCGTCCCAGTTGGCGATCACCAGGTCCAGATCACCATCGGACAGCAGTCTGACGTAGTCGGTTTCCGGTCCCAGCGCATGGATCACGATGCGGCTCTTGGGCGATTCGCGGCGCAGGCGCGCCACCACTTCCAGGAAGAACGGCGTATTCATGTAATCCGGCGCGGCGATGTGAAAGGTGCGTGCTTCGGCCTGCGGCACGAAAGGGGTCTTTTGCACGAACAGCCGTTCGGTTTCTTCGAGGATGCGTTTGGCAGGTTTCAGCAGGCTTTCACCGTGCTGGGTCGGCACCATGCCGCGGGCGCCTCGCACCAGCAGCGGGTCGCCGGTGAGTTCACGCAGCTTGCGCAATGAAGCCGAGATCGATGGTTGCGGCTGGTTCAGTTTGAGCGCCACGCGCGAGACGTTTTTCTCGCACAGCAGCAGATACAGGATGCGTATCAGATGTATATCCAGGTGGTCGGGCAGCTTAGCCATGGTGTCTCCTACTATTGTTGATATTTATTGTGGTTTATCATTTATTGGCTTCTGCAAACTGGCTTATATTATTTTGCTTATACTGACTGGCGCCTTTGCAATACATTTTGGTATATGGATATACGTATGTCAAATATATCTGGAAATCCATGTTTTAAAATCACAATGCGTTTATCTTGCGTGAATCTGCCACGTTTTTATCTCAGGTGTGGCGGAAGGAAAATGAATGTGGGTCGTAGCGGAGCTGGTGTAAAACAACGCTTATATAAAGTTCGCGGCCATATTGGAGTGATAACTCCGTCGTTTGCAGAGCCCGCGGTGGCAGACGAGCAATAGAATGTTGGGGAAGACATGGATGCAATGTTGGTAGCGTATGGGGTCGACTGGCTCAATCTGTTGGTGCGTTGGCTGCACTTGATTGCGGGGATCGCCTGGATCGGCGCGTCTTTCTATTTCGTCTGGCTCGATAATTCGATCCGGCCGCCGAAGCCGGGCTCAGACCTTGCCAAGAAGGGCGTGTCCGGAGAGTTGTGGGCAGTCCACGGCGGCGGTTTCTACAATCCGCAAAAATACCTGGTCGCGCCGGCAGAGTTGCCGGACGACTTGCACTGGTTCAAATGGGAAGCCTACGCCACCTGGCTGTCCGGCTTCGCCATGCTGTTCATCGTTTACTACTTCAATGCTTCGGCAATGATGATCAACAAGGATGTCGCCGACCTCAATAACTGGCAAGCCATCGGCGTCGGCCTCGGTACCCTGGTGATCGGCTGGACCGTCTACGACTTGCTGTGCCGTTCGCCGCTGGGCAAACGTGACGGCCTGCTCGGCATCATCATGTACCTGTTCATCGTTGCCGCGGCCTATGTGTTGACGCATCTGCTGAGCGGCCGCGCCGCCTACATCCATGTCGGCGCCATGATCGGCACCATGATGGTGGGTAACGTGCTGATGGTGATCATTCCAGGGCAACGCAAGCTGGTGGAAGCGATGCGCGTCGGTAAATCGCCGGATCCGATCTACGGCAAGAAGGCCAAGCAACGTAGCGTGCACAACAACTATTTCACGTTGCCGGTGTTGTTCATCATGATCAGCAACCACTACGGCATGACCTACAGCCATCCGTACAACTGGTTGATCCTGGCGGCGATCATTGCCGCCGGCGCCTTGATCCGTCACTTCTTCAATCTGCGTCATGCCGGCCGTGTGTCCATCGGCTATCCGATTGCCGGCGTCGCCTTGCTGCTGGCGGTAGCGATTGCCATTGCGCCTAGCCCGATCAAACCAGTGGCGCCGGTTGCCAAGCTGGATTCGCCGCTTGGCGCAGCGGGTACGACTGCTGCCGCGCCGGTAGCTGACATGGCGCATATCCAGGAAATCATCGGCCAGCGTTGCGCCACTTGCCACTCGGCGCAGCCGACCCAGCCGGGCTTTGCCACTGCGCCGGCCGGCGTCATGCTGCAAACGCCTGATTTGATCCGTCAGCACGCCGACAAGATCTATCAGCAAGCGGTGCAGCTGAAGGCCATGCCGCTGGCGAACATGACGCATATCACCGACGACGAACGCGCCTTGATCGGCGCCTGGTATACCGCCGGCGCCAAGTAAGCCGCTGCGCCGGAAATCCCCCAACGCAGGAAGCCGGTTGAGCGAGAGCAGCAACGCTCGATCGGCTTTTGCCTGCGGCGCTTGTCAAGATTATTAAAAATTTGGAGTTCCCATGTCCCAAACCATCACCATCGACGGCTTCAACCTGAGCGCACAGCAAGTGGTCGACGTCGCCCGCGCGCCGCATCTGCCGGTCACCCTGGCCGCTTCCTCCCGCGCCGCCCTGAAAGAAAGCCGCGACTACATC
>NZ_JBDTCG010000083.1:0-12528 GCF_039923675.1 Collimonas sp.
TCCCGCGAACGCGGGAATCCATGTTGAATCACCTACTTAAGTTGGATCCCCGCGTTCGCGGGGATGACGCTTTATCAGCAAATGACCGCTTTTCACGGTCAATCTGAGGTACGTAACTAATCAGGAATATTTTTATCTTTTCTGGCACTATGATTTCAGCAATCTCTCATCGAATATCCGTTGCTCCTGTCGCTATGATTCGACTCGGCTGGCGACTATTGGCTGGCGGTTATTGTCGAGTGGGGAACAGCATCAAGGCGATCAATTTTCTCCAATAATGCCTCATTCGGCATGATCCACAATGGAGAGGCGCTGCGCTCATCGCACGTCAGCTTTCCTTCTTGACCTTATCGACCCAGTCATTGACAACGCGCTCCAATATCGTAAGCGGCAACGCACCGTGCGACAGTACCGCGTTGTGGAATTTCTTTAGATCGAAATTGGCGCCCAGCGCCTGTTTTGCGTGCTCCCTTAGCGCGAGAATCTTCAACATGCCTGCCTTGTATGCCAGCGCCTGTCCCGGATTGACAAAATAGCGCTCAACCTCTGCCGTGACGTCGCCTTCGGACATGCCGCTATTATCCATCATGTAACGGATCGCTTGCTCTCGCGTCCAGTGCTTATAGTGAATACCTGTGTCGACCACCAGGCGTGTGGCGCGCATCATTTCGTCCCGCAGACGACCAAGGTTATCGAGCGGATCGCGTTCAAAGCCGAGTTCGCTGGCTAACCGTTCTGCATATAACGCCCACCCTTCGACGTACGCTGTAAACGGGATCACCGTACGGAAGAACGGGACGTCCTTCAGCTCTTGCGCAATCGAAATCTGAAAATGATGGCCTGGAATACCTTCATGGTACGCCAGTGTGCGCATTGCGAATTTCGGTGTTTCGCCGGGGACGCGCATGTTGGCGTAGAACACGCCTGGACGTGAACCATCTATGGATCCCGGCTGGTAATACGCGCCAGGAGCGGTCGCCTGCGAAAATTCCGGCACCGCTTTTACTTCGACGCCAAGTTTCGGCCGGATATCGAAAGCGGGGCCCAGACCTTGGTTGACCTCATCGAGTATTGCCTGGTATCGCGCCAGCATCGCCTGCTTACCTTCAACGCTATTGGCATATTGCTGCCGGGGGTCGCTTGCCAGATGTTGCACGCGTGCGCCTATGGTGCCGTCGGTTAATTCCAGGCCTTTTAACAGTGCATCCATTTCTGCACCTACGCGGGCGACTTCCGCCAGACCAAGCTCGTGAACTTGCTGCGGCGTCATATCGGTAGTTGTGTGCATGCGCACACACCACGCATAGTAGTTGTCGCCGTCCGGCAAGTGCCATGCGCCATAGTTGCCCTTGGCCTTCGGCTCCAGAGCACTGAAATAATCAATCAGTTTTCCATACGCGGGATAGACGCTATGCTGGATTGCCTGGTCAGCTTGTGCCAACAATTGCGCGCGGGTTTCGGCATCAAGCTGCTCGACGGGAATCTTGTCCAGCTTGTCCTTGAAGCTGACAAACAAGATATTTTCCATGGACGGTTTGGCGATGAATCCTTTCATTTGCACGACGACTTTGTCCACCGTGAATTGGGGCGGCACCAAATCCTTGCTCTCGCGTAGCTTCAAACTTTCCAGCAGTTGGTCAAACTTGCGCGAGAACTTGTTCAGGCGCGCGATGTAGTTTTCCGCTTCGCGTTTGTTCGTCACTTGGTGAATCTGTACCATGAAATCCGGTAATCCGCTTTGCATGCCCTGCATCTGATTGACCGGAAAATCATAGTCGCGGAAGCGCTCGCCATCCACCTGTATCTGCAAGAAGTAAGCCAATGTGTCGTATGACAATTGACCTTCGCGGTCCAAGCCGGACCTGTCGTAGCTCTTGAGCGTCGCCAGATCGCTTTTCAATGCATTGAGATTTTTTGTATCCTGCGCAGGCGACACGTCGTCCAGATCCGCGCTATAGAAATCGGCCCAGCTCGGCAAGATGTGCAGCGATGACAGCATTTCGGGACTGTCTAGTGCGAACGCCGCAAACACTCGGCCGTAAAACCAATCGATTTTCAACGGTTTGAAATACCAGGTGTGTACGAGCAATATTGCTGCCAACAGCAAAATAGACATCAACACCGCAAACAGCCACTTTGCTGCACGTTTCATCTGATATCTCCGGAAATGTTCTTCAATGGCGGATGAAGGCAACGTTCAATGTTGCGCCTCAATATTCGGAAGTAATCCACAGCGCAGCCAGCTACCTCACCTACCGTGTTATGATTAATTATAAATATTGCCACATAACAATTATCTGGGCAATATCGAAAACATCAGAGATAAGGGCTGCCATAGTCTGGCTCTGGCCCCCGCCGCTTGTCGCCGCGATTGCTGCCATACGACCGTTGCCACGAATAATCAGGAGGATCCGGTCATGCGCGCGGCAGGGCAAGCTCAGGTCGGCCCCAGACCTTGCAACAGCAGCAGCAGGCCCGCCGCAAAGTCGGCTTCAAAGTCATATCGCAACGGTTGCAGTTCCGGCAGCGACAGCACATCGGCCAGCGCCTCGGCCGGGTGGCTTAGCGGCCACAGCCCGATCAGCAATGCCATCGCCAGGCGCAGGAACGTGACATAGGCGGCGAACGACAGCGTCGGCGCGCTGCGGTGCAGTTGATCCGCCACATCAGCCGTCAACGCCAATGAGTTCAGCTTGAATTCCGTCAGCCGCTCGGGCGACACATTGTGCTCTATGATGGACGGCAAGATGCTGAACAAACGGCACATCAGCGGATAGGCCGCGCTCGCGCCCGCGAAGGCTTGTGCGATCTGTTGCACCGTAGCGTGCCGTGTGGCGGCGAGTCGCATGCGCAGTTCCTCCTGCCATAGCACCGACTCCTCCTCCAGCAGCGCCAGCAACAATGCTTCACGATTTTCAAAATACCGGTACACATTCGACTTGGTCATCTGGGCGCGGCGCGCTAGTTCGTTCAAGCCCAGTTCGCTAACCTCCATGCCGCCGTGCAGGGCCGCCTTTGCTGTTTCCAGAAGATGCAGGCGACGCTCTTCCTTTTGTTCGGGGCGGCGGGCGCGTTGGAATGGCTCTGATGTTGTCATAAAATAAATTGAAGAAATATTCGAAAATGCCGAAACGGTATCGATTGCAGCAGCGCTTGACAAGAGACCGGTGGTCTTATATATTGGAGACCATTGGTTCTTTATTTATTATATCTCACATCGGAGCGCAATATGCCTACCCCACTCATGGTTAGTTCAGAACTTCTCAACAAGGATTTAACCGGCAAGACTTACGTCGTCACCGGCGCCAATTCAGGCATCGGCCTGGTCACCATGCAGCAACTGGCCAAACAAGGCGCCACCGTCGTCATGGGCGTGCGCCGCGTTCAGGAAGGCAACCGCGTCGCCGCCGAGATCCGCCGCGAGGTGCCGTCGGCCAAGCTGGAAGTGTTCCAGCTCGAGCTGGGCGACCTGTCGTCGGTCCGTGCATTCGCCGCCGAAGTCAACCGTCATCATCCGCAGCTGCAGGGCTTGGTCAACAACGCCGGTGTCATGAAAACCCCGTTCGGCCACACCAAGGACGGCTTTGAAACGCAGTTCGGCGTCAACCACCTGGGGCACTTCCTGCTCACCAACCTGCTGACGGACGCCTTGAAGGCCGGGGCGCCGTCGCGGGTCGTCAACCTGTCGAGCGCTTTCCATGAGTTCGCCATGGGCCGCAAAGGCGATATCCACTTCGACGACCTGAACTACCAACGCCGCCAGTTCGATTCCTGGGAAGCCTACGCGCAATCGAAGCTGGCCAATCTGCTGCACGCGCGCGAGCTCGGCCGCCGCCTGGCCGGCACCGGCGTTACTGTTGCCAGTGTCAATCCCGGTTTTGTGCGCACCAACCTGATGAAGGTCTCGCTGCCGATGTGGCTGCAGCGCTTGCTGGTGATTCCGGTGCTGCGTCTGTTTGGCATGATCGAGCCGTGGGAGGGGGCGCAAAGCACCTTGCACGCGTTGCTGGCGCCGGAGGTGGAAAAGCAATCGGGCGCGTACTACAGCCAGATCGCCCCCTATAAGGATAAAGCCTCGCGTAAGGGCGGCTGGCCGCTGCGATCGCCCAATCCGGTGGCGCACGACGACGCCGTGGCCAAGCGTTTGTGGGACGCCAGCGAAGTCCTGGTGCAAGACAAGTAAGCGTGTGGATGCTCTGGTCGTATAAAACCGCCATCGTTGAAAGCGCTGCATTGTGACGCTTGAACAGCCACGTGGCTGCCGCCGCCCGTCATACAGCCGGGCGTGTGGCGTGGCACGCGGTGCAATCACATAGGAGCCACGGTCTTGAGCGGCATTCACGAAACTGCATTGAAGTGCGAAGGCAAGTCCGACAGACTTTATTATGCGTTTTCAGAGATCCAGGCCACGCTACGGCTGCAGGTAATCCATCAATCCTTGACACCACATCACTTCAACAATGTCACCACTGATAAGCTGGAGCACGTAGTTTCAAAGGTGGTTTTCACAGGAATGCGGGACATGGCAAGCTCGGTCCGCGCCGTGATGGTCAAGCTCTGACTCACGCCTTAGCTGGCACTGAACATGGAGCCATCGCAAATCAGCATGTTTTGGCATGCGATGGAACCACCGCCGACCGCGTTTCCGCACAGGGCCACCATGTGGCGGAGCCGATGACCACCTAGTCGACGTCGGCGCGGCATGCATTACTGCGCCTTGTGAAGGAACTCAAGCGACTTGCTGACGAAGTCGTCGTGGAACTGAAACAATGCGCCATGGCCGGCATCGGGATAAATAATGAGCTCGCTATTCGGCAGCCGTCGCGCCAAGTCGCGCGAGTTCGGCGTTGGAACCATCCGATCATTGTCACCATTGACAACGAGCACGGGATGCTTGACGACGGATAAATCCACAGACTGTTTGGCGCCCCAAGCGCGCAGGGCCTCTAATTGCGCCATGAACGCGGTCATGGTGATTTCCTTGTCGCGGTTTTCCGAGCGTTCCTTTATTCGTGCCAAGAACGCTTTACCTGCCTCTATGCCGCCAGGCGTACGTGTGAAGAACAGAAACTGCTTCGCATCCTGCCTCGTAAAGAAGCCCCGGAGCATGTCGTACAAAGTCACCCCTGTCACTGAACTGATGCCTTCGCCACCAGCTGGCCCTGTCCCCGCGAGAATCATCTTGCGGACGAGTTGCGGCTCCTTCAGCACAATTTCCTGGGCAATCATTCCTCCCATCGAAAGGCCCAAGAGGTCGACTTGCTTGAATCCCATCGCTTTGATGAAGGTGATGGCATCGTCTGCCATTTGCTCCATCGAATTCGACGGCGTGCCGCTAGACTCCCCGATGCCGCGGTTGTCGAAAGTAATTACGTGATGCGTTGCGGCGATACCGTCCACGACCCGGGGGTCCCAATTGTCCAGTACCCCGGCCAGGTGGACGAGGAACACCACCGGTGTGCCGCCATTGCTCTTCCCAAGCTCTCGGTACGCGAAGTTTACGTCGCCTGCCGAGATGGTTTGCGTTGGCACGCTCTTCCAGGACTCCCCCGAATTTTGGCTGATCGTCTGCGGGCTTTGACGCGAACCATCGGCCATCGCATCTGTCGTCTCAGCTGCCGTTGACTGGAATGTTGCGGCCAGAGTGATGCCGAAGATGGCGGCCTTTAGCAGATGACTCGTGGTATTGATTTTCATGATTAAGCTCCGAGCATCGGATAGTCGTTCGCTGCATATAGTTCGACGCCATCAAATCCGGCCTCGACCGCAAGTCGCGCCGCTTGCACGTATTCAGCAACCGCATGGGCAATGTCGTCCTCGGTCATTGCGCGAGGGACGCTGTGCGGCTGCATTCCCAGCGAATCGGTATACATCTCTCCTGGGCAAGGGCTGGCCATCGGCCCCAACACTTCCCCGCCCGCAGGTAGGTTGGCGACATGGCTAACGCGCCCTGTGTGCATGAGCTGAACAAAAATCTTGCCTCCCTTGGCATGCACCGCACCGATGACCAGCTTCCATCCGCGCACCCGTGCTTCGTTGAACAAGCCAGGACTGCGGGCATAGCCCAAACCGTCAGGCGATGGCGAGGCGCCCTCGGTAATGATCAATCCCGCAGAAGCACGCTGACCGTGGTACTCGGCCATCAGCGCATTGGGAGTGTTGACGTCCACAGCTCGATTGCGCGTCATCGGCGCCATGAAGATGCGATTGTCAAGTTGAAGAGAGGATGCCAGGAGAGATGTGAATAACATGGTTGTCTCGCTCGTTGGGCGAGTTGGATGTTCCGGACTCAGTCGGCTTGGGGAAGGTAGACCGGGCGCGGCGCCGTCAGTCCTTGCCTGACCTGTTGGGTCAACGCATCGGCCAACACTTCATCGGCGCCTGCCTCGAGCCCGTCGAGAGCGCGCTGAACGATCTCCTCAGGACTGCTTTTCGGCGCGTCCAAGCCGCGCGTGAGGTCGGTGTCGACGTAGGCCATGTGCAAGCCCAGTACCTGTGTTTTTTGGCCCGCCAGCTCGTGGCGCAGTGCGTTGGTCAACGACCACGCGGCCGATTTACTCGCCGAATAGGCGGCTAACTCACCGCCATTTACCCACGACGCGACCGACAATACGTTAAGCAGCGCGCCTCCGCCGTTGGCTTTGAGCAGCGGCGCGAAGGCCTTGCTCATGTTCAGCATTCCAAAGAAATTGGTCTCGAAGATGCGCCGCGCAACCGCTTCACTGTCCTCCGAAAGAAACCCGCCGGGTTGGGCAATGCCGGCGTTATTGATGACCAACGTCACGTCCGCAGCATGTAGTGCGGCGGCAGCGACCTCCTCGGGATTGGTGACGTCGAGCTGCAAAGCTTGAACGCCTGGCAAAGTAACCGTCGAAGGATTTCGCGCGGCGGCGTAGACCTTGCGGGCGCCACGAGCAAGCAACGCTTGTGCAAACGCCAAGCCGATTCCGCGGTTGGCGCCAGTGACGAGGACGACGGCATCTTTAATATTCATTTGAGACTCCTTGGGTTATAAATTGACAAAATATATGATGTTTATCATATTCAAGAACGAACAAAGACGTTAATAGCGAAGAATCATCTGACCTTGATGACGACTTTTCCTTTAGCACGCCCGCTTTCAACGTAGGCCATCGCATCGTTGGTAGATGCGAATGGGAAAACCTTATCTACCACTGGACGTATGGCGCCAGACTCGATGAGAGCTGTGATCTGCCGTAACTGGCTTCCGCTGGCTTTCATGAAAAGGAATGAAAAACTGACGTTTCTGCGTTTTGCCTTTTTCCTGATTCCAAAGCTCAGGATGCGCATGACCTGCTTCACAAACCAGGGCGCATTGATTTCCTCAGCAAACGCGGGATCAGGCGGCCCGGAGATTGAGATGAGCTTTCCGCCGGGCTTGAGCACCCTCAGAGACTTCTCAAGCGTCTTTCCGTCTTGGCTATTCAGAACCACGTCATAGTCACGCAGAATTTTTTCGAAATCGTCTTTCTTGTAATCGACGATCACGTCTGCACCGAGATTCTTCACCAACGCCACATTGCCTGCGCTTGTGGTTGTGGCCACAGTCGCCCCCAAATGCTTGGCCAATTGAATGGCAAATGTGCCCACGCCACCAGAACCTGCCTGGATGAAGACCTTCTGTCCCTTTCTAAGCTTCGCCTTTTCAACCAGTGCTTGCCAAACCGTCAAGCCAACCAGTGGAATGGCGGCAGCCTCTTCCATGGTGATATTCTTAGGCTTGATCGCAAGGGAGCCCTCTTTGACGGCGACGAATTCAGCGAACGTGCCAATCCGGAAATCATCGGCTCTGGAGTACACTTCGTCGCCAGGCTTGAATTGCTTTACGCGAGGCCCAACACGGGTTACGACCCCGGCCACATCGTGCCCCAGAACGAAAGGCGTGCGATAAGGCAGGATGAGCTTGAATTCCCCGTTCCGAATCTTGGAGTCCAACAGGTTCACACCGGCAGCGTGGACCTGCACCAATACCTCGTCGTCGCGCAATTCCGGCTCAGGCACTTCACCTGCCCGCAAACTCCCCTTTTTTCCATAATGATCAACGATGAATGCTTTCATGCGTTTCCTCTTTTCAATAATTTTGGTTAGATCAATTCGAATATGGTCACATTACTAAATATTATACTCATCATATTTTAAGTCGGACGGAAAGGCAAGCACAGGAACCCGCAGAATCAAGTATCGGCGGGGGCGAGTTTTTCCAACGCCGCCTTGATAAAACCTTCGGACAGCTTAGGGTCGTCGACAGCACGCGCCAGCAGCATGGTGCCGACCATGGTGGCAATAGTCATGAGCGCCTGCTCGTGCGCACCCGGCTGCCCCCAATCGGGCAACTGGCGGGCAACGACATCAATCATCTCCTTGATGTGACGAGTGGCCGCACGCCGGACCTCGGGTGCTTGGCGCGGCATCTCCGAGCCGAGGGCGGAAATCGGACAGCCAGTCTCGATGGCATCGAAATGCTCCTTCGATAAATAGGCGCGCACTATCGACGGCAACGCCTGCTCCGGTGGCACGGCGGCGGCGATGCGCGCCGACAAGGCCACTGCCTCTGCACCGGCGCGGTCGGCCGCTTCGGCAAGCAGTGCCTCACGCGACTTGAAGTGGGCGTAGAAGCCACCGTGCGTCAGGCCGGCCTCCTTCATGATGTCAGCGACACCAGTGCCGGCGTAGCCGCTACGTCGGATAGCGCGCGCGGCGACTTCGACGATACGCTCGTGCGTGATTTCCTTGCGGCCAGCGGTTTTTCGTTTGATTGCCTGCTTTTCCATGATGATCATCATATATAATTTTTACGCAATACGCAAGGACAATCAATGTTGATGGTGGTTAGCTGTCGCGTTGATAGTCGAAATGGAGAGTAATTTATCGATGCTCAGCCGGGATCAAGCTGCAAATTGTTATCATCACCACTCAATCAGCCTTGATAAAAGCCGTTCATCATGTCCAGCCGCACTGTTCGCGCCCTCGCCTCCAGCCTGCCCAAGGCACTACCCGACGCTTTTTTGACCGTGACGCCCAATTGCTGGCCCGGGACCTGCTGGGCAAAGTCATCCGCCACCGGGTCGGCAAGCTGTGGCTCAGCGCCAGAATCATCGAGACCGAAGCCTATTATCGCGAAGAAAAAGGCAGTCACGCGTCCCTCGGCTACACAGAAAAACGCAAGGCTTTGTTCCTGGATGGCGGCCATATCTATATGTATTACGCCCGAGGCGGAGATTCCCTGAACTTCAGCGCTCAGGGCGCCGGCAATGCGGTACTGATCAAATCAGCCTATCCGTGGATCGATGAATTGAGCGGGCCGGCGAGCCTGGCCCGGATGTTGTTGAACAACCCCGACACGCAAGGCCGTCCGCGCTCCTCGCAAAAGCTGTGCGCCGGGCAGACTTTGCTGTGCAAGGCATTGAACCTGAAGGTGCCGGTGTGGGACGCCAAGCGCTTCGATCATGAAGTGTTGCTGGTGGAAGACACCGGCCACACGCCCGGCCACGTCATTCAAACTACGCGCCTGGGCATTCCCCGCGGGCGCGACGAACACCTGATGTATCGCTTCGTCGATGCGTCCTATGCGCCTTACTGCACACGGAACCCGTTGCGTCGGGGGCAGCTCGAAGGCCGTGATTATTTTTTGCTGTGAACGCCCTGCTTTGCGAGCTGCACACCGACTACAACGAGGGTTCTTCTGTCTCTCGGGAATCCATGGATTCGACGATCAATACTGCGCCGACGCTGAAAACAGGATCGGCCTGACGCCCTGAAAAAAAGGGAGGCACAGTCGTACTACGTCAAGCGCCTCCCGTTTTCTTACAGACCGATACTGATTCTGGCGGATTTCAGGGCGCCCAAGGCGTCGTAACAAGCCAGCTGACATCGTTGATCCAGACATTTTGCGTATCGAAATTATTTGGACCACCATTGCTGCTAACGTAAAGAGTATTGTTGAAGTGACGCAGATAGCGAGTCGGGTAGTTATAGGAATGGAACGAGAAACCTTGCCCAACTTTTCCTGGCTCGGAACAGAAGGTTGCGTCCGCCCGGAACTGTTGGCTTCCGTCCATGGGCTGCCGGTAAATCTGGAAATTATAGTGGCGCATGAATTGACCAGGATAGTCACGTGATTCGAAGGAGTAGCAGGTCTGATCTGCAAGACCGGCGCGCAGGATCCACGTTCCGTCTTGCGCGTTGGAAGTTGAGCTTGCACTGGAGATTACCGCGGTGACCACCGTGCCGCTTTGCGCTGTGCCGCCGCTTTGTTGACTGATGTATCGCGTCGTGCAACAAGGGGTGGTAGCGTTCAACGAAATAGTTGAATCCGGGCTCAGTACCCCTCCTGCGGTCGAACTCTTGCCACCGTAGCCGACGCTCACGATGTTGGCCTGGACGGCATTATCGACGGCATCGCTAGCCACGCCTGCTGTCATCACCCCTTCGAAAAATGAACCGATCGAGCCGTTGCTGTTGTCGCCGCCAGTGCCCAGAACAATAGAGCCCTCCTGCTTCATGGGGGTGTAGGTCGGGTTAAAGCCTGTCGTGGGCAATGGGCCCGAATAGCTGGTAGAGAGCGCCCCACTCTGCGCATTACCGTGCTTGAGCGCGAAATTCTTTTGGCCATCGTTTTTCAGCATCGCGGTCACGTAGGGTTCCGTGTCGCCGGTATTGGTTGTGTCTTTGCTCGACCCCGTTTCCGACTGAAACAGCCCGTTTTCGAGGTCGGCTTGCACCCAGGGGCCGTTGCCGTTAACAGTAAAATTACTCCAGCGTTCGTTGCCGAAATTGATGGCATCCATGTGTCCGTTGCCGGTGTCATTAAGCGATATTTCGGCGTTACCATAGTCGAAACAGCAGCCGCTGTTAAAGTGGTTGCCGGAGGTGACCATATACATGCTCTCTGGACTGCCGTTCCTTGCGACCATCGTGCCGACTACATTCCGGTAACCCATATGGCCGGAGAAAGAGGCGCCATATACTTTGACGCCGCCTGCGGTTACCGGCAGGGCATCCGCTGGAACCCCGTTGTCGGCCGCACCGTTACCTCCCTTTGGCTCAATGGCCAGGTCGTTCTTGTTGGATGTCTGGTCGTAGATGATACTGATTATGCACGTCGTCCCGGAGCAAAACGCGTCCTGGTCGCCAGCCTTGGCATAGCCGCCCTTCGCTTGCACGCCAATGTCCTCCTTGGTACTGTCCGAAGCCCGGGTAACTTGGTAGAGCGGGCCATTGTAGTTGGCGAACAGGGCACGTGTGGTGCTGTGCGCGGCGACGCAAGCCGTTCCCCCGTTTGCGTAGATGTCACATGGCAGGAGGCTGGCCGTCACAGCCAGCGTGGTGCTTCCGTTTGACCCGATGCCGGCCGCCATTGAGACAGTTTGGCCGGCCAACAGCACAGTCAATCCCAGGACTGCCGTAGCGCCAAGGCGGCGCAGTAATAACCCATGTTTCATTTTGAGGTCTCCTCCAGTTATCGTTGAACAGCATGGCGAATGTTTATCAATTCAGATCACGGCCATCGGCCGTCTTTCCCGCTCGGTGCAAATTACAGCAAGCAATCGTCTGACTGGAACCGTCAGGTCCATCTGGTGAGGGCGATATTGAATCAACCGGTGGCTGCCCGGCTTATTGGAAGGCAGGCGCCGGCTTCAATGCCGCATTGTTCGCAGGGGTAGTGGCTAGCGTCTCAGCAACAGGTGTCACAGTAGCTGGCGCGATGACATCAGGAAGGGGGACTTGTTCCGAAGCGTAGTGCCGATGATGAAGGATTACCTCGTCCAAAGCCTGATAAATTAGTGCTCAGGCAAGAACACAAAACGACAACGGTTTTTCTCCTGAAATCAAACATTATTCTGTCTCCAGCATCTTTATTGATTGCTCACGGCGGCAATGTGCATCTCAAGAGCAGCGCACTTCGAGAATCTGGCAGATGGCGTGCCATGGATGTGGTTGTATATTAGAAACATAACCAATGTTTATCCAATGAAGTATTTCGAGAGGTTGATACTCAATTAGATATCAACAGATTGGGGCGTTGGCGCGCTTGACGCATTCGGGCCGCGATCACCAGTGATCGTCCATCGAAATTTCACCTTCCAAGGGCGACGTAAAATTACCGCTACTTTTGGAAAGCAAGAAATGAAGAAGATACCGAAACAGGCATACACGGCCAGGTTCAAGAGTCTGGCAATCAAGTGCGTGACGGACGGGAATTCGATTCCGGCCACTGCTAAGGAATCGGGGTTGAGCGGCCAGGCGCTGCGCAACCGGGTCAAGGCTGCGGCGACTGGCACGCCATAAGATTGTACCGTTGCTCGACCATTCAACAGCGTCGAGACAAACGTCTTCTTACATAACACTTTCCACAAGACATGACGATCGATAATTACTGCTCAGTCGAATTTGAATAGTTCTGCCGGAGTAGCAATCAGGACATTCGCCCTGTCATTCTGATCCGGCAGAAAACTCTTCAGTTGCTCGCAGGCCTGGCGGTAGACAACGTGTTCTTCGTGTTGGGTA
>NZ_JBDTCG010000084.1:0-12926 GCF_039923675.1 Collimonas sp.
TCGACACCGACCAAGGTGTTGGTGCACGGCCTGATCGGCGGTTTGATGGCGAAGGCGATAGGCGGCAACTTTGGGACCGGCGCAGCAGGTGCTGCAGCGGCCAAGTTGGCGGTCGAAACTTTTGGCAACGACATTCAAGGCATTGCCGGCTTGAGTGCCGATGAGAAGAACGCCCTGGTGCAACTGGTTGGATTGACTGTCGGCAAGGCTGTGGCGCAAGCAGCTGGAGGTACGGCGGCTGATGGCAATGCTGCGGCGGTGACTGCGAAGCTGGCGACACAATATAATTTCTTGAATCATACGCAAGCTGCGCTCATGAGAAAAGATATTGCATCATGTCAGGCAAAGGCTGGTGGTTGCACAGATGATCAAGTAATGACCATCTTTAACAAATACCATGATCTTTCTAACGCGAACATAAGTGCAGTACAAAGCTGCATCACTGCTGGAGATGCCCAATGCGTGAAGAATCTGGAATCGAGTGCTGCAACTGCAAGTGAAGTCAGCGGAATACTCCCGTTTGGATATGGTAATTATGAAAAGCAACTCATTGCACGCCAAAATAATGTGAATGATTTCGGCTCGGTCGCCGGCAAGGATGCCGCGTACGGTACCGATATACAGCAGGCACAGGATATAGCAAAGTTCCGTGCAGCCAATTGCAGTGGTCAGACCAGTAGTGCTTGCGATACCTTGGTCGCGCAAGCAATAGGCTATCGTCTGGCACGGGCAGGTCTTCTATCAGGGGCTGCTGCGGCAACAGCGGTGTTGACCACCGGCGTACGTAATCAGCTTCCCGGGCCGAAAACTGCGGCCATAGGTGAAGTGGTTCCGGAGAAAAATATCGTTGTTGGCGACGGGGACTTGCATAATGTTTATGGCATAAATACCGGAACCGGCACTACAGGAAAACTCATTGGCTCTACCAACGGCCGCACTCTTGCTGAGCAAAACTTTGTCGGTGAAATGTTGGGCGGTGGAAAAACAGTTGAAATAATTCCTGCTACGAATGCTGGTCGCTCTGCTGACTTCGTCATTGATGGCAGGAAGTACGAGCTAAAAACTATGAGCGATGTAACTAACCAGACTTCGGATGGTTTATCCAAAGCACTCTCAAGCACTGCTATGGATGCACGTGGTCAGTCTGGAGACATTATTATTGACGCTCGTAATCAGTCTGGTATGACTGCCGACATCGCTGCTCGAGGTATTGATAGGGCGTATGGCGCAGACTCTCGCTCGGGATCTAAAATTCAGAGCATTACAGTGGTCACGCCTCAAGGTACAGTCTATGTACCAAGAAAATTATAAGGATTACTATGATTAACGGCTACCCAACAGAAGAAGAATTGCGTAACAGAATTGCACGTCAGCTCGAGTGGCGTGATTCATCCGATACTGTCGCGTTGATTTGGCATGGTTATCTCTCTGCCTTGTTTGAATGGGGAGTAATTGAGCTACAGGCCTTTGACCGACTTTCTGCGATGCTGCCTCAAATTGGCAGTAAAGAGTTGATGGAATTGTTTTCTGATGAACCGCTTAGCCAGAAGCAAGAACGTGAGGTTGATGAATCTTTGCGGTCTTATAAAAAACTGGATTAGTTTGGGGTGCCCCCATAATCCACACGAAGAGGATCTGCGTATGATGAGTTTCTCACGTAGATCCTTGTTTTCAAGTTGGGCAACGTTACACCGTGGACATGTCAATAACCGGATTACGAAATATGTCTCGAAAATCGTAATCCAACTCTCAATAATGTCTATGGTACAAGTACACCAGGCGAAGCGTCGGCAGCTTCCGTAAATTCAGCAATTGGCTTACGGGCAAGCTTATCAGTACAAGCTGGTGTTCCCACTTCGCTGTCAGATGTTTGGGGGGCATCGATATCAGATCTTAAACAGGTGTTTGATACGCAAGGTGCAACGATTAACCCGGTTCCAGCTAGGGCAAACGATTCAACTTGATTTGCCATACCTGCTCACGCGCTGCGTATCCCATCGACTCGTTCACATCGTCGCCGACCAAGGCTTCGCCAAATCCAATCCAAGCATCTCTGCAAATTTCTTCAGTTGCGCTGCATCTTTTCCCGCAGGCAGCTCGCTCAACGCGGTAAGCGCAATCCATTTTGCATCGACTTCGAAGAAATCGCGCAGGTTGGCCCGCGTATCACTACGTCCAAAACCATCGGTTCCCAGCGTGACGTAGCTTGCCGGAACAAACGCTCGGATACTCTCTGCCATACTGCGGACATAATCGCTGGCTGCAATGACCGGCGCCTGGCTATCTCCAAGTTGGCGGGTGACGTAGGCTGCTTCCGATGCGTTGGAGAGGCGCTGGTTGCGTTGCGCCGCAATGCCGTCGCGGGCCAGCTCGGTGTAGCTGGTGACGCTCCAGACTTCCGTGTTTATCCCGAATTTTTCCTGTAATAATGCTGCGGCGGCGATCGCTTCTTTCAGGATCGGGCCGGCTGCCAGCAGGCGCACGTCGGCGTTTTTCTTTCGCTCCAGGCAATACATGCCGCGCTTGATCCCTTCTTCAACGCCTTGCGGCATGCTGGGCTGGGCTTCGTTTTCATTCGTCACAGTGACGTAATAGAAAATGTCTTCCTGGTTGCCGAGCATGCGTTGCATCCCGTCTTGTACGATTACCGCCATTTCATAAGCGTAGGCCGGATCGTAGGATACGCAGTTCGGCACGGTTGCTGCAATAAGATGGCTGGAGCCGTCCTGATGCTGCAGGCCTTCGCCTGCCAGTGTCGTGCGTCCGGATGTGGCGCCGACCAGGAAGCCGCGTGCGCGCTGGTCGGCTGCGGCCCAGATCAGATCGCCGATGCGCTGGAAGCCGAACATCGAGTAGTAAATGTAGAACGGCAGCATCGGCAATCCATGCACCGAATAACTGGTGGCCGCCGCGGTCCAGGAGGAGATCGCACCGGCTTCCGAAATGCCTTCTTCCAGAATCTGGCCGTCTTTGGCTTCGCGGTAATACAGGATCGAGCCGATATCTTCCGGTTCGTATAACTGGCCCTGCGAAGAGTAGATGCCGACCTGCCGGAACAGGTTGGCCATGCCGAAAGTGCGCGCTTCGTCCGCCACGATCGGTACGATATGCTTGCCGATGCCGTCGTCTTTCAGCAGGGCGCCGAGCATCCGTACCAGCGCCATCGTGGTTGACATTTCCTTGCCGGCGGCGTCGAGCGCGAATTTTGCGTGCGATGCAATCTCCGGCACCGCTAGTTGCTGCTGCGATGTACTGCGGCGCGGCATGAAGCCGCCCAGGGCGGCGCGGCGTTGCAGCAGGTGGCGCATTTCGGGGCTGTCGTCGGCCGGCTTGTAGAACGCCAGCGCTGCGCAGGCTTCATCGGAGATCGGCAGCTTGAAGCGATTGCGGAATGCGATGAGCGTGTCGGCATCCAGCTTTTTCTGCTGATGCGTGGTCATCTTGCCCTGGCCGGCCGCCCCCATGCCGAAGCCTTTCTTGGTCTGGGCCAGTATCACCGTCGGCTGGCCGCGGTGATTTGCGGCAGCGTGATAGGCCGCATGGATTTTTTTCATGTCGTGACCGCCGCGGTGCAAGCGGTCGATTTCGTCATCCGTCAGCGTCGCGCCGATCGCTTGCAATGCGGGGCTTTGTCCAAAGAAGCGTTCGCGATTGAATGCGCCGTTATTGGCGGCGAAGGTTTGCAACTGGCCGTCTACTGTCTGGTTCAGGGCATTCACCAGTTCTCCCGATTTATCGCGGGCAAACAGAGTATCCCAGTCGGAACCCCACAATAACTTGACGACATTCCAGCCGGCGCCGGCGAATAGCGTTTCCAGCTCATCCACGATATGGCCGTTGCCGCGCACCGGGCCGTCGAGCCGCTGCAGATTGCAGTTGACCACGAATACCAGGTTGTCCAGCGTTTCACGCGACGCCAGGCTGAGCGCCGCCAGCGATTCCGGCTCATCCATCTCGCCGTCGCCGAATACGCCCCATACCTTGCGCTCTTGCGGCGCCAGCAAGCCGCGGTGTTCCAGATAGCGCATGAAGCGCGCCTGGTAGATCGCGCTGATCGGGCCGAGGCCCATCGAGCCGGTAGGGAATTGCCAGAAATTTTCCATCAGCCACGGATGCGGGTAGGACGACAGCCCCTGCGCACCGTGTTTTTTCGCTTCGATTTCCTGCCGGTAGAACGACAATTCCTTTTCTGTCAGGGTGCCTTCCAGGAAGGCGCGCGCATAAATTCCCGGCGCGGAATGCGCCTGGAAATAGACCAGGTCGCCGCCAAAAGCATCGGTGCGCGCGCGGAAAAAATGGTTGAATCCGACTTCGAACAGGTCGGCGGCAGAAGCGTAGCTGGCGATGTGGCCGCCCAGTTCGCCGTAAGCGCGATTGGCGCGCACCACCATCGCCAATGCGTTCCAGCGCATCAGGCTGGCCAGGCGCTGTTCGGTCGACAGCGCATCCGCGCCGCCTGGAAAAGGCGGCTCATCCTTGACGCGAATGGTGTTGGTATAAGGGGTATTGCGGGAGTCGCGCCATTTGATTCCCGATTGCTGCGCCGCTGCGCTCAGGCGCGACAGCAGGTAACGCGCACGTTCCGGACCGGAGGCCTGTATCACCGCCTGCAACGCGTCGACCCATTCGTCAGTTTCCTGCCGGTCACTGTCAAATTGACTGTTCAGATTGTTGGCAGATGACATTTCCATAGCCCCTGTTCCTCGGTAGTTGAGTATAAGCATAAGGTACGACCAAAGAAGCAGCATGGGTAACTGAAATAAGCTGTCAGTTGTTAAAAATTCGGCATAAAATATCTAAACTACTCATAAATCAGATTTTTACACTGCATATGAATCTCGACTCAACAGATCTGCGAATTTTGAGGGTGCTGCAGGACGATTCCAGCATCAGCAATGTCGACCTGGCCAGGAAGATCAATCTGTCCGCGTCGCCAACGTTGGCGCGGGTAAAAGCCCTGGAAGCTGAAAAAGTGATTGCGCGCTATGTGGCGCTGGTCGATCCGCCGGCGCTTGGCTTGAAAATGAATGTCTTCATCCAGGTGAGCCTGGAGAAGCAGGAGTCCGCCGCGCTGGCGCGCTTCGAGAAAGCGGTCAGCCACTTCGAGGAAGTGATGGAGGTCTATCTGATGACGGGGGACGAGGACTATCTGCTGCGCATCGTGGTGCCGGATATCCAGGCGCTCGAACGCTTTATCCTGGATCACCTGACAAAGATTCCGGGGATTAAGAACATCCGTTCCAGCTTCGCATTGAAGCAGGTGAAATACAAGACGGCGCTACCGATCATTTCCTGAACCTGATGCCGAGACCAATCAGCCAATCAACGATGGCGGTTGGTCCGGCGCGGGGATTTATCAGGTTTGCCGTTGCGGCAGTTGCCAGTCGGGGCGGATGAAGTGGCAAGTGTAGCCGGAAGGAAGGCGCAGCAAATAGTCCTGATGCTCCGGTTCCGCTTCCCAGAACGGCCCGGCCGGCGCGACTTCCGTCACCACTTTACCCGGCCACAGGTCTGAGGCGTCGACATCGGCAATGGTGTCTTCCGCGGTCTGCTTCTGTTGTTCGCTGGTGTAGAAAATGGCGGAACGGTAGCTGGTCCCGAAATCGTTGCCTTGGCGATTTTGCGTGCTGGGATCGTGTATCTGGAAGAAAAATTCCAGCAGTTTGCGGTAGCTGATGACCTGCGGGTCAAAAATCACTTCGATGGCTTCGGCATGGCTGCCGTGGTGGCGGTAAGTGGCGTTGGCGACATCGCCGCCGCTATAGCCGACCCGCGTCGAGAGTATGCCCGGATAGCTGCGCAGTAAATCCTGCACGCCCCAGAAACAGCCTCCCGCCAGGATGGCTTTTTCGCTTGTTGTTGTCATTGTCGTTTCCTTTCCAAAAATAGCGCATTGCTTGCGTATTGTGTTTGCGTACTATGCTTAACTTCAATAGCGGCATCTTACCCTTTTTACAGCACGCGCATTCCTGACCGGATATCCGCGCCTTAAACGCCGAGCCGGACCAGCTGCGCCGCCTGGTAGGCGGCAATCGCATCATTGAACAGGCAACGGATCAGGGGATCGTCGATGATATCCGCCGACGCCAACTCGGCATCGTTGCCGGCATCGAAAACATGGTCGTTGATCCTGATATACATCGACGTCAGGGATTCTCCCAGCGCCAGCGCGGCGTAGCATTTGGAGAGCGCGACCTCGGTGGTCCAGGACAAAGGTTCGTCGCTGGCCGCAACCTGCTCGATGCTGTCGCCATCTGTCCGATAGTGTAAATGCGTGGTGGCGCCGGCATGGCTGTACAGTGTCAATCGCCACAGCCGCGGCTGCCGGAAGAAACTATCGTCGGGCAATTCCATGGCGCGGTATTTTTCCGGCAAGCCGGTACGGCAGAAATCCATCACCAGCGCAGTTTGCTCGTCGTTCAATGGCGCGAAGCGGCAGGCAATGTCTGCCGTGGCGGGCGGCTTGAGATGGGGCAGGTACTGGTAATCGAGGTTCTGATCGCCGATAGGGATGACCCAGCTGAGCGGTGCCGCCGGTTCCAGCGATGTCTGATCCAATACCACGGACACCGACGGGTTCAGCCTGAGTACGCGCGACCCCCGCAGGGCGGCCTCGATGTCTTGCCGGAACTGGCGGTAGGTGATCGGAAATAGAGCGTGGTTGTACCAGGACCAAGGTTCTTGCACGAACTGGCAGGAGCTGGGCACCACATACCTGGGATTGAGCGCTTGCAACTGGCCTATCCATTCTTCTGGTAATGACACGGGACCCGCAGTGGCCCGGGTTGGCGCGATCACTTCGATTTCGCGCATGGTCTGGAACGGCCACAGCACCATGTCCCAAGGGGCAAAGCGCGCCAGCTCATGCAACGCCGAGGGATCGATCCAGGAATCGACCACGTTCAAGACATTCAGGCCGGCCGCCTTGACGTGGAACATGGAATCGACATCGGCATCGAGGGCCTTTCTGGGAATGACTTCGATTGCGCCAATGGGTACGGGAACGTCGATTTCCAGGCTGTGCACATGCGTGAAACCGAGCTTGCGGATCATCGCGAATAATTGTTCGAAGATGCAATACAGATAGATCGGGGTCTTGCGGTCCAGGAAATCCAGGCTCTCCAGTGAGCAGTGGTCGTCATGGAAGTGCGAAATAAAGACAGCGTCCAGCTTGAGCTGCCGTACCTGCTCGTGATCGAAGCTGACATCCGGGAAAGCATGGCAATTCCTGCTGAAGGGATTTTCCACGATGGGATCGAATGCGATCACCGTGCCGCCGCATTCAAACAGGTAGCCGGCGTGCAGGATGCGGGAGATTTTCAGGGTCAAAGGGATCGATGCGGTAAGTTGTAAAACACGTCTGCAACATGGTTAAGCCATATTACCCGATATGGTGTTGCACGCCCAGACGCGCCGGACTGAGCGCGGCGACCTCGACGCCATGCGCCAGTATAAGATCCGGGAGCGGCAGTCCGCACAACATGGCGGCATACGCCTTGCCGGCGGCAGGCGCCGACTGAATGCCGTAGCCGCCTTGCGCGGCAGCCCAAAAGAAGCCGGTGAGTTTTTGATCAAAACCTGCAACGAAGCTGCCGTCGGCGACGAAGGGTCGCAAACCGGCCCAGACATGGCTCGGCCGCCGTACATCGAGCGTGGCAGGGCCAGGAGGACACATCCGTACCGGCAGGCGGACTGAAGATGAAGGCCGAGCGCCGTTTCGGCACCAGCCCGATGCGGTCGGCGCCCGCCATCTGGCCGATGACGTCGGCCCAGGCGCCGGCGGCATTGATGAGCAGCGGGGCGCTGAACCTGCCTTGTGTCGTCGTGACTTCCCAGGCTTGCGCGTGATATGCCAGTGCCTGCACCTCCGCATCGCAGACCAGCTTCGCCGCTCCGGCCCGTGCGCCACGCAGAAAACCCTGATGCAAGGCATGCACGTCGATATCGGCGGCGTCCGCTTCGTAGGCCGCGCCGGCAAGCTTGGTCTGCATCGAGTCGTTAGACCTTATCCGACATGGAACGTACGATCGCTTCGTGCGCATCCAGTTCTGCCAGTTGATCCTGCGTCGCAAACATCAAGGCGCCACGCGGTGTCAGCAAGGGATGGCCGGCAAATCCAGCCGGCCGATGGTCAAAGAAAGTACGGCTGGCGCAGGTTCGCGCCCGCACCTGCGGCGGCCCGTAGCTTTCCATATACAGCGCGGCCGAACGGCCGGTGCTGTGATAGCCGGGCTGGGACTCGCGCTCAAGAGGGATCACGCGTGCATGTGGAGCAAGCCGGGTCAGCCAATAGGCAATCGATGCGCCGGCAATGCCGGCGCCGACGATGATGTAATCCGCCTGAGTTTCAGTTTCCATGCAAAATCCCGCCTTGATGACCTGTGTGGTGCAATGCTACACCGCCGGCCTGCTGGCCGGTGCGGGGTCATCTGTTTCCGGGTCACCCTGACTGCGTGGCGGATGGGTAACGATGGCGGTCAATCCGGCGTCGGTTGCTTTCAATGCTTCCAGGTCCGGCCGCGGCCGGCGTAATTCAGGGCGGCTGTCGAATAAACGCTCGAACGCGCTGGCGCATGCCAGCAAATGAGCATCTGCCCGGAACGTACCGATCAGCTGCAAGCCGAACGGCATGTGCTTGTGATCGCTGCCGCATGGCATGGAGAGGGCAGGGTTGGTTGCCAGCGTAACCACGTAGGTGAGCGACAACCAGCGGTAATAATTTTCGAGCGCGATGCCGTTGACCTGTTTTAAAAACAGATCGGACCAGGGAAAAGGGGATACCGGCGTGGTCGGCGAGAGGATCAAGTCATAGTCGGTAAACAGCGCTTGAAAGCGGCGAAACAGGCGCGTCTGTTCGGCTTGGGCCCAGGCGCAGTCAGCCAGTGTCATGGCGGCGCCCAGCTCGTAGTTGGCGCGCGTATTCGGCCCCAGCGAAGCAGGGTCGTGCTTATAGGCTGCATCGAGGCCGGCGACAAAACTCTCTGCGCGTATCACGTCAAAGCAGCGATGGGCGTCGCCTAGATCGAATCTGACTGGTGAGCATTCTTTAACATGCGGCCGCAAGGCCTCGATCTTGCTGCGAAACACCTTGCGTATGTCGTCATCGACTTCGCAAATGCCGAAGTCCTCGGTATAGCCTATGCGCAGCTCGGACAAATCGATATCCTCCGGCGCGCTAAAGGCGTCCGCGACGATCGGATAGCTGAGCGGATCGGCCGCATGCATGCCGGCGCTGGCTCTAAGCTGCAGCAGTACATCGGCCATGGTTCTGCCCATCGGGCCGACTACCGATATTGGCGTCCATCCCAGCAATTTTCGTTCGCTCGGCACCACGCCGGGAGACGGCCGAAATCCCACCACGCCGCATTTGGCCGCAGGAATCCGCAGCGAGCCGCCGGTATCCGAACCGCTGCACAAAGGCAGCATGTCTACCGCCAGCGCCGCGGCAGAGCCGCCGGAGGAGCCGCCCGCATTCAGCAGCGGATTGAAGGGATTGCCGGTTGCGCCCCATACGGCATTTCTGGTATTTGCGCCGGCACCCATTTCCGGCACATTGGTCTTGCCCGCCACAATCGCACCCGCAGCGCGCAAGCGCGCCACCAGGGCATTGTCCTTGTCCGGAATATTGTGACGATAAATCGGTGAACCGTAAGTCGTCAGCAGGCCTTCGGTTTCTTCCAGGTCCTTGATGCCGATCGGTAGGCCGTGCAGCAGTCCCAATCGCCTGCCTGCGAGCACCGCAGCCTCGGCATCTGCGGCTTCGCGGCGGGCGCGTTCGAAGCAGGTGGCGGTAACGGCGTTGATATGCGGATTGAGCGCTTCTATCCTGCCGATGCAGGCATCCAGCAATTCCACCGGCGATATTTCCTTCGAGCCGATCAGGCGGCGCAATTCGACGGCGCTTTTTTCAACGATGTTTTGTTCAAGCATGGGATTCCTCTGGATTTTTCGCGACTTCCGGTGTCGCTCCGTTGTTTGCCGTATCTGTTGCTGTCTTGCCGGTCTTGATGAACATGCTTACGATAACCGAAAAGCAGGCGGAGGCAATCAAAAAGCCGAACGCATAATCGTAATTGCTGAAAGCGCTGACCAGGAAGCCTATCGCCAGCGGCGAAATGAATCCGGCCGATTGCCCGCCCAGGTTCACCATGCCGATGCTGGTGCCGACCAGGCGTTCCGGGAATATCTTGGTGGGCAAGGCGATGCAGGTCGCGAGAACGAAGGATTTAAAGAAATAGACGATGCATTGGTAGGTGATGACGCCGGCGACGCTATCGGCGGTGTACATCAAATACAGGAACGCCGCGGTCAATACCGAACTGGCGATCAGCAAATAGCGCTCCTTGCCGTCGAAAAACCGTACCATTACCCAGCCGCCGATTGCCGTCGAGATACCGGCAAGCACATAGGGTAAAGGCAATAGCAGGCCAACCGATTTCAGGTCCAGTCCGCGTTGCGTCATCAGATAGGTGGGCATCCAGGAATCCAGCCCCTTGTTGACGACGCTGAGCCCGAACCACACTGCGACGATTTTCCACATCAGCGGCGTTTTGAGCAGGTTCCTGAAGGCCTCCTTGTCTATCTTTTTCTTGCCGGCGGCGCTTCCTTGCCCGACCGATCGCGCTTTGGCCGGTTTGATGAAAAACCAGTACGCCGCACTGAAAAACAGACCCGCAATGCCCATGTAATGGAATACGTTGCGCCAGCCGAAATGAATGATCATGGGCGCAACGATCAGCGGCGCCAGCATGCTGCCGACATAGTTGGATGACATCAGCAGCGCCGACATCTTCGGGCGTTCCTCTTTTGAGAAGACTTCTGCCACGCCCTTGACGCTGGCGGCCGGAAATGCGCCTTCGCCGAGGCCGAAAACAAACCGGATCAACACCATGCTGGTCAACGACCAGGCTACGCCGGTGACGCCGGTGAAAATCGACCATAACAAGATCGACACCACGATGACCGGCCTGGAACCGAAACGATCCGACAGCCAGCCGCCGGGTAGCTGCATCAGCGAGTAGCCGAGGAAAAAGCTGCTCAGCAATATGCCGAGTTGCGCCGGTTCCAGGTGAAAATCGCCCGCGATATGGGTGACCGCGAAAGTAATGGCGGCCCTGTCGATGTACGAAACACACCATCCCAGATAGAGCAGCGCCAGCACGACATATTTGTGATTGGCTTTTTCCAATACGGCATTCATGCAAGGCTCCACGGGCTTCGATGTGCAACAGTCAAGATGCTTCCTGCGCCATCGCTGGCGCCGGGCGGAACCTTGACACCAGGGACGGCTACTCTGACGCGCTTTAACCGTTACGGAACAGGAAACTATAGGCGTTCAGCGCCGGTACGCCGCCGAGATGGGCATACAGGACCTTGGAGCCTTCCGGGAATTCACCCAGCCGCACTTTCTCTATCATTCCGTGCATCGACTTGCCCTCGTAGACCGGATCGGTCAGCATGCCTTCGAGGCGGGCGCAAAGGCGAATGGCTTCCAGCGTGCCGTCGTTCGGCAAGCCATATTCGGGGCCGCCGAAGCGTGTATCCAGGACCACGTCCTTGGCGGTAATGTCGCGGCCCAGTTCAACCAGCCCGGCAGTATTCTTGGCGATGCGCAGAATCTGATCGAAGGTCTGCTGCGGTTTGGCCGAGGCGTCGATGCCGATGACCTTGTCGGCGCGGTCATCCGCCGCAAAACCCACCAGCATGCCGGCTTGCGTGCTGCCGGTCACCGAGCAGGTCACGATGTAATCGAACTTGAAGCCCAGCTCGGCTTCCTGTTGCCGGACTTCCTCGGCAAAGCCGACGAATCCCAGTCCGCCGCGCGGATGCTCGGAGCAACCGGCGGGGATCGGGAATGGCTTGCCGCCAGCCTTGCGCACATCCTCCATGGCTTGCTCCCAGCTGTGGCGGATGCCGATATCGAATCCGGCGCTGTCCAGCCGCACATCGGCGCCCATGATGCGCGACATCTCGATGTTGCCGACCCGGTCGTACACCGCATCCGAGTAGTTCACCCAATTCTCTTGCACCAGGACGCATTTGAGACCCAGATGCGCCGCCACTGCCGCCACCTGGCGTGTTTGATTGGACTGGATGCCGCCGATTGAAACCAGCGTGTCGTAGCCGCCTTCCAGCGCTTCAGGAATGAGGTACTCGAGTTTGCGCGTCTTGTTGCCGCCAAAGGCCAGGCCGCTGTTGCAGTCTTCACGTTTCGCGTACAGATCGACTTTTCCGCCGAGGTGGGCGCTAAGGCGTTTGAGCGGCTGGATCGGCGTAGGGCCGAAAGTCAGGGAATGACGGGGAAATTTCTTCAGGTTCATGGGAACGGCTCCTGGGGTTAGGGTAAGTATCCACGCATCAAAGCTGGCAAAGAAAACCGGCATGTCCGAATCCAGCTTTTTTCAGATGCTGAGTGTGAATCCATATTAAAATTAAAGCCAAGAAACATGGTTGCAAATTTATTGCATAATTCAATGTTAAAAAACGTTTTTTATTAATCGACATACTTTTTGTTTTGAAATAAATCATATGAAAGCAATAAAAGTGCGTTCGGAGACGCTGCCGCCCGATGCTGCCGGCGAAGCGTTGGATCGCACTGACCGCGCCATCCTTAAAGCGCTGCAGCGCGACGCATCCATATCGAATGTTGCATTGGCGGCAAAAGTGAATTTGAGCGCGCCCGCGTGCTTGCGGCGCGTGGAGCGTCTCAAGGAAATGGGGCTGATCAAAGGCATAGTGGCGTTGCTCAATCCGCGCGCCCTTGATCTCGGCACGCTGGTGATGATCGGCGTGGTGCTGGACAGATCGACGCCGGAATCGTTTACCGATTTCGAAAATGCGGTGCAGAAGGTTTCCGGCTGCCTTGAGTGCCACGTCGTCACCGGAGAGTTCGACTACTTCATGCTGGTGCGCACCAAGGACAACGA
>NZ_JBDTCG010000085.1:0-17833 GCF_039923675.1 Collimonas sp.
TGATAGCGATGACCGTCCACTTCCAGCCACAGGCCGAGGGCGTGCGGATCCGCCACTTCGTCGGCAGTCACCAGCCACGGGCCGAGCGGGCCGAAAGTATCGCAACCCTTGCCCTTGTCCCAGGTGCCGCCCAGCTCCAGCTGGTACTGGCGTTCCGAGACATCGTTGATCACGCAATAGCCGGCGACATGTTTGAGAGCGTCCGCTTCTTGTATATAGCGGCCGCCGGCGCCGATCACCACACCCAGCTCCACTTCCCAGTCGGTCTTCAGCGAGCCGCGCGGGATTTCGACGTCGTCGTCCGGTCCGCAGATGGCGCTGGTCCATTTGTTGAACACCACGGGTTCCGGCGGTACGTCCAGGCCGGATTCGGCGGCGTGGTCGGCATAGTTCAAGCCGATGCAGATGAACTTGCCGACGGCGCCCACGCATGGCCCGAGGCGCAAGCCCTGCTGCGGCGTGCCGTCCACCAGCGGCAGGCTCTGCAGATCCAGGGCGCGCAGCTTGTCCAGTTCCTGCGGCGTCAGAACATGGCCGGCGATATCCGCCACCACGCCCGCCAGGCTGCGCACGCGCCCCTGCGCATCCAGCACTCCCGGTTTTTCCTGGCCCTTGGGGCCGTATCTCAACAACTTCATGGCATCGCTTTCATAATCGGATTCAAGTTCAAATTCAGATTCAGGCTCAACGGGATCGCATCAATCGGCATCAATCGACATTAATTGGACCAGCCGCCATCGATCAAATGGATGGCGCCGGTGGTAAAAGATGATTCGTCGGATGCCAGGTACAACGCCAGGGCTGCAATTTCTTCGGCCTTGCCTACCCGCCCCATCGGCTGGCGAGCAACGAAGCCAGCCTGGATTTCAGCAATCGGCTTGCCCTGCTGCAGGGCTTGTTCCTTGATCCGCGCTTCCAGCGAAGGCGATTCCACGGTGCCCGGACAAATCGCGTTGCAGCGGATACCTCTGGCGACGAAATCGGCGGCGACAGCCTTGGTCAGGCCGATGACCGCCGCTTTCGTCGTTCCATAGGCAAAGCGGTTCGGCACGCCTTTGACGCTGGAGGCGGCGGACGCCATGTTGATGATGGACCCGCCGCCCTGCGCCAGCATGCCTGGCAGCAGCGCCTGGATCAGCCGGTACATGGAGGACACATTGAGATCCCAGGAAAATTGCCAGTCCTTTTCGCTGCACTCGAGAATGCTGCCGGCGTGGACATAGCCGGCGCAGTTGAACAGCACGTCGAACGGCGCTTCTGCTTGCGCCAGGGCAGCCACGGCCTTGGCGTCGGTGACGTCGAGAAGCTGGGTGACGAGGGCGCCGCCCTCTGCGCGCGCAAGCGCCGCGGTGTCTTCAAGAACGGCAGGATTGATATCCGTAGCCAGCACCTGCGCGCCTTCGCGGGCAAACATCAGGGCGCTGGCGCGTCCTATACCCTGGCCTGCGGCGGTCACTAAAATGCGTTTTCCATGCAATCTCATTGAAACTGTCTCCTTGTTGTTTTGTCCGAACCTGGCAGCTTTCATCCAACATCAGCCAATTGGTCCATTGGTTGGACCAATAATAGTGCTTAAATTTTGGCTTTGCAATAAAAAAATACGGATTTATTGCCATAACAACGCTGGACAATTGCACTTATTGTGCACAAATCGCCAGCCGGGATATTTGCGCAAGTCCCGCAAATATCCCGTTTTCCAGTCTGGCGCTATGGCAAAATAGGCAAGGTTTATTTTATGCAGAGGCAGTCTTCCCACTGGCGCAGCCGCCACAAACCGAATCCCGAATCAAACAGTCGTCCTTAGCGTATATATGTCCATCCATTTGTCCATCCACTTCCCCACAGATTGGAAATTTCATGCATCTATTCCGTAAGCGCCCCTGGTCAAACCGGGTGTTGTCCTGCGTGCTGGCCGCAGCCTGCGGCATCGGCTTCACCGGTATTACAGAAGCAGCAACTACCCTCCCTGCCGGCGTGACCCAGGGTCCCTCCGCTGAAGGCATCACCGAATACGAGTTTGCCAACGGCTTCAAAGTCCTGCTGTTCCCCGATTCCTCCAAGCCGACCGTGACTGTCAACATGACCTATCTGGTCGGTTCGCGTTTCGAGAATTACGGCGAAACCGGCATGGCGCATTTGCTGGAACACTTGATGTTCAAGGGCACCCCGAACCACCCTTCGATTCCCAAGGATTTCAGCCAGCGCGGCATGTCGTTCAACGGCACAACCAATGTCGACCGCACCAATTACTATGAAATCTTCCAGGCCGGCGACGACAACCTGAAGTGGGCGATCAACATGGAAGCCGATCGCATGCTGCATTCCTTCATTGCCCGCAAAGACCTGGACAGTGAAATGACCGTGGTCCGCAATGAATATGAAGAGGGCGAGAATTCGCCGTTCGGCGTGCTGATCAAGCGCTTGCAAGGGGTTGCCTACGATTGGCACAACTACGGCAAGCCGACCATCGGCAACCGCAGCGATATCGAAAACGTCAAGATCGAAAACCTGCAGGCTTTCTATCGCACCTACTACCAGCCGGACAACGCCGTGTTGCTGATCGCCGGCAAATTCGATCCGGCCGCCACGCTGGCATGGGTCAACCAGGCTTTCGGCAAGCTGCCGAAGCCAACCCGCAAGATGCGCGAGTTCTGGACCGTGGAACCGACCCAGGATGGCGAACGCAGCGTCACAGTGCGACGCCAGGGCGATGTCCAGGTGGTCGCGGTAGCCTATAAAATTCCAAGCGAACTGCATCCGGACAGCGATGCGCTGTCGTATGCGGGTGCGATCCTGGCGGATACGCCTAACGGCCGCTTGCACAAATCCCTGGTGGAAACCGGCAAAGCTACAGCCGTGTTCAACTATGAAATGACCGGCTATGCGCCAGGCCTGGAAATCATCGCCGCCGTAGTCAAGAAGGGCGAGCCGATTGAACCGGTACGGCAAGCGCTGATCGACGGCATCGAGCAGTTCGCCAAGACCCCGCCGACGCCGGAAGAAATGGAACGGGTGCGCCTGGCCAACGCCAATGCCTTCGAAAAACTGCTGAACGATCACCAACGCGTCGGCGTCGCCATGTCCAGCACGATTGCGCTGGGCGACTGGCGCCTGCTGTTCCTCGGCCGCGACCGCTCCAACAAGGTCACCTCGGCCCAGGTAGCTGCGGTTGCAGCGCACTACTTCACGCGTGACAACCGCACGGTCGGCTTGTTCCTGCCGGAAGACAAGCCGTTGCGCGCCGATGTCCCTGCGGCGCCAGCCCTGGCCGACGTGATGAAGGAATACAAGCCGGCGCAGGCAATTGCCGACGGCGAAGCATTCGACCCTTCGCAAGCCAATATCGACGCCCGTACCCAGCGTTCGCAGATAGGCGGACTGAAACTGGCGCTGCTGCCGAAAAAGACGCGCGGCGAAACCGTTTCGGTCAGACTCGACTTGAAGTGGGGCGATGAAAAGAGCCTGTTCGGCAAGAAGATGGCATCCGAGCTGTCCGGTGCCATGCTGATGCGCGGCACCACCACCCTGACCCGCGAACAACTGGCCGATGAATTCTCCAAGCTGAAAATCAGCGGTGGCCTGACGCAGTTCCAGACCACCCGCGCCAACCTGCCGGCCGCCTTGCAACTGGTCGCGAGCGTGCTCAAGCAGCCGCGTTTCGATCCGGCTGAATTCGAACGCCTGCGCAAGGAATCGCTGGTCGGCCTGGAAGCATCGCGCAACGAGCCAAACACATTGGCGGCTGAAGCCATCTCGCAGCATTTCAATAAATACCCGCAAGGCCATTGGCTGGCGGCGCAAACCATCGACCAGCAAATCGCCAGCATCCAGGCCGAATCGCTGGCTGACGTCAGCGCTTTCCATCACGACTTTTACGGCGCATCGCAAGGCGAACTGGCGATCGTCGGCGATTTCGACGTGGCTGCGGTGACCAAGGTGGTGCAGGATGAATTCGGCAGCTGGAAAAGCGCAGCGCCGTACCAGCGCCAGATCCGCCAGAACTTTGACGTGGCGCCGTTCCAGCAAGTGATCAATTCGCCGGACAAGGAAAACGGTTTCTACGTAGCGCGCGAAAACCTCGACATGCGCGACGACGATGCCGACTATCCGGCCATGATGGTAGCCAATTACCTGTTCGGCGGCGGCAGCCTGAAATCGCGCCTGATGGACCGTGTGCGACAGAAAGACGGCCTGTCCTACGGCATCGGTTCCTCGGTAGACATCAGCGCCATCAGCCGCGCCGCCCACTTCTCGGTACAAGCCATCGCCGCCCCGCAGAATCTTGAAAAGGTCGATCTGGCAGTCAAGGAAGAACTGGCCCGCGCATTGAAAGAAGGTTTCAGCGCCGACGAACTGGCCCGCGCCAAATCCGGCATCCTGCAAGAAAACCAGCGCGCCCGTTCCCAAGACAGCGCCCTCAGCGCCGGCTGGGCCAGATATCTTGATCTAGACCGCACCTTCGTCTGGAGCAAACAGATCGAAGACAAGATCAGCGCGCTGACCATCGACCAGGTCAACGACGCATTCCGTAAACACATCGACCCAAGCAAGCTCAGTGTAGTGATCGCGCGCGATGAAGTAAAAGCGAAAGCAAACGCCACCGTAGCCGCAAAACCGTAAGAATCAGCAAGCAAACAAAAGCCGCTGCCGTGTTCGCAATGAAACAAGCGAACACGGCAGCGGCTTTTTTCTTTTGTTGTTGTAGTTGTAGTTGCGGTTGTTTTTGAAGTACTCCGTAGCCCATTAAAAGGGGTCAGAGTAATTTACGACGATGAAGCTGTCGTAAAAAAACTCCGACCCCATTTAACTACTTACTTTGGATGTAACAAGGAGCGGCGACGCGCGTAGCCGAAGTACACCACGAAACCAATCGCCAACCAGCAAAGGAACGCAATCCAAGTCACAGCCTGCAAATGAAACATCAAGAACACACAAAACCCAATCGCCGCCAACGGCACAAACGGCACCCCCGGACAACGAAACGCCCGCGGCAAATCAGGCCGCGTCCTACGCAACACCAGCACCGCCACAGCAATCAACGAAAACGCCATCAAGGTCCCGATATTGATCAGCTCAGCCAGAATATTCAAAGGAATCAACGCCGCAATAAATGCAAACACCACCCCCACCAGCCAGGTGGTAAAGAACGGCGTAGCAAAGCGCGGATGAATGCCAGACAACTTCTTAGGCAGCAAACCATCCCGCGACATCGCAAACAAAATCCGCGTCTGCCCGTAAGTCATCACCAGAATCACCGTAGTCATACCGATGATCGCCCCCAGATCGACAAAGCCCGCCACCCAGTTCTCCCCCGCATACTGCAACGCCAGCGACACCGGATGATCAACCCCCGCAAATTTCTGGAACGGCACGATGCCCGTCATGATCGCTGCCACCACCACATACAGCAGCGCACAAATCCCCAGCGAAGCGATGATCCCGATAGGCAGGTTGCGCGCCGGATTTTTCACTTCTTCCGCAGCCGAAGTCACCGCATCAAAACCGATAAAGGCAAAGAACACGATCGCCGCGGCATTGAACACCCCGTTATAGCCGAACGGGAGATAAGGCTGCCAGTTGGCCGGCTGCACATGGCCGAAGCCGACCACGATAAACAGCAACACCACTGCGATCTTGATGAACACCATGATGTTGTTGGCGCGCGCCGATTCGCGGATGCCGATCGACAGCAAGCCGGTAACCACCAGCAAGATGCAGAACGCCGGCAGATTGAACCAGGTGGTCACGCCCGGCACGGCACCCGGCGCCGCAGTCAACACCACAGGCAAGCCGATGCCGAAGCCGGACAGCAGCGATTGCATATAACCCGACCAGCCCACCGATACCGCCGAGGTCGCCAGGCCGTACTCCAGCATCAGGTCCCAGCCGATGATCCAGGCCACCAGTTCACCCATCGTCGCATAGCTATAGGTATAGATCGAGCCGGAGACCGGCACCGTGGAAGAGAATTCGGCGTAGCACAGCGCCGCGAAACCGCAAGCGATGGCCGCCAATATGAACGATAGCGAGAGTCCAGGCCCGGCCAGCAAGGCGCCGGTGCCGGTCAGGACGAAAATACCGGTGCCGACAATCGCGCCGACACCCAGCAGGGTCAGGTCCATGGCGCCCAGCGTACGCTGCAGGCCGGTATCGGTATGGCTGGAACGGATCATCTGATCCAGATCTTTGGTACGAAATAAACTCATGCAGCAACTTCCTTTGAAAACGATGACGCCGCTCAAGCCAGCGCTTCCCCCACGGCAACCAGAGGAGATAATGAAAAAGGCAACAATTATACTTGCTGCCGCCATCCGCCTCGAAAAAGCAGGCTATACCGCAGACTCGAAGTTGCGCTGCAAGTGCACATTTTCGCTTTGCACCAAAAGAGCGCTACCAGTCCACTCAGGAAAAGAGCAGCTCGGATAATTTAAATAAAAATCAATATAAACAATAATTTAAGTCTATATCGAGCGCACCAAAATGAGACCACAAATTTATTAAAGCAATACCAGTTAGATACAGGTTGACAGCCACTTTTCCTGCTCCTACAGTGCCCTTAATTCCATATTTCCATATGGAAATACGGAAGATGACGGATGAGATGCTGTCGGCCTTCGGCAATCTGGCGCAGCGGCATTTGCAACGGCTTCGATTCTTGGTTCACATCGCATGACAGTCTCGGCATGCCTTCCGGCAGCCGAGGCTGCTGACCAACCTTCTCAGGAGAGAAAATTGAAACTGAAACTCATACAGGGCCTCATGCTGGCCCTGGCCTGCAGCGCCGTGACGACTGGCAGCGCTGACGCCAGTCCCTTGATAGCGAGCGCGCAGGCTGCGACAACGGTATCCTGCTACGCCGCCTGGGACGCCAGCGTGGCGTACACCGGCGGCGCCACCGTCAGCTACAACGGCGTCAATTACAAAGCGAACTGGTGGACGCAGGGGAACAATCCGTCGACCAACAACGGCGGCTCGGGCACCGGCCAGCCATGGACCATCGTCACCAGCTGCGGCGGCACCGTCACACCTCCGCCTCCGCCACCACCGCCTCCTCCGCCACCAGGTGGCGGCACCACGCCGGCCGGCTTCGTTTTCAGTCCGTACAAGGATGGCAGCATCAACCTGAACTGGAATACCTATGCCATGAGCACCGCCGTCACCGGCAGTACGCAGACGGTATTGAACGCCATGCCAGCCAAAGTCAGCACCCTGACCTGGGCCTTTGCGACCGGCGCCTGCGGTAGCGAAAACTGGGGCGGCGTATCGGCATCGGCCTTTGCTGCAGCCAACGTGCAGCCTTTCGTCAACGCCGGCAAGAAGTACATCGTCTCCACCGGCGGCGCATCGGGCTCCTTCACTTGCACCAACGATGCCGACTTCAAGAAATTTATCCAGACCTATTATTCGGCCAACCTGGTCGGCATAGATTTCGATATAGAAGCCGGTCAGACCACAGCGGATATCAACAACCTCGTGCTGCGGGTGAAAAACGCGCAAGCGGCTTATCCGAACCTGCGCTTCAGCTTCACGGTGGCGACGCTGGGCGGCAATGTCTCGCCTAGCCTGGGTTACTACGGCGTCCTGGTGATGCAGTCGATCCAGGCCTACGGCCTGATCAACTACACCATCAACCTGATGGCGATGGACTACGGCAGCCCGGCCGGCGGCAATTGCATCACCAACAGCAGCGGCGCTTGCAACATGGGCGCTTCGGCGGTCCAGTCGGCGATCAACCTGCATAACCAGAACGGCGTGCCGTACAACCAGATCGAGGTCACTCCAATGATCGGCGGCAACGACTCGGCCAATGAAACCTTCTCGATAGCCGATGTGGCGACGCTGGTGAGTTTTGCGCAAACCAACGGCCTGGCAGGGATCCACTACTGGTCCTTCGATCGCGACAATGATTGCGCGCCTGGTTCCGCTTCGCCAACCTGCAATACCTACGGTTCGGCAGGCACCCTGGGCTTCACCAACGCTTTCATCTCGAAGCTGGGTTTATAAGCCGGAACGACGTACCTAAAGCAAAAGCCGGCTCTTCGGAGCCGGCTTTTTTTTGTCCAATACAAATCAGGTGTTACTATTTGTTTAACAAATACCGTTTTCATTTTGCTTCAAAAAGAACCATGACTAAAGTTTTGTACTCCGGATTCGCCTTTCTTGCCGCCGCCATGTTGTCCGGCTGCGCCTCCACTTGGGTCCATCCAAGCAAGCCGCCGACCGAGCTCTATCCCGATGAATTCGCCTGCAAACAGGAAGCCATGCGGATCTATCCGATAGTGGTGGCGAGCCAGTTCAATCCTGGCATGCAAACGCCGGGCAATACTTTTTGCAAGAAAAATGATAATGGCGATACCAGATGCACCACCTATCCTGGCATGTACACGCCGCCCAGCTACTCGCAGTACGATATCAATAATCGCGACAGAGACGAGATGGTGAAATCCTGCCTTTATTCACGAGGCTGGCATCTGGAGTAAGCAGCAAGAAGGCCCTGCCAGACAGGCAGGAGCGATTATTTCGGTGGCAGCAAATCCGCCGCCACCTTGTCCAGCAAGGCTGCATTGCGATCGGCAGAGAGCTGCCAGAACATCGCTCCGCCCAGCCCCATCCGCTTCAAATACCTGATCTTGTAATCCAGTGATTCGGGATCGTCGTAGCTGACAAATTCGCCGGTATCGGGATTGAACAGATAGGGCACCTTTGCAGCGTCATTCCAGTAGCGGGTGAAGCCATTGCGGTTCACCAGCGTGCTGTCGATATCTGCATAGTCCAGCTCGCCCTCCTCTGTGCTGCCGCGGCCTTTTCCGTCGCAGTCCTGGTGCTGGCCGTGCAAGGTTGCACCGCATTTTTTCCAGCTATAGCCATAGAAAGGCATGCCCAGCACCAGTTTGCGGGCCGGAATCCCGTCTTGCAAGGCCATCTCCACGGTGCTGCTGACATTGAACCTGGGATTGGCTTCGGGCCGCGCCAGCGCCGGGTCGTTATACAGCGGCGCGACATGGCCGGCGAATTTATTCCATGAACCGCTGAAGTCATAGGTCATGATGTTGACCCAGTCCAGGATCGCCGCGACCTTGGCCATGTCGGTGTTCTGGAAAAAAGCCTGGTTGTTGCCAACCGCGGCGGTCAACAGATAGCTGCGGCGCTCTTGCTTGCCGGCGCTGTCGAGCTGGTTGCGCAGGGCTTGCATCAAGAGCGTGTAGTTCTGCTTGTTTTCCGGCCGCATGACGTTACCCGCATCGCCGCCGGCTACCGGAAATTCCCAGTCGATATCGACGCCGTCAAAGCCGTTCTTGCGGATGAAATCCAGCGCACTGGCGGCGAATTTCTTGCGCGCTTGCGGCGTCAGGGCGACATTGGAAAAATCCTTTGAGCCGGCCCAGCCGCCGACCGAGATCAAGGTCTTGAGCGCAGGATTTTTGTGCTTCAGCGCCCGCAGCGCGACAAAATCGCGCAGCCCTTGTTCGGCGCTGATGGCCTGGTCGGCCGCTACTTCACCATCCTTGATGACCGCGAAGGCATAATTCAGATGCGTGATTTTAGCCGGATCGATATCTGCCACGGAATATTGGCGCTGCGACGGCAAATAGTAGGCGACGACTTTGTATCCCGGCTTGCCGGTTGCACCGTCAGCATTGGCCATCAACGGCAGCAGCGCCGCCATCAGCATCGTTAATCGAATCAGTTTCATCGGGCATCCGTCTGGTGGGTAATTTAAAAATCGCAATTCGACGCCAATGGCGGCGTCATCGCGGGCACGGTATCGACCTGATGCGTGCCGGCTTTGCGATAGCCGCTCACCGCTGCATCCACCTGCGCCGGCGACAGCAGCCGGTCCTTGGCGTGCAGCACCCAGGCGACATCCTGCCGGTAGCTGCGCTGCGCCTTGGTATCGGGCAGCACGCCGCTCGGCGAAAACCACAGGTTGAAATTGATCGACATCGGCAGCGCCGGATAATTGCGGCCACCGTGCTCGTCGAGCTGCAAGCCATCCAGGAAATAACGGATCTTGCCGGCGACGACTTGCATCATCACGGTGTGCCAGCCACCCAAGGCGCGCTGCTCTTCGTGCACCTGGTTGAAGGCGTTCCAGGGTTCCATCTGCACGGTTTGCCAGGACACGCTATACAAGCGGCTATGCGGATTGCCCCAGCCGCCGTTGGGCAGATATTCCCAATCGAGTTCACTGTATTGCGGATCGAAATCATGCTTCAGCGGACTGGATGTATAAAAAGCCTCGACCACCAGATCGCCGCCGGGACCCGCTACGGGAGCATCGCTGAAGCGAATGCGGGCGGCATAGGTGCCTTCGAAATATTTGCGCTGATGGCAAAGCTGCGCCTGGAATGTACCCGGCGCCGTACCGTCAGTGCGCGCGTTCAGGCGCAGCAGGCGTTCGCCGCCGAGCTCCGGATCATCCACCAGGCTGATCGTGTCCGGCCCCCAATGGCCATGCTCTATGCCGGGATGGCCTTGCTGGTCGCGGATTTTCCAGCCGCCGGCCACCAGCGCCTTGGTGTCTGCGTAGTGGAAATCGTCAAAGAAAATCGCATCAGCGGCAGCCATGGCGCTGCCCGCCGCCAACATGGCAGCCAGCGCCAGCAAGCTATTTTTTAAATATTTCATCGCTAGCTTGCCACCGCCCGCGCTGCATCTGCGGCAGCTTTTTCATGACGTCCGATCGGCACGATGCGCGACAGCAGCAGCACCGGTATCGCCGAAATCAGCACCCACAGGAAAAAGTGCTGGTAGCCAAGCGCCGCCTGGACCGAACCGCTGACGATCTTGAACAGCACATAACCCAGCTGCATGATGCCGGTGCCGAGCGCATAGTGCGCCATCTGGTACTTGCCGACCGCGACTTCCTGCATGATGAACAGGATCAGCCCGACGAAGCCGAAACCATAGCCGAACATTTCCAGGCTCAGCGCAGCGCCGATCACGCCGAGGTTGGTAGGCATCGCCGTACTCAAGAAAAAGTAGGCGAGGTTCGGCAGGTTCATCGCCAGGATCAGGAAGAACATGCTGCGTTTCAAGCCGCGCCAGGCGGTGAAGTAGCCGCCCAGCAGGCTGCCGCCGATGAAAGCCACGGTAGCCAAGGTGCCATATACGGCGCCAACTTCTGCAGTCGCCAAGCCCAGGCCGCCTTCAGCCCGCGCGGCGCGCAGAAACAGAGGGCCGATGGTGGTGATCTGCCCTTCCCCGGCGCGGAACAGGATGATGAACAGGATCGCCAGCCAGATGCCAGGCTTCTGGAAGAAATCGATAATCACTTCGCGCAGGGTCAGCCAGACGCCCCTCATCACACCCTTGCCACCGGCCGGACGCTCCGGATTACGGCCAACCGGCAAAGCCCATAAATGATAGACCGCTAGCAGCAGCATGCTGATCGCAAGCATGCCGAATATCAGGCTCCAGGCTTGCACCACCGGCATGCGTTTCTCAAAATACCCGGCCAGCACCACTAGCCCGCCCATCGAAAAAAAGCGCGCGACATTGTAGAAGCCGCCCTGCCAGCCGGCATAGGTAGCCTGCTCGGTCGAACTAAGGCTGGCAATGTACAAGCCGTCGGCGGCGATATCATGCGTCGCTGAAGAAATCGCCACCAGTCCCAGCAAGGCGATGCTGACCGCGAAATAATTCGGCAAATGCAAGGCCAGCGCCACTAATCCGAGACTCGCACCGCCGAAAAACTGGAACAGCAAGACGATCGCCTTCTTGCTGCGCGCCGCTTCCAGGAACGGACTCCAGAGCGGCTTGAAGACCCATACAAAACCCAGCATTCCGGTCCACAGCGCGATCTGATCGTTGGCCATGCCCATGCTCTTGTACATCAGGCCGGCAATGGTCGCCACCACAAAATACGGCAGGCCCTCGGCGAAATACAGAGTCGGCACCCAAAGTGCGGGATGGCGCTCGGGCTTTTCTTCAATGCGCATGTCAACGGCCGCCTTGGGTAAGATGATCGATTCTGCGTTGCCGCGCTCGTATTCGCGTTCGTACTCGTATTCGTAGGCCATTCCGGTCCCTGATTTATTGCGGACCGCTAGGCATCGCTGCCAGCGGAATCCTGCCATGCGCTTCCAATGTCCCCGCCAGCCAGTCGCCAACCGCATCCAGCGCCGCTGCGGAAAAGCCGTAGGTGATCAAAGCCGGCGCAGCGATATCCAAGGTCTGAAACGGGTTCCACAAGGCCAGATGCAGGTCGGGACGCCAGCTTTGGCGCGCCCTGGCGCCGTAGCGCAAGCGGGTGGTCGAAGCCAGGATCACGGTGCGGTCATCGTCCGGCAAAGCAGCCCAGTCAAACTCTTCGGCATCGTCGAAAGTGACAAGCTCGACATCGTAGCGCCGCGCCAGCAAGTCGGCGACCGCGCCGGCTGGCAAGCCTGCTTCTGCAACGCCGTCGCCGGCGGCATCGGCGCAAGCCACCAGGCGCACTTTTGCGCCGTCTGCCAAGCGCTGCGGTTTACCGCTGATGGTCAAGCCGCGCCGCCAGGCATCCGCCATCAGGCGCTGATCGTCAGGTTCGGTCAGGTAGCCGAAAGCCGCGCAAGGATACGTAGTAGCCAGGCCGTCGAGGCGCGCCAGGCGGGCTTCTATGTTAGCGCGGCCAAGATTACTGCCCTGCTCTGCCGCGCCCAGCGCCGCTGCCAATGCAACCAGGGTTTCTTCCTGGGTGCTGCGGTTACCCAAGGCCATCACCATGTCGGCGCCAGCGGCCAACGCTTGCACGGCAGCCTTGCCGACGCCATAACGGCCGGCGATTGCGTGCATGTCCATGCCGTCGGTGATGATGACGCCGCGGTAATCCCATTCGGTGCGCAACAGATCCGTCAGGATCTTGCGCGACAAGGTGGCCGGATGTTCCGCATCCAGCGCCGGATAGACGATGTGTGCGCTCATCATGGCGGGCGCCCGCCGCGCCGCCTCGAACGGCGCCAGTTCCAGCGCATCCAGCGCGCTACGCGGTTTGTCGACGGTAGGCAGGTCGCGATGTGAATCGACGTGGGTATCGCCATGTCCCGGAAAATGCTTGACGCAGCAAGCCACGCCTTCCGACAGGCTGCCTTCCATCCACGCCAGCGCCAGCTCGGTGGCGCGCTGCGGATCGGAGCCGAAGGAACGCTCGCCGATTACAGGATTGGCGGGATTGTTATTCAGATCCAGCACCGGCGCGAAATTCCAGTTGAAGCCGAGCGACCTGATGCCGCGCGCGACCGCAGCGCCGACTGCGTGCGCCAGCGCCACGTCATCGGTGGCGCCCAGCGACATCGCCGCCGGCGGCGCCGGCAGCCAGGTTGCACGCACCACCGCGCCACCTTCCTGGTCGATGCCGATCAGTGCATTCGGTCCCATCACCGCACGCAAGTCGGCGGTCAGCTTGCTCAACTGCTCGGCGTTGACCATGTTCTGGCGAAACAGGCAGACCGCGCGGATGTGGTTGTCGCGTAAAAATTGCGCGGTTTCGTCATCCAGCACGGTGCCTGGCATGCGGATCATGATCAATTGCCCGGCGATCTGGCGCGCCGTATTATCGGTATATTTCATATTACAGCTCCATCTGCCCGACGCTAAAATGTGCGCCGGTATAAGTCTGGCTAAAATAAACGCCAATATTCCGACCAAGTCATTCCCGCGAACGCGGGAATCCATCTTAGTTGCCGGTCATTTGGCAGCGTGGATCCCCGCGTTCGCGGGGATGACGGCGTTTCTAATTTGTCTTTGTAACTTTACTCAAATGCCTTGGCCGGTCGGGATCAAGGCCACGTGCGATAGACAGATTGGCAGCCATCACGTAGAAAGCCTGAATCGCTACTATCGGGTCCAGATCCGGCGTCGGTCCCACTGGCAAGGTCAGGTCGCGCTCGCTGACATCCGCCGGCGCTGCCAGCAGCACGCGCGCACCACGGCCACGCATTTCTTCCGCCAGCTTGAGCAGGCTGGCTTGCGTCGGTCCGCGAGTTGCAAAAATCAGCAAGGGATAACCATCGTCAATCAAGGCCATCGGGCCATGCTTGATCTCCGCGCCGCTAAACGCTTCGGCTTGCAGCACCGAGGTTTCCTTGAACTTGAGCGCCGCTTCCAGCGCCACCGGAAAGCTGGCGCCGCGCCCCACCACCATGATTCTTGAAGCCGGCGCCAATACGTCGATCGCCGCCGACCAGTCCACTTCAGTAGCTGCCTGCAACGCCGCCGGCAAGGCTTCGATCTGCGCCAGGAATTCAGCGTCGTCCTGCCAATGCGCCACCAGTCGTGCAGCTGCCACCAGGCTGGTGATGAAACTCTTGGTCGCCGCCACGCTCAACTCAGGACCCGCATGCAACGGCAGAGTCCATTCAGCGCTGCCAGCCAGCGGTGAAGCGGCATCATTCACCAGCGCGACGGTGGTCGCGCCGCCTTCGCGGAAATACCGGATAGGTTCGATCACGTCGGGGCTCTGGCCTGACTGCGAAATCGCAATCGCCAGGGCGTCCCGCGTCAGCAGCGGCGACTTGTAGAGCGTCACCAGCGACATCGGCAGCGACGCCACGATGCGGCCAAGACGCGCCATGATCAGATAGGCGCAGTAATTGGCGGCGTGGTCTGAACTGCCGCGGGCGACGGTCAGCACATTGCCCGGTTGCGCCGCACGCAGGCGGGCGCCAAGCGCGGCATAACTATCGCCGTCGCGTGTCAGTTGTAAAGCCACATGCTCGGCAGCCGAACACGCTTCCTGCAACATCAGCGAACTAAACTTCTCTGTGATCAATCTGCTCTCCCTCTACATATACTGCGGTTAAAGTAAGTTGCCGGTCCAGCACCACCAGATCGGCATGACAGCCATTGGCCAGACGGCCTCGTTCCGGCAAGCCGAGGTGATCCGCGGCATAGGTCGAGACCCTGTGTGAGGCGTCCGCCAGATCGAGGCCGAGGCCGACCAGATTGCGCAAGGCTTGATCCATGGTCAGCGTGCTGCCGGCCAAGGTGCCGTCGGCCAGCCTGACGCCCCCCATGCATTTGTGTACCTGCTGACGACCCAGCATGTAGTCGCCGTCCGGCATGCCGGTGGCGGCGGTGGAATCGGTCACGCAGTACAACCTGGGGATGGCGCGCAATGCGGCCTTGATCGCACCCGGATGCACATGCAGCAGATCGGGAATCAGTTCCGAATAGCGCGCATGCGCCAGCGCCGCACCGACCATGCCCGGCGCCCGCGCCTGGAAGCCGGTCATGGCGTTGAACAAATGGGTAAAGCCGGAAGCGCCGTGCTGCAACGCCCGCACGCCGTCTTCATAACTGCCCAGGGTATGGCCGATTTGCACCCGCATGCCGGATTCGCTCAGCATGCGCACCACTTCCAGGTGGCCTTCCATCTCGGGCGCGACCGTAATCAGTTTGATCGGCGCCAACGCACTGAGGCGCTCCACTTCCTGCAAGGTTGCGGCGTGCGCAAAATCGGGCTGGGCACCGAGTTTGCCGGGATTGATATACGGCCCTTCCAGATGCACGCCCAGCACCCGCGCAGTGCCGGCGCGGCGCGCGCGGCAAGCGTGGCCACAGGCTTCCAGCGCCTGCTCCAGGTCGCTCAACGGCGAAGTCATGGTGGTCGCCAGCATGCTAGTGGTGCCATGCCGTGCATGAATCGCGGCGATGACATCGACGGCGTCGCCGCCATCCATGATGTCCTTGCCGCCACCGCCGTGGACGTGCAAATCGATGAAACCCGGCAGGATGTAAGGATCGCGGTTATCCGCAGGATCGACCGGCAAGCCGTCGATCGCACTGATGCGGCCGTCGAAATGCAGACTGCCGCTGATCCAGCCGTGCGGCGTCAGGATGTTGCCTCTGAGTGCCCCGCTCCGTTGTTCGCCACTTGATGCGTCGCCTGGCTGACTGCCACCGGTCATCGCCGCAACTCCGCAACGAAATCGTAATAGTCGCTACGGCAATAGGAATGCGACAGCTCGATCGCCGCGCCGTTTTCCAGATAGCCGACACGCGTGATGTGCAGCATCGCCGCACCGGTCTTGATATCCGCCAGCTTGGCCTGGTCGGCGCTGGCGTTGATGGCGCGAATATGCTGCAAGGCGCGCACCGGCGCTACGCCAAGCGTCTCCAGATGCACATACAGGGAATCGGTCACCGCTTTCGGATCCGGCAGATACAAGGCAGGGATGGTGGTGGTTTCGATCGCCATCACCACGTCGTCCGCAGTACGCAGGCGTTTCAGGCGCGACACCACGGTGTTCGGCGACAAACCCAGCGCCAGGATTTCTTCCGCCACGGCGATGCCGGTTTCGCGCAGCAGCCATTGCGATCCAGGACGGAAGCCGCGTTGCCGCAGTTCCTCGCTGAAGTTGGTCAGGCGCGATAACGGCTGCTCCAGCTTGGGCGTGATGTAAGTGCCGGAGCCGCGCTTCCTGATCAGCATGCCGCGCTCACACAAGACATCAATGGCTTTGCGCGCGGTTACCCGCGATATTTCAAGCGACTCCGCCAGGATGCGCTCGGAAGGCAACGCTTCATCCGGCTGCCAGACGCCGCCATTGATTTGCTCGGAAAGCCGATTGACCAGTTGCAGGTATAAAGGCGTGTCGCTGGCGGCATCCGGTTTGAGTTTTTCTATTTGGGCTAGCATGTTTGGTATCCTTTTAAGCGCTGATCAATCAGGCGTAAAGCACCCGCTGCTGCATCGGCATGCGGCTTGACCACCAGCGCCAGCATCGGCTCCGGCAGATAGGGTTGCAAATGTGCGGCGATGCCGCCGCATAGCGCAATTGGGAGTTGCCCGGCGGGGTCGAGCGCGGTTGCAATCCTGGCGACTTCCTGGCCTCCGGCCTGCAGCAGCCGGCGTGCGGTCGGATCGCTGCCGGCGTGCTGGATGACCAGCGGCGCCACTTGCGCATAAGCGGTTTGGCTGGCGCCTGCCAGCCAGGCGAACATGCTGTCGCGATGGTTGTCGAAATAGGCGTCGCGCGCCTGGTTGCTGCAATCGCAGAAATGCAGCAGCGCACGGGAAAAATCGCTGCCCGGCGCACGGCCGTCCAGCACTTGCTGGGCGTAAGTAATGGCGCGCATCCCGAGCCAGGCGCCGCCGGCTTCATCGCTTGCCGGGAAACCCCAGCCGCCGACTTCGCGCCGCTTGCCGTCCGCAGCCAGCACTTCACCGACGCTGCCGGTGCCAATGGCGATAATCACGCCCGGCTGCCCCTGATGTGCGCCAACCAATGTGGTGAAGGCGTCGGTCTCGATCACCGCATCGCCGAAGCCAGGATTTCTGGCGGAAAAGTCGGCTGCCCACTGCCGGTTGTTCACTCCCGCCAGGCCAAGTCCGATCGCCATGTTATCCAGCGCCGGACGGACCAGGCCGGCCGCCGAGAATGCCCCATGCAACGCATCCAGCACCGCCGACCACGCTTGCTCAACGCCGTGCATCAATCCGGAAGGACCGCCGCTGCCGGTTGCCAGCAACGCGCCATCGTTGCGCGCCAGGCGCACGCGGGTGCCGGTGCCACCGCCATCGACGCCAATCAGGTATTCAATCATGTTGTTGCATCCATCGCTTTCATCTGCCACTGGCATTGTTCTTATTAGCGGAAACAAACTGGATTCACTTTATGGGGACAGTCAGTGGCTGTCAACCGGCCTTTAAGTGGTATTAAAATTTTAGTTAAAAACCAGCTTAAAGGCGGCGTTTTCTGATTAAAACACTACTATTTATTACTCCATGAACTGCTCGTTGCCGACGATACCGATCTTGGTGACGCCCAAGCGCTGCGCCGACGCCATCACGGCAGCGACCGACTTGTACTCCACCAGCTTGTTCGGACGCAGATGCACTTCATCGATA
>NZ_JBDTCG010000086.1:0-21260 GCF_039923675.1 Collimonas sp.
AAATACTTCAACTCCGGCGTGATGTACATGCATGTCGAAAACTGGATGTCCCAGGAAATCACCGAAAAAACCATCCACGCCATACTGGAAAACGGCAAGGATTACCGTTTTCCTGACCAGGATGCCCTGAATGTCGTGCTGGAAGGGAAAATCCAGTATATCCCGCGGAAATGGAATTTCCTGTATGACCTGATCCATGACCTGGAAAAGGACAAGCGCCAGATGCGCGATATCGGCGAGGTGGTATTCATCCACTTCGCCGGCGCGGTAAAACCCTGGAATGACTGGTGCCTGCATGCGTCGCGCGACTTGTTCGTCAAGTATCAGGCGTTGTCGCCCTGGGCCGACCTGCCGCTCGATAAGGCGCCCAGGAACTACAAAGAGATGCGGATGTACTCGCGCTTCCTGATGAAGCGCGGGCAGGTACTGGATAGTTTCAAATGGTATATGAAATATCTTTCCGCAAGGTAATGTAGTGTAAGAGGTAACTATCCGTTGGAACTTGACCGATTTTTATAACAGCAAGCTACAATCCTCAAAATTCAACATCCGTACAGCGTTAGCGATCTACAAATGGCAATAACCAGCTCCCATGTCTTAATATGCCGCACAGACAATATAGGCGACGTCATCCTGACCTTGCCTATTGCGGCGTATCTGAAACAACACTTCCCGTCGCTGAAAATCAGTTTCCTGTGTCGCGCCTATGCCGCGCCGGTGGTCAGGCATTGCCGCAGCGTCGACGAAGTGGTGGAGCTGGAAGGTTTCCTGGATAACCCGGATGCCTACTTTTCACAGGCGAATGTCGACACCATCATCCTGGCGCAACCGAACAAGCGCCTGGCGGTCGTCGCATTCAAGGCACGCATTCGCAACCGGATCGGCAACGCCCGCCATAAGCTGTATCAAATGCTGTATTGCAATCGCAGGGTGCGGTTCAAGAAAGGAAATTCGGAACTGCATGAGGCGCAGTTCAATTTCGAATTCCTGCGTCCTTTCGGGCTGACCACCATCCCGGACCTGCCGGAAATTATCGCCCTGTATGATTTCGACATCCCCAAGGTTGCCGAAATAAACCAGCTATTCCAGGCGCATTCCTTCAATCTCATCCTCCATACCAAATCCAATGGCCATGGGCGCGAATGGCCGGTCAAGCACTACGCCGCGCTCGCCAGGGAACTGAGCAAATATCCGGATATCCAGATGTGGCTTACCGGCAGTCCCGCTGAAGGCGAATGGCTGGCCACACATGCGGCAGAACTATTGCAACAGCCGAACGTCAGCAATGTCTGCGGAAAATTCACGCTTGACCAACTGAGTTCGTTCATTAAAGCGGCAGATGGCTTGATCGCCAGCGGCACCGGTCCGCTCCATATGTCAGCTGCGCTGGGGCAGCGCACGCTTGGACTATTTCCACCAACCCGTCCGATGCACCCGGGCAGATGGGCGCCGCTGGGCGTCCGGGCGCAAGCCTTGTCCTTGCCGGTCAGCTGTGTCGGCTGCAAGGACAGCAACGCTGCCAGCTGCGATTGCATGGAAAACATCACGCCTGGCGCCGTCGCCAAAATTGTCTTGCAATGGCGCCAGGATGCGAGCATCAACGATGCTGAGGATGCGCCTGTTATTGCTGATGCAGCACGGCGATAACCTGGGCAACCGTAATCGCCTTCACCCAATCCCGCCGGTTGGCGGTGGTGATCACACTACTGTTTTCCTTGTCGATCGGCGCCCACTCCGGATTCTTCTGGCGCATCAAGGCGATCACGGGTACATGCACCGCATTCGCCAGATGCATCACCGCGGTTTCGACCGAAATGATCAAATCGCATTCGCGCAACATCGCGGGCAACTGGAAAAAATTATCCTGCGCACTGAACAGCTGCAGACGACCCAGCGCCTGGCCACCGAAGAATGCTTTGGCGTGCGGCATTTCCTCGGGCACGACGTTGACGATGAAACGCGTATCTTTATAAGCATCCTCCGCTCTCAGCGCAGACACCAGCTCCACCACTCGCTCCAGCGGCCAGCAACGCTTATGGGTTTTGGCGTAGGGATTGATGAAGATCAGCTTGGCCGGATAAACCGATTGTGCGTTGTCGCGTTCAAAATTCCAGAGCTTCAGCTGCTCCTGCGCGTAACGGTCCCACCGTTCGGGAATCCGTACAAACGGCAGGCGTGAGGACGGCGTACTCTCCATGCCGAACAGGCGCTTGAACCAGGCCGCATACACAGCACTGATATGCACGCCCGGGTCGGCGACGCCGTCGGGATTGAAAGAGGCATCCAGCTTACGGTAGGCCAGGCGCTTATGCAGCGCCAGAATTCCGGCCGGCTTCCGCATACCAGCCACAAACCCGCGTGGGCTGATCTGGCGCGCCAGCTTTGCATACATCGGCGGCCGTAGCGTAGACAATGACACCACCAGCGGATAGTCCTGCTGCTGCGCTTCGACGATCGATTGCTCGAACAAGGCGGGGCTGTAGGTCTGCTGATAGATCTTGGCGACGAAGGGACATTCCGCCAGCCAGTCATACAAGGCATATTTCTTCAGGAACGGCCATGCTGCAGCTTTGTCGGTACGCCTGACCTCATCCACCCAGATATGGATTTTAATATGCGGGAAGGCCTGCGCAAAAGCCTGAAAGCAGTTTTGCAGATAGGTGAAATCACCGAGTGCAAGATGGGCGATGAACAGAATCTTATCTGTTTTCTTCAATCTTTCGGCCGAGACGAGTTGTGCTGTCATGAGATTTTCTTTTGATTTTCTTGCAGACGATATTTTCCGGATGTTTTCCTGATATTTGCCGGCCGTCGATCTCAGGCAGGCCGCCCGCGATCGCCAAGGCTACATCTCGACGTTCACCGCTTTCTTGGAAAATTGGAGATGATACAAATTTGCATAAGCGCCCTGCTTGTCCAGCAACTCGTGGTGCGTACCGATCTCGACGATGTTGCCGTTGGAAAGCACGACGATGCGGCTGGCGCGTTCGATCGTTGACAGCCGATGTGCGATCACGAAAGTGGTGCGGCCCTGCATCAACTGGTCCAGCGCTGCCTGCACCGCGCGTTCCGATTCTGTATCGAGAGCCGATGTCGCCTCGTCCAGGATCAGGATCGGTGCGTCCTTGTAGATGGCGCGCGCCATCGCCAGTCGCTGGCGCTGGCCACCCGATAGGCGCGAGCCGTTGTCGCCGACCTGGGTGGCATAACCGTCCGGCAAGGCGGCGATCATTTCGGCCAGGTGCGCGGCCTTCGCTGCGGCTTCAATCCGAGCCTGGCTAGGGGCGCTGTCGCCGTAGGCGATGTTAGCTGCGATCGTATCGTTGAACAGCACCACATTCTGGCTAACCATGGCTATTTGCGCTCGCAAGCTGTCCAGCGCTATGTCTTCGATCGGCAGGTCGTCCAGCAGGATGCGGCCTTCGGTCACGGAATAAAATCCGGGAATCAGGTTGACCAGAGTCGATTTGCCGCCGCCAGACATACCCACGAAGGCAATCGTTTCTCCCGGCTTGACGTCCAGGTTGATGTTCTTCAGGGCAGGTTTTTCCTGGCCCGGATAGGAAAAACCGACATTGGAAAATTCGATTTTCCCCATCGCGCGCTGATCCAGCTGGATACCGCCGCTGCGTTCGATCCGGCTATCGATCAGCTTGAATACGGCTTCCGCCGCCGCCATCCCGCGTTGCAGCGGGCCATTCACTTCAGCCAGCTGCTTGAGCGGCACCTGCAGCGCAATCATTGCCGCCAGGAACGATATGAAGTCGCCGGCGGTAAGCTGGCCATGGCTTGCCTGTACCAGGCCCATCGTGATCATCGCCGACATCGCGCAAGCCATCATGATTTGCGTAACCGGCACGGTCGCGGCAAACGTACTAGTCATGCGCATGCTGAAATGGCGTATGTGTTCTGCGGATTCCGCGAAACGCTTGCGCTCGTATGCTTCGCCGCCGAACACCTTGATAACCTGCTGGGCACGTGTAGTTTCTTCAATCACCTGGGTTAGCTGTGCATTGACGTCGAGCGAATCCTTGTTCAGCTTTTTCAGGCGCTTGGCGGTAGTACGTACCACCAGCATCATCAAAGGCATCAACACCACCGCGACTATCGTCAATTTCCAGCTGATGAACAGCATGTAGCCGAGCAAACCCGCGACGGTAAGGGCGCAGCGCACGATCGATGTAAACAGCTTGCTGATCATCTCGATGATTTGCTGCACTTCAAACATGATCGAATTGATCACCCGGCCTACCGTATGGGTGGCGTGAAAATCAATCGAGACATTCAAGATGCGGTCGAACATCTGCTGGCGCAATGTAGTCAGCACCCGCGTAGACACCCAGTTTGTCATGTAGGTAGTCAGGAAAGTCGACGCACCGCGCGCGACGAATGCACCGATCACGGCTAGCGGCACCACCCATATCGGAAACGTCTGCTTTTGAACAAAGCCCTTGTCCAGCAGGATCTTGAAGATGTAGGCGACCAGCGGCTCCGTTGCAGCCGTCACCACCATCCCGAGAAGACCCAGCATCAAGCGTTTCTTGTACGGCTTATGCAAAGCTGCAAGACGCTTGAAGATTGTTGTATAAGAATATACGCTCATAAATCTGCTTTAAATTTTCTACTCTTTATTGTCATGGAAAATTTCTTCTCCGATGGGCGAGTCAAATGATATTCCGGATAGCGCCAGTTGACGCAGGTACGATAAATACGGCAAACGCGGCCTCAGTACTCCACAGCGACCATTCCCGAACCGATTTTCTCCACCAGCGAAATCTGCAAACTGTCGCTCGGCGATACGCGCCATTCGTCGCCAAACAGCATTTCGCAAGCCACGCCCTCGCCGGTGTAGTGCAAGGTCAGGGGCAAGCCGTTATCTGAACGATGCGGCGACAGCATGTCCCGCAATTGCAGCACGTCGATTTTTTTCTCCGAAGACGTCAGGGAAAGCACGAACTGGCGGCCGTAATGAATCCGCGCGGCGGCAATATCCATCACCTTTTCAGCCGATACCCGCAAGCCGCCGTTGAAACGGTCTTCCGACACCTTGCCCTGCACCACCAGGAATTCATCTTCCTTGAAGAACGCCTTGTTCGGTTCGAACTGTTCGTTGTAGACGGTGACGTCAACCGTCGCGCTGCCGTCGTCCAGGGTGACGATCATCATTTTTCCGCGCTGGGTCATTTGCGTGCGCAAACCGGAGATGATGCCGGCCAGCGTGCGCGGTTCGCGCGAAGGTTCCAGGCTACCCAGCGGCGTGCGTGCAAAACGACGCGCCTCGGCGGCATAAGCGTGGAATAAATGCCCTGACAGATAGAAGCCGAGCGCGGTCTTCTCTTCGGTCAGTTTTTGCTTGTCCGTCCACGGCGTCGCCTGTACATATTCGATAGGCGCTTCGAGGTCGCTGTCGTCGCCGCCAAACAGGCTCACCTGGTTTGCCGACGCCAGTTTCTGATCCGCGGCTTCCATCGCGCGCGGTACGGAAGCCAGCAGGATTCCGCGGTCCACCTTGAAACAGTCGAAGGCGCCGGCGCGTATCAGCGATTCGATGGTGCGGCGGTTGATCTGGCGCTTGTCGACCCGCAGGCAGAAATCGAACAGATCGACGAACGGCTTTTCCTGGCGGGCGGCAATGATGGCTTCAATCGCATTCTGCCCCGAGCCTTTCACCGCTCCCAGCCCGTAGCGGATGAAAGTCGCCTTCTTGCCCGACTCGCCTTCCGGCGTGAAACGGTAGTCCGACGAGTTGATGTCCGGCGGCAGTAAAGTCAGTTTGCAAATGACCAGTGCGTCTTCCACCAGGATCTTGATCTTTTCCGTATCGTCCATCGCCAGCGACAAGTTGGCGGCCATGAACGCGGCAGGGTGATGTGCTTTCAGGTAGGCGGTGTGATACGACAGCAAGGCATAGGCGGCAGCGTGCGACTTGTTGAAGCCGTAGCCTGCGAATTTTTCCATCAAGTCGAAAATCTCGTCGGCCTTGGCTTCGCTCAAACCGTCCTTGGCCGCACCGTCGCGGAAAATCTGGCGGTGTTCCGCCATCTCTTCGGCCTTCTTCTTACCCATCGCCCGCCGCAGCAAATCGGCGCCGCCGAGCGAGTAGCCGCCGACCACCTGCGCCATCTGCATCACCTGCTCCTGATACACCATGATGCCGTAGGTTTCAGACAAGATGCCTTCGGTGCGCGGGTCGGGATAGTCGAAGCGCTCGCCGTGCTTGCGTTTGCAGAAGTCCGGAATCAGGTCCATCGGGCCCGGACGGTACAAAGCCACCAGCGCGATAATGTCTTCGAAACGGTCGGGCCGCGCGTCTTTCAGCATGCCTTGCATGCCGCGGCTTTCCAGCTGGAACACGGCCACGGTTTTGGCTGCGGTCAGCAAGTCATAGGAAGCGCGGTCGTTGAGCGGCAGCTTTTCCAGGCTGAAGTCAGCCATGGCGGGATCGAGCTGCTTGATGTAGCGCACCGCGCGATCCAGGATGGTCAGGGTGGTCAAACCCAAGAAGTCGAACTTGACCAGGCCGACGGCCTCCACGTCGTCTTTATCGTACTGCGAGACCACGCCGGCGTCGCCACCTTGCGTGTACAGCGGGCAGAAATCGGTCAGCTTGCCCGGCGCGATCAAGACACCACCAGCATGCATGCCGATGTTGCGGGCGATGCCTTCAACTTGTTGCGCGAGGTTGAGCAGCTGCTTGACCTCTTCCTCGTTTTCCAGGCGCTCCGCCAGCATCGGCTCTTCCTGGATCGCATCGGCAATCGTCACGTGCTTGCCCGGCTTGAACGGGATCAGTTTGGAGATGCCGTCGCAAAAATTGTAGCCGAAATCGAGCACCCGGCCGACGTCGCGGATCGCGCCCTTGGCAGCCATGGTGCCGAAGGTGGCGATCTGTGACACCGCATCCTTGCCATACAGATCCTTGACATGCTGGATGACGCGGTCCCGGCCTTCCTGGCAAAAGTCGATATCGAAGTCGGGCATCGATACCCGTTCAGGATTGAGAAAACGTTCGAACAGCAGGTTGTATTTGAGCGGATCGAGATCGGTGATCTGCAGCGAGTACGCCACCAGCGAACCGGCGCCGGAACCCCGCCCCGGTCCGACCGGCACGCCGTTCTGCTTGGCCCAGCGGATAAACTCGGCAACGATCAGGAAGTAGCCTGGGAAACCCATCTTGATGATGGTGTCGGTTTCAAACTTCAGCCGGTCCTGGTAGCGCTGGCGCTGCTGCTCACGCTTGGTTTCGTCCGGGAACAGGTGCACCAGGCGCAGTTCCAGGCCTTCCTGCGATTGCTGGATCAGGAATTCGCCGATGGTCATACCGTCCGGCGTCGGAAAATCCGGCAGTTGCGGCTTGCCCAGTTGCAGCGTCAGGTTGCAACGCTTGGCGATTTCGATGGAATTCTGCAAAGCCGCCGGCATATCGGCAAACAGCGCTACCATCTCCTCTTGGGTCTTGAACGATTGCTGGACATTGAAGCGGCGCACGCGGCGCGCATTCGCCAGCATTTCGCCTTCAGCGATACAGGTGCGCGCCTCATGCGCGATGAACTCTTCCTTGTCCAGGAACTGGGTCGGATGGGTGGCCACCACCGGCACGCCGAATTTGGCCGCCAGCGCCACTGCCTGGCGCACGTGCGCTTCCATGTTGGGCTGCTCGGCGCGCTGCACTTCTACGTAGAAATTGTCCGGGAAGATAGCGGTCCAGCGCTGGAGACAACGCTCCGCCGCTTCCGGATTACCGTTATCGATCGCGATGCCGATGTCGCCGAAGTGGGCGCCGGACAAGGCGATCAAGCCATTGCCGTTACCATCGCCGTGATCCTTGAGGCCAGCCAGCCATTCCGCGCGAATTTCAGCACGGCCGCGATGCAGGTTTTCCAGCCAGGCGCGCGACAGCAATTCACATAGCTGCAGATAGCCGCTACGGTTCTTGACCAGCAGCAGCAGGCGCGACGGCTTGTCGCGCTCGTCATCGTTGGTGATCCAGACATCGCAGCCGATGATCGGCTTGATGCCTTTGCTGCGCGCTGCTTTATAGAATTTCACCATGCCGAACAGGTTGGCGAGATCGGAAATGCCAAGTGCGGCCTGGCCATCGCTGGCTGCGGCTTTCACTACGTCGTCGATGCGTACCAGGCCGTCGACGATCGAATACTCGGAGTGGAGGCGTAGGTGAATAAACTGCTGGATAAATTGCGGTGTCGTCATGGGCGGTATTTTACCCCGAGGCCAGACAGACTTTCGTCAAAATTGGGCAAACCTGTGTCCGGCGTTTATAATACTGATAAATCAACGACTTACCGAGAAATAAGCCATGCAGTCCAATCATCATTTCGTCAATATCGCGGCCTATAAATTCATCACTTTCCTAGACACGGAACAGAAACGTCCTGAATTTCTTGCAATTTGCAAACAGTTGCAACTAAAAGGCACGATCTTGCTCACTCCGGAAGGCATCAACCTGTTCCTGGCCGGCGTGCGCGGACAAATCGACCAGTTTCTGTCGTGGCTGCGCGCCGACGAGCGCTTTACGGATCTGGAAGTCAAGGAAAGCTATTCGGAAAAGCAGCCGTTCACCCGCATGCTGGTCAAGCTGAAGTCGGAAATCATTACCATGAAGCACCCGCTGATCAAGCCGGAACTGGGCCGGGCGCCGGCGGTGCAAGCCCGGACGCTGAAGCGCTGGCTGGATCAAGGCCATGATGACAATGGCAAGCCGGTGGTGATGCTGGATACCCGCAACGCATTCGAAGTCGACGTCGGCACATTTGAAAACACCATCGATTACCGCATCGAGAAATTCAGTGAGTTTCCGGCGGTGATTGCCGAACATAAGGACGAGCTGGCGGACAAGACCATCGTTACCTTTTGCACTGGCGGCATCCGTTGCGAAAAAGCCGCGATCCACATGCAAGACATCGGCTACGACAGCGTATATCAGCTGGAAGGCGGCATCCTGAAGTATTTCGAAGAATGCGGCGGCGCCCATTATGACGGCGATTGCTTCGTATTCGACTATCGCACCGCCCTCAATCCGCAACTGCAGGAAACCGCCACAGTGCAATGCTATGCCTGCCGCGCGGTGGTGACGCCGCGCCAGCAGCTTTCTTCGCAGTACGTTGCCGGCAAATCCTGTCCGCATTGTGTTCCGGAAATCGCTGCTGCATCGACGGAAACAGCCGCGTCGCATTAAACCAAAATGTAAGGCACAACAAAAAGCCCGCTTGTAAATCAGCGGGCTTTCTACTTTTTGGGCGACAAGCTCGGCGACCGATTGATGTCGGCCCTTGCCTGTCCTCCAGATCAATCAATTACTTCTTGAATTTCTGCGCAGTTTCGGCAACGCGCTGGCCAAACTGGCTGGCGGTTTCGAGATCGCCTGCCGCCGGACCTTCTTGCGGTGACGAGTCGGACGGGCTTTGCGCCAGGGCGCCGGAGAAGCCGCCAACGAAATTGACGTCGTTGCGCTGCGCCGCCTTGCTGTTGGCAGGCATCAGTCCGGTGCCAACCCAGACCATGCTGTGCTGCATCGCGAAAGTAATCAGGTAACTCATGGTGGTCCCCTTGTCGCCATTCATGGTGGCCGAATTGGTAAAGCCGGCAGCGACTTTATCTTTCCATTTTTGGCCAAACCATTGCTTCGACGAGGTATCCGCAAATTTCTTGAACTGCCAGGAAACCGTACCCATGTAGGTCGGCGTGCCAAAGATGATGGCGTCAGCCGCTTCCAGGGAAGCCCAGGCGGCGTCGCTGAGATTGCCTTCGGCGTCGATGGCGATCAGTTCCGGCGTCGCTCCCTGCGCACGCAAGACGCCGGCATGGACTGCTTCAGCCTGGTTTTTGGTATGGCCGTAGCCTGAGTGGTAAACGATAGCAACCTTGGTCATGACAATTCCCTTTGATGTGAAATACGGTGAGAAACAAATAACGAAAGCAGCAATGAAAATAAACGGTAACTGCCGATTTTGCAAAATCTGGCTATCCGGCGAACGAAAAGCCAGATCGGCAGTCAAGTCATGCATGCCATCCAATGGCGAAATTCGATCGCGATATATCCGAAAATCTATTTCAATATAGAAATATCTTATAGCTATCCATTGCTTTACTTGGCACTATAGCTGCAAGGAACGGCTTTAGACAGTCACAAAATTTCGATATATCATTCAATTTATCTGAATGAAATTTTTGCAATACTCACTCGCATTGCGTATTGTCTTTATATAACTTGAATCACACTCGCGATTATTGATCAAGCAATAATGAATCTGACGCTGGAAGCTTTGCAAATTCTCGACACGATAGACCGCAAAGGCAGCTTTGCCGCCGCCGCTATCGAGCTGGATCGCGTGCCGTCGGCGCTGACTTACAGTGTGCGCAAGCTGGAGGAGGACTTGGACGTGTTGCTGTTCGACCGCCGCGGCCATCGCGCCAAACTCACCGTTGCCGGCCTTGAGCTGCTGACCGAAGGCCGTCATCTGCTGCTGGCGGCGCAAGAACTGGAGCGGAGAGTCAAGCGCGCCGCGACCGGCTGGGAAGTTGAGCTGCGCATCGTCCTCGACAGCATCATCCCGTTTGACAGCTTGCTGCCGCTGATCGACGCCTTTGATCGCGAGAATGCCGGCACCCGCCTGCGTATTTCGCACGAGGCCTTGTCAGGCGTCTGGGAATCTTTATTATTCGACCGTGCCGACCTGGCGATCGGCGCTCCACATAGCGGCCCCGACAGCATCCGCATGAGCGGCGATTTCCAGACCCGTCAACTTGGTACCATCGACTGGGTCTTCGCAGTGGCTCCAGGCCATCCGTTGGCAAACGCGCCGGAGCCGCTCACCGCCAGCCTGGTACAGCAGTATCGCGCGGTAGCAGTCGGCGATACCGGCCGTACCCTGCCCAGCATCAACTCGGGCCTGCTGAATGGCCAGGACATCCTGACCGTGCCGTCCATTACGGCTAAATTGCAAGCCCAGCTTGGCGGCCTCGGCTGCGGCCATCTGCCGCGCTGGATGGCCGCTCCTTATTTTGCCTCAGGCGCATTGATCGAAAAGCAAACCACCGAAGCCAAGCCCAGCGACAAGACGCAGATCGCCTGGCGGACGCCGGTCGTGGGAAAATCGCTCAAATGGTTCATTGCGCAACTCAGCGAACCGGCGACGCAGCACGCGTTGCTTGGCGCCTCGGCGCCGGCATCGCCGCCGCGATCGCAGCAACCTCATCATGAATCGACCAGTAATGTCTAATCAACCAACCTATATCGGCCGCTTCGCCCCCTCGCCGACAGGCCCCTTGCACGCCGGCTCTTTGGTGGCCGCCATGGCCAGCTACCTGGATGCGAAGGCGAACCATGGCCGCTGGCTGCTGCGCATGGAAGATGTCGATGAAGCCCGTACCGCTGCCGGCGTAGCGGAATCGATACTGGCGGATGTCAGCGCACTCGGCATGCAGTGGGATGGCGAAGTGATGTTCCAGAGCCAGCGCGGCGCAGCCTATGAAGCGGCCTTTGACCGCCTCGGACGGCTCGCCTACCCTTGCGGCTGTACGCGCCGCGAAATTGTCGATTCGCGCATCTGCGTCGCCGCCGATGGCGCGGCCGTCTATCCTGGCACCTGCCGTAGCGGCCTGCCTGTCGGCAAACCAGCCCGGGCTTACCGGCTGCGAGTGCCGGACCCGGGCCATATCGATGAACTGATCATTTTTGATGACCGCTGGCTCGGCCGCATGCAGCAGCATCTGGCGATCGAAGTGGGAGATTTTGTACTGAAGCGCGCGGACGGTTTCTGGGCCTATCAGCTGGCAGTGGTGGTCGATGATGCCGAGCAAGGCGTGACGCATGTGGTGCGTGGCGCAGACTTGCTGGATTCGACCGCGCGCCAGATTTACCTGCAGCGCCAGCTGTTGCTGGCGACGCCGCAGTACCTGCATGTGCCGGTGATCACCAATGCCGACGGCGAAAAGCTATCGAAGCAAAATGGCGCACAAGCCATTGACATGACACAGCCGCTGCAAGCGCTAAACAAGGCTGCCTGGTTTTTGGGGCTGGATATCGGACAAGTCGAGAATATTGCCGCGTTCTGGCCGTTGGCCACCGCGGCATGGGCGAATCTTGAAGCGACTCGCCCGGACGACGCAACGGTCGCTTAGTATTGACTAAGCGTTGACTAACGCTTTGGCACGCCGCCCAGCAGTGCCGCCAACTTGACCTTGGGCGATTTGACGGAGCCACCGGCGGGCGCCGTGGCGGATGGTTCGACGTCGGCCGAGAGCGTTGGCTCGTAAGGCTTGAGGAACCACGGATCGATCTTTTCCTTGCGTCCGATAGGCGTCGACGTATAGGCGCTGCGCGTATGCTGCTGGCTGCGGCTGGATGACGTGGACGACGTAGCTCGGCTATCACTGCGGCTGTCGCTGCGCCCCTCGCTGCGGTCACCGCCACGTTCACTGCGTTCGCCACGGCCATCGGCGCCATCACGGCGTCCCGACGAACGCTCACGATCCGAGCTGGAAGGCTTGGCGACAAACCCGGTCAGTTCGGCGCGCACGAATTTGTACTTGATCATTTTTTCGATATCGACCAGCAAACGTTCATCCTTGTCGGCATACAGCGAGATCGCATCGCCGGACGCGCCGGCACGGCCGGTACGTCCAATCCGGTGTACATAATCTTCTGCATTGTAAGGCAGGTCGAAATTAATCACGCATGGCAGTTCGGCGATATCCAGGCCACGCGCCGCAACGTCGGTCGCTACCAGGACTTCGATTTCACCGCGCTTGAACGCTTCCAATGCCGCCATGCGTTCGTTCTGCGTCTTGTCGCCGTGAATCGCCGAGGCATTGACGCCTTCGTTTTCCAGGTGACGCGCCAGTTTCGAGGCGCCGATCTTGGTATTGGAAAAGACGATGACCTGCTTCAGGTTACGTTCGCGAATGATGAACGATACCGCCTGGGCCTTGGTTTGCTCATCGACCCGGTACATGGTTTGCGTGACGTTATCGGCGGTGGCGTTACTGCGCGCCACTTCGATCGTCACCGGATTCTTGAGGAAAGTGGCTGCCAGCTTTTTGATTTCACCGGAGAAAGTCGCCGAGAACATCAGGTTCTGGCGCTCTTTCGGCAGCAGGTTGATGATGCGTTGCAAATCAGGCAGGAAACCCATGTCGAGCATGCGGTCGGCCTCATCCATCACCAGGATCTGCGTCTGCGACAGGTTCAAGGTCTTTTGTTGGACGTGATCCAGCAAACGGCCCGGCGTAGCAATCACGATTTCGATGCCTGAGCGCAAAGCAGCGGTTTGCGGCGCAATATCAACGCCGCCGAACACCACTGTCGAACGCAAAGGGGTATGACGGCAATAGGCCTTGACGTTCTCCGCCACCTGATCCGCCAGTTCGCGCGTCGGCGTCAGGATCAATGCCCGTACCGGATGACGCGCCGGCGAGGCGCTGGTGTTGGCATTCGCCAGCAGTAGCTGGATGATCGGCAAGGAAAAACCCGCGGTTTTGCCGGTTCCGGTTTGCGCCGCACCCATCACGTCGCGGCCTTGCAGCACGATCGGAATCGCTTCCGCCTGGATCGGGGTCGGGTGCACATACCCTTGGTCGCTCAGCGCGCGCAGTATATCCGGCGATAGCCCGAAGTCTGCGAAACGGACAGTAGGCGTAACTGGCACTGCTGGGTCAGCCTGGATATGGACTGGCGTTTCGGCTGAAATTGGGGCATGAGTTGCAACTTGAGTTGCAGCTTGATTTTCGGACTGTATCTCTGACATGATAGTTGGCGGCCTTCGGTGCAAGATGCACTCAAACAACGAACACATGTTCGTAAAAAGGCACTAATGCTTTCAATTGAATTCGTGAATTTCGTGTCAGCCCACTAAATGAGCCAAATGATTGTGGCAGTGCCGGTTTTGAACAGCGCAAGCCAGGTTGCCATTTAAACATCTACCCGGCACGTTTTGTACCACAGTCGCGCATTATACGCCTAGCTGGGAATTTACTCAGTTTCAGATGCCAAGTTCATTCAGTGGCCAGCGCGGCCGCACATTGAAGGCATACGAGCGCTGCGCCGCTTCCGGCTTGATTTGCAAACGCATGGCGCCGGCAAAGGCAATCATCGCGCCATTGTCTGTACAAAACTCCAACTCCGGGTAATACACGCGGAAACGCCGCTTTTCGGCTGCGGCGTTCAACGCCGCGCGCAATTGCTGGTTAGCGCCCACACCGCCTGCGATCACCAGGCGCTTGAGGCCGGTTTGCTTCAAAGCGGCCAGGCATTTGGCCAGCAGCACTTCCACCAGCGCATCGACGAACGCGCGCGCGATATTGGCTTTGTCCTGTTCGCAAATATTCGCGGGATGGTTCTTGACCAAGGTCAGCACCGCCGTCTTGAGGCCGGAGAAACTGAAATCCAGGTTTTTCGAATGCAGCATCGGCCGCGGCAACTGGTACACCGAAGGATCGCCAAATTCCGCCATGCGTGAAATCGCAGGTCCGCCGGGATAGCCCAGACCGAGCAATTTCGCCGACTTGTCGAAGGCTTCGCCGGCGGCATCGTCCAGGGTTTCACCCAGCAGCGCGTATTGACCGACACCGTCAACCCGCATCAGTTGTGTATGCCCACCCGACACCAGCAACGCCACGAACGGAAAGGTCGGCGGCTCGCTCGCCAATAGCGGCGACAACAAATGGCCTTCCAGATGATGTACGCCCAGCATCGGCTTGTCCAGCGCCAAGCCAAGGCCGCAAGCAATCGATGCGCCGACCAGAAGTGCTCCCGCCAAGCCGGGTCCCTGGGTATAGGCAATGGCGTCGATGTCCTGGCGGGCGATGCCGCTTTCGGCAAGCACCTGTTGTAGCAGCGGAATAGCGCGCCGGATATGGTCGCGCGAGGCCAGTTCCGGCACTACGCCGCCATACTGCTCGTGCATCGCCACTTGGGAATACAGGGCGTGCGCCAGCAAGCCGCGCTCAGTGTCATAGAGCGCGAGGCCGGTTTCGTCACAGGAAGATTCAACGCCGAGAACAATCATGGAGGGAACAAAATTTATACAATGCCGCATTGTAAAGGAAAGCGCGGCCGCTACTCGCTGCCGGGGTGATTAATCCTTCCCGAGCCGCCGCATCGCCTGCCGCATGAAGGCAAGTTGCTGCGAGAATCGGGTGCAAGCGGTGCAAGTCCACAGGTGTACGCGTACCCGCGCCCGGGTTAACGGCGACAGGTTGCTATCCTGCGCCTGTGACAGGAGTTGCTGGGTATCGCGGCAGTGAGGGATCAAGCGTTTATATGACATAAAAGTAAATGAAAGGCCGGGCTGGCAGCACAACAAAGCACAACAATAGTGTTTGGTCGCGCCAAGAATCAAATGCTTACAATAAATGAAATCATCGGGACATCCCATATTTTCTTATTTTGTGCAAAAAGCTTTGAAATCAAGCCTGGACCCCGAACCAGCTTATTTGCAAGCACTCCTTGAGCCTGGTACGGGCTCGATGCAGCAACACCCAGGCATTCGCCGCCGTGATGTCGAGCTCCTTGCAGATTGCATCGGTATCCAGTTCCAGCCACTCACGCATCATGAAAATGCGTCCGGTCTTGGCTGGCAGCTTATCGATGCATAATTGCAGAATATCGAAAAACTCCTTGCGCTCCAGGGTTTCATCCGGATTTCCCCAGCTGGGCACGGCTGCCATCGCATGCCCGGAGGACGTAAACAGCGCATCAAACATCTCGGCGTCGCTACGGTCATCATCCTCGTCGTGGTTCAACTGCACCTCGCGCTTGCCACGCCGCAGCTGGTCCAGCAGTTTGTGCTTGAGTATGCCGATGACATAGGTTTTGAACGAAGACTGCTGCTGAAAGCGGTCAGGATGTTCAAGCACTGCGATGATCGTTTCCGACACGGCGTCTTCAGCCTGCGCATCATTGCGCAACTGCAGCGCAGCAAAGCGCACTAGCTGCGGCCGCAATGTTTCAAGCTGGAGAGGATCGACTGCCATATAAACCCTGAAAAAAGACGCTGTCAAACAAGCACGCACAGGACGCCCTGCCAGATGCAAGCAACGGTTTCGAGCGACGATTCTACCCGATGGCCTCCTGCTTTGGCTGGTAAAGTAACATCCCTACGCACACTCCCCCGGTTTTATCCACGCCGGCAAATCACACTCGCTTGCTACCCATGACAACTATTTCCCCAGCTGAACCCTTCGCCGCCGCCCGCTTCATCAAGGAAATCGGCCGCGGCAAGGACGGCGCGCGCAGCCTATCGCGCGCCGACGCCCACGACCTGTACGCGGCCATGCTTGACGGCCGGGTCTCAGATCTGGAGTTGGGCGGCATCCTGCTGGCGATGCGCATCAAAGGGGAGTCGGTTGACGAAATCGCCGGCTTCCTGGAGGCGGCCGAGGCGTCGTTTACCCAGATAGCGCTGCCGGATTCCGGTGTGAATGCGGCAAACAACGCATCGCCCTACGCGCCGGTTGTGATTCCAAGCTACAACGGCGCCCGCCACATGGCCAACCTGACCCCCTTGCTGGCCATGTTGCTGGCGCGTGAAGGCGTGCCGGTTCTGGTGCATGGCGTGCTGACAGATCTTGGCCGTGTCACTAGCGCGGAAATCTTCCAGGCGTTGGGGCAGCCGCTTTGCAATAATGTTGAACAGGCACAGGCGTGCTTTGAAAAGCGCCTGCCGGCCTTTATGCCGATCACTGCATTGGCGCCGAAAATGGCGCGCCTGCTGGCCATGCGCCGGATCCTGGGGGTCCGCAACTCGACCCACACGCTGGTCAAGATCATGCAACCGTTCGCGGCGCCCGCCCTGCGCCTCAGTTCCTACACACACCCGGAATACCTGACCATGCTCACGGCGTATTTCATGACCACAGCCGCCGCGCAACGCGGAGACGTGTTCTTGATGCGCGGTACGGAAGGTGAAACGGTGGCAAACGCCAGGAAGGCGCAAAAAATCGACTGGTTTCATGCCGGTGTCCAAACTACTCTGGTTGAAAAACAAGAAATTGCGAACGACATCCCGGCTCTGCCCGAACAACGCGATGCCGCCAGTACCGCCAACTGGATACAACAGGCGCTGATGCAGCCGGAATTGGTGCCGAAACCGGTTTCAGCCCAGATCGAACAATGCCTGATGGCTTGCCGGGCCTTGCGGGCTGCCTGCAAATAATAAAATCCGGGTGCGCCGTAAGATAAACAGTCGGCAATGCAAGTTGAATTTCTCAAGGGAACTAATTTTTGCGGAGAAGAACAAATCACTCTGAACTGCAATGCCGAATGGTAAATGTATGGATGCATGTACTATCTGGCATTCGGCATGAATAACAATCGCTACCAAGAAGTATCGCAAGCTAGTGTTTTAGGTATTACCTTACACAGGACAGATAGCGCAACGCCAATATAATCAAGACGAGGAGAGTGCGCTTAACCAGTGCCAATGCGAGAAGTACGGCGGAATCCAAGATTCGGGATCCGCGTTTCGGCAACACCCATTCATCTGCCCATACGGCATCTTGTCCAGCGTAGTTTCAGGTAACGTTGACGCTGCAAGACTAACTTTCTGGAGGATCCATGGATTGGACTCTTCCGCCCTTTGCACTAGCACAGCCCATCCAATGGAATGCGCTGTTACTGTTCGGCAGCTTGCTGCTGTTCGGACTAGTGGGCGGTCATATCGCAACGAAAAACCCTTGGTTTCCACGCATCACCGGTTACCTGATCGTCGGTTTCCTGCTAGGTGTAGGCGGCTTTGACCTGTTGTCCGGCGATGTGCTGAAACTGGCGAACATCTTTTCCGACATGGCGATGGCGCTGGTCATTTATCAGCTAGGACGCTATGTCGACATCGGCTGGCTGCGCCGTGAAAAATGGCTGCTGGCGACTGTCGTGCTGAGCGCCGTGCTGTGCTTCACCTTCGTCAGCGGCGCCTTGATCTGGCTTGGCACCTCACGTGTCCTGGCGCTGCTAGGCGGGGTACTGGCGATCGCGACCGCCCCGGCAGTGGTCATGGTGGTGGTGCGCGACCTCAAGGCGGAAGGCCAGGTGACGCGTCGCCTTGCCGCCATGACCGCATTGAACAACTTCGTCGCTTTGCTGGCCGCATATGCCTTGCTGCCAGTCGTGGCACATGAAAGCGCCACCCCCTTCAGCACCTTGGTGGCGCACACCCTGTATTCGCTGTGCGGTTCGCTGGTGCTGGCTTATCTGACTTATCGCCTGATGATTCCGCTGGCGCGTTTGCTGGGCCGCCAGCCGAGCCGCCAGTTCGTATTGGTGATCGCCGTCATTACGCTGGCGATCGGCGCCGCGCATGCGCTCCAGTTGCCAATCTTGCTGACCATGCTGATCTTCGCCATCATGTCGAAGAATCTTGACCATCAGTACGATTTGATGGAGCTTGAATTCGGCGTCGCCAATGAGTTGTTTATCGTGATGCTGTTTATCACAATCGGCGCCTCGATCCGGCTGTCCGACCTGTCCATGGTCGGCGCATCGGTAGCGGTGCTGATCGCGGCACGCTTTGTCGCCATGGCTTGCGGCGTGTTTTCTTTCGCCCATTTCGCCAAGATGAAATGGAAGCAGGCAGCGCTGATTACCCTGGGGACGCTCCCCATGACGGAGGCGGGGCTTGGATTGATGCAAACCACCGCCTATCTCTATCCGAACACCACCGCCGACGTTTTGCCATTGCTGGCCGGCTGCCTGATCGTCCTGGAATTACTGGGGCCGATCGCCACCCAGTTTGCCTTGATCAAATCCGGCGAAAGCGGGCGCGAATGAATGGTGCGAATTAAAGGTGCGAATTAAAGGTGAATCAATGATTGAAAACACCCAAGCCGGCGATATCAACGTCGAAGAAACAACAGCCGGGATTCTGCCGTTTACCAGCTCTACCCCGTTTACCATGGGGATCGAGCTGGAACTGCAACTGGTGAATCGCCGCAACTACAATCTGGCCAGCGACGCCGTCGATCTGCTGACATGGATCGAGCCGCGCGATTTGCAGAAGCAAATCAAACTGGAAATGACGCAAGGCATGATCGAGTTGAATTCCGACGTTCACACGCGGGTCGACCATCTGATCGAGGAATTGAAAGGCTTGCGCGCAGCGTTGAACCGCAGTGCGCAATATCTGAACATCGACGTCTCCGGTGGCGGCGCGCACCCGTTCCAGCACTGGAACGAGCAGCGGATAACCCCGAGCGAACGCTTCCATCATCTGCATGAAAAATACGGCTATCTGGCCAAGACCTTCACGGTATTCGGCCAGCACATCCACATCGGTGTGCCAAATGGAGACGATGCTTTATACCTGACGCATGCATTTTCACGCTTCGTACCGCATTTCATCGCACTCTCGGCCGCCTCGCCGTTTTACCAGGGTGCGGATACCCAGTTTGAGTCTTCGCGCAGCAACGTGGTACGCGCATTCCCCTTGTCGGGCACCGCGCCTACGCTCACGCGCTGGACTGATTTCGAATCCTATTACGATGAATTGCTACGCATCGGCATCATCGGCAGCATGAAGGATTTTTACTGGGATATCCGCCCCAAACCGGAATACGGCACCGTTGAAATACGGGTGTGCGATACACCCTTGACGATTGAACATGCGGCACACCTGGGCTGCTACGCGCAATTGCTGGCGCGTTGGATCTTGACGGAACGACCATTCGTCATCACCAACGATTTCTACCTGTTGTATCAATACAACCGCTTTGAAGCCAGCCGTTATGGCCTTGGCGGCTCTATTGCATTACACAGTAATAATCCCGCCGACTCATCGAAACTACCGATCTACGAACATCTTCTTGGCCATTTACAAGACTTACAGCGGTATACTCAGAACGAAGCGGAACAATTGACCTTGAAGCGCCTGCGCCATATGGCTGAGGGACGCCTGAGCGATGCTGGCTGGTTGCGGCAAACGTTTGTGCAGCGCGGCTCACTCAATGACATGATGCGTTTGTCGTCGGAGTTGTGGATGGGACAGGAACCGCCGCCGTACTATCAATAAAAAGAACAGCAATAAACAACAAACAATATTAAAATAATAATACAAATACCTGATTAAGATTAATGCAAAACCAATTTGATGTCGCCGTCATCGGCGCCGGCGCTGCGGGCATGATGTGCGCCGCCGTCGCCGGTCAACGCGGGAAAAAAGTTGTCCTGATCGACCACGCCACCAAGCTGGCGGAAAAAATCCGCATCTCCGGTGGCGGGCGCTGCAATTTCACAAATATCAACGCCGGACCGCAAAATTTCCTGTCGCAGAATCCGCACTTTTGCAAAAGCGCCCTGTCACGCTACACCCCGCAGGATTTCATCAGCTTGATGAAACGATATCGGATCGGCTATCACGAGAAACACAAAGGGCAATTGTTTTGCGATGATTCCTCAGAGCAAATTATCGCCATGCTCAAAGCCGAGTGCGATCTGGGCAATGTCAGCTGGCACATGCCATGCAGCGTCGCCAATATCGGCAAGAGCGGCGACCTGTTCCGGATCGACACCAGCTCGGGAGAGATACTTGCAAGCAATGCTGTCATCGCCACCGGCGGCCTGTCTATTCCTAAAATCGGCGCTACCGATTTTGCTTATCGCATTGCCCGTCAATTCGGTCTGCGCGTAGTCGAACCGCAGCCCGGGCTGGTGCCACTGACCTTTGATTCCGCCGCCTGGCAACCGTTTCTGCCATTGGCGGGCATTGCATTGCCGGTCGAAGTAGCCACCGGCGATAAAAAGACGCGCGGTGAATTCAAGGAAGATCTGTTATTTACTCACCGGGGTCTTTCCGGTCCGGCGATTTTGCAAATTTCCAGCTTTTGGAAAAGCGGCGCTCCCCTGCTTCTTGATCTTTTACCGGAAATTGACATCACCAAGACCTTAACCGAGGGCAAATCCTCCATTAAAAAAAACCTTGGCAACGTCTTCGCCCAATGGTTGCCGACAAGACTTGCCCACGGCATCATCGAAGCAAATAAACTTGACCCGGCAGCCCGTCTTGCCGATATTCCAGACCGCTTGCTGCGAGATTTGGGGAACGCAATTAACCGCTGGTCTATCCAACCGAGTGGCTCTGAAGGATATCGCAAAGCGGAAGTGACTCTCGGCGGGATCGACACCAGGGAACTATCGCAGCAGAGTATGGTGTCCAATCAGGTAGCAGGCCTGCACTTTATCGGTGAAGCGGTTGACGTTACAGGATGGCTCGGCGGCTATAATTTTCAATGGGCCTGGGCGTCTGCTACGG
>NZ_JBDTCG010000087.1:0-9966 GCF_039923675.1 Collimonas sp.
TCTCGACGAGTTGCAGAACACCGCTCGCAACAAGCTCAAGAGCGCGCAGCACCGCCCGTCCATCATCATGGCTTGTTGGAAGCAGGCACAATTGTGGTGATGTCATTATTTATGTAAATCTCAATAGCAGGAAGTTTGTCTTGACCGATGGATCCACTTTACGAGCGGGCCTTATCTCACCGTCGCAGTCAAGACCCCTCCATTCAGCGTGATATCGACGGCAGGGCCAGAGCTCGTCACGCTGCTGAAGGAGCCGCTGATGCCGCCGGCGGCGTCGATCAGCACAAATTTCTGACCGCTGGTGAAAGTGCCATTGAATTGCAGGATCAATGCACCGCCCAGGACAACCGGGCCGGCTACCGTCAGATGGCCGTAGTCGACTCCCTTGCCGGCGCCGTTGATTGGCAATGTCAAAGAGCCGCTGGCGCTTTGCTGATAACCGCCGGCCAGCGTCAGTTCAAACTGCGTGCTTGCCAGCCCGAGGCCGGCATTGTTGATCAGGCTACCACTGCCGCAAGCATTAGCGCTCGCCGCCAGTACGCTGCCGCTATTGATCGTGCTTGCCCCGCTGTAGCTATTATTGCGCAAGGTAGTGACGGCAGTACCGTTCTGCAGGAAAATCCCGCTGCCGCTGATATTGGAAAGCGTGATGGCGTCGGTCATGTTTTGCACAATCAGGCTGCCGTCGTTGACGATGCTGTCGGTCGATGCGCCGCCGGCCGACTCTGCTGTCAGCAAACTGCTGTCGCCGCTGTAAGTTGCCTGCAACGTCGTGCTCTTGACGTATTGCTTGGTCGCGCTGTTGTAGACCAGTTTGTCGTAGTTCAAAGGCTGCGGCGAGCCGGCTCCCAACCGTAAAATTGCCTTGGCGCCGATGGTTGTCACGCCGTTGTAATTTTGCGGCTGGCTAAAGGTAACATCATTGCCGGCGGTCGACATGATGGTGACATTGCCCAATCCCGTACTGCCGTCGCGGTCAGGGCCGCCACCGCCGCCGGTGATGCCCACGTTCAGCGCAACCGGACCATTGTAGTTGAAGGCCAGGGTGCCGCCCCGATGCAGGTTGATATAAGCATTCTTTGCCCCCAGCGCCGGGGCTACCGCAAACGGCGACGGCGCCGACGGCAGGAAAAAGTCGTGCGTGGTGCCGTCTCCCCATTGGACCGTGCCGCCGCTTTCGATATTGATGCCACGATAGCTGCCGTCGTTGCCATTGATGTCATTCGGGCCGCCGCGGTAAATCACTTTCGCCAGGTTCAGGCTGTCATCGCTCAAACCGGGATTGATCAGATTAGGACTGTTGTGCGGGCTGTTATCCGTATGGCTATAAACGCCGCGCATGATAATTCTCGAATTGCCGATGGGATGGAAATTAATATCACCGCCAAAACTCGCCTCGTAGATATTCTGCGCGACAGTGACGACGTTGTTAGTCGGGCTCCAGACCAGCCACGAACCTTCATTCACCACTGCCTTGGCAGTGGGTATCGAAGGGCCGACGTGATTGGTCCCGAAATCCTGTCCGGTGCTCAGCGCCAGCACGCCGGAGAATGAACTGATGCCGCCCATCGAATTGCCGCCCCACACGTTCGGCAATTGCATGATGGAGCCGCTGCCGCTGATCTCTCCAAGCAGGATGAACTGGGCGCTGCTCAGCACAATGGCGCCGTTGTTGAGAATATTGTTGAGATTGATCTCGCCGTTGACCACACTTGCCAGGTTTTTGCTGTCTGAGGTGGCGATAAAATTCGGCGAGTTATCCGCGCTGGTATTGCTGCCGATTTGCAGCGTTACGCCTGGATTGATAGTCAGCACCGGGGGATTGCTTCCGCTAATGCTAAGCGCATATCCCATGCCCGGATAGACGGATTTTGTCACTGACTCGACCTGCCGGCTGTCGGGCAGCTTAAATGTGCTGGCCTGAGTGATGACCAAAGTGCTGGAATTGGCGCTGCCTGCCGCAGGATTCAACAGCAGCGTTCCCTGCCCCGAGATCACGCCGGTATAAGTGGTGACGCCGGCGGGGAGATTGATAACGGAGTCGGCGTTGAGCGTGATGTTCTGGTTGGCGAGGATAGCCGCGGTAATATCGACAGCCGCGCTTGTGGCGCTGGAGTTGCTATTGGTCGCCCCGCCCGTTGTGCCGCCATCGCCGCCGCCATCACCACCGCCGCCGCAGCCGGCAATTGCCAAAGAAATGATCAGTGCAGCGAAGTTTTTACCGGTCAAAGAATGTGAATTAGGCATGAGGAATGAATGTAAGCGAATATAAACGAGACGATAGAAAGCTCGGGATGAAGGGTCGACATTATTTCTCCAACCTAAGAAAATCATAGAATGCAAAAAGCAAAAACCGAGCCCGGCAATATATTCAAACCAACTGACAAATTTTATCAACCCTAACAGACAGTCAATGTATGGCGAATGGGGATATTTATTATCATTTGACGATGCCGACGGTAAGCGGCTTTATTGCACAAATCCCCACCGTCGTTACTTGAATCGCGGTTCCGGTAAGCTGACTTGATTGATGGGACTTGTATTTGTCGGACGGGCAGAATCGCGGCATTGGCGAAATCCCCCTCGGGCGACAGCACAATGACTTGTTCGCCCATGGAAGGCGGAAACCAGGTCTGTGCATCGCCGGCCCGTAACGTGATCCAGGGGTGCCAGGTGGTGGTGTTTTACCGACCTGTACGCGCACGCGCTGGGCGTAGTGATCGATGTCGGCAATGGTGCCGAACCGGATCAGATTCAGGATTCAGCGCAGCAGTTCGGAGTAGTCGGCAGTCATGCGTTGCATGTTGCCGGGTTGCCGGAATCGGCGCACCTGCTAGAGGGTTGATATCCGCGTTGCCAACCACCAAGGTTCACCTTGCGGTGCACGCTCTACGCATTGTCATCAGCGCGTCCGCATCCGATTTTTCCGGCTTGTTCAGGCGACCCATTGCCGTCTGATCTTATCGATGCATCATGGCGTACGGCACCTCCCATACAAGGCGCTGATTGAAGTGAGCTAGCGACATGACCCTGTCCGGACCTTTCTGAGGATCATGGAAAACAACGCCACCGTTCTTATGGCTAACACCGATGAGAACTGACATGTGCCAACTGTCCGGGTCGGGTTGCCACCCGAAAAGTATGGGGTCGTGCCGTTCGAGAAGAGCGACCAACTCTTCGAGTGAAAACGCTTGTGAATCCGGTAGTTTGACCTTCGATAGCCCCTCGTTCGAAATGAATTGCTCAATATCGGCCAGATCTTCTAGCGCGTTATGACCAGAGTCCGAACTGTAACGTTTCGGAAGACCTAGCCTGGGGCCCGCTTCGGCGCTATAGCCTATCATCCTGGCACAGGCATACCAGCAACCCATCCGCTCGCTCCCTTGGGAGACATACGGCACATTGCGTAGGAGGAATAGCGGAGGTTTGTTCGGCATTAAGGCCGCATAGCGAGAACTCGATGCCTTCGAACTGGAACTTTTCTTATCCCCGCCGCCGAACGAGGGGGGCTATTGAATGGAGGAAGGGCGCTACACTGGGCTGTTGCGCTATGAGGTGAAATAACATTCCGGCGCGGAGGCTGGGTTGGTAAAGAACTGCGCGCCAGGCACGTCCCTAGAGGGTGTAGTCCCATCAGTGCGCCGGTGCGCGACTTCTCTGTCTGAGCGAACTTCTGCTTGGACTGCTGCGACGCTCCACCCGCTTCGGAGCCATCGGTTATCCGCGCTTCGCTAGCGGTATTCTGCCTAACCTTCATTGCATACCTAGTGTATTGAAAGTTAAGCTGATTTTCTCAACGTTTAGTAACAAGTGGTCAGCCAGAACGAAACTTCCTCTTGTTGAACGAACTCCCGCATAGAACCGCTTCCCTGTGGAACATGATGATACTGGATGCTTGCGAAGATACCTCTGATGATGTTGGCGACGTTGTCCTGAGCGCGGTGCACCAGGTAACACAAAGTGAAGGCAATGCGGGCTTCGCCGAAGGAGACACGGCCAAGGCCCAGCAGGATCTCCAGGGCGCTGGTGCCGGTGGCAACAATCAGCAACCAGGCCACCAAAGAGATGTGCAAGCGGTGATTCGCCAGGCCGCGCCGATAGCACAGCAACCGCAGGCAGGTGCTGGCGTAGGAAAGCAACGCCAGCAAAGTCAGCGTTTTAGTCATGGCCACCTCCCTTGCGCAGCCAGGCCGGCAGTTCGATGGTTTTAATCAGGTCGATGCCGGCGGCGCTGGTGACGAACAGAGTGGTGGTGCTGGGTTCTGCCATAGTTAATTGTCCAATTGGTCCCAAAGCTGCACAATTTGGGTGGTTTTAGTGGATTTTTGGGTTGATTCTGGCAAGGTAACAATCAAGCGGTGCGGCAGGATCGGCCCCAGGTCGGCTAAGCCGGGATTTAGTTCGAGCGCCGCCTCGACCACATTGGCGGTGGCGCCCAGGTGGCGCCATCTAGCGTGTCATGCTGTTAGGCACGCACGGTTATTGTCATATTCGTCAGATCAGCTCCACCGTGACGTGAGGCCGGCCAAGGATGTCCGCGATGACCCAATGGGCGTTACGGCGTTGTTCTGCCGGTGCGTTATCCAGCGCTTCCATGGTTTTTTTGTCCGATAGCGACGACGCGGTGCTGTCGTAGTCGCGGTAACGCTCGGTGAGATCGGCCTTGGCCCAGCAGTAGACGGCGCGGCGATAGTGGGAAATGTTGACGCTTTCACGATTGACCCGGTCCGCCGGCACGGCGGCCAGGCCCGCAAAGCCGGCGGTGATCTGGATTAGTTTCCAGTCACGCAGCTCCGCATTGACATGCAGCACGGCGGCCACAATCGCCTGGACCAGTCGCGGACTGGTGACAGTGCCGTCCAGATGCATGTTGTCGCGCATGTCCTGCAAGACGATATCGGGATAGAAACCGTCGTTTTCGACGCTACCGACTTCCGGCAGGGACGTGCCGGCGCCGGCAGAAGGTGGCGCGATAGCAATAAAGGTCATGGGTGAAAGCAACCGAACGCGTGCCGAGGCGACACGCTGAAATGCTACAAATGCATCCGACCGAGTTTGTCGCTGGCTGCGGGGCACCACTCCCGGGAACCATTGAGCTTCCTTGACGGCACAGGGCGCGCTGCATTCGCTATTTAGTTCTGTGGAATCCGTAGGCTCCTTCCAGTTCGGCAGATATGTTGTTTATGGCAAGTATATTTGCAGTCGATTGAGGTTTGATTGAATTTTTGTATACGCTACAGTTGGGCAAGAAATTCCTCCCGTAAAGTGTTATAGAAGATGATCCCGTAATCAGGGGAAATCAACAAGTTACAAACGGATGTGCCATACATATTGGGATCATTTGCCGCAGAAGATGAGATTTTTTGAGACTTCGCCACAGAAAATGAGATTTTCTGTTTATCTCGTTATTGTAGAGATTTCCGGTGACTTGACGCCAATTTTCCGCGACGGCGCTACCGCCATCAATCCATCAGCGAGGTCGTAGACGAGCTCGATCTGGCATTGCCAGATGCTCAGGTGCCGTTTGTCAGTAACAGCGCCGTCGCCCAAGCGTGGTTCGAGCAGGATTGTGAGCATTACCCTCTATGGGCCGTTTTGCTTTTCCAGCAATGATTGCCTGCTTTTGATTCGAGCGCGATCTGCAGCAATCAACACCTGCGTCATGAATCTACCGATACGTTGTGCGCGTGGATGGGAATGTCCACTCTGATGATTGTTCCTTGATCCGGCACGCTGGAAATTTCAACTTTGCCCTCCAGCATCAGCACCCGCTCACGGACGCCAATCAGGCCAAACGATTGTTTCTTTTGTAATAGCGAGTCGAATCCCTTGCCATTGTCGCGCACCTCCAGCAGGTAATGGCTTTCTCTTCGCTCCAATGCGATCTGGACTTCAGTTGCGCCCGCATGACGGCTGATATTGGTCAGCGATTCTTGTGTAATCCGGAAAATTTCGGTAGCGCGTTTTTCATCCAGATGGATATCATCTTCGACCACGCACAATATGCACCGTATACCCGGGTGTCCACGGTTGAATTCTTCCACCAGCCATTCCAGCGCAGGCACAATCCCCATGTCGAGCGCTGACGGGCGCAACCATGTCACCAGGTTGCGTACTATTTGAATCGTGGAATCGACCAGCGTTATCATGCGCTGAATTATTGCTTGCGACGACGCATGATCTTCATTGTATTGGAGCTCGAGGACCGACATGCCCATACGCAATGCCGACAGGCACTGTCCCAGTTCGTCGTGAATTTCACGCGACAGGTGTCGACGCTCATTTTCTCTTGCGGTTTGGTTGTGCGCAGCCAGTTGTCGCAGCAGCAGCTGCGATTCTTCAAGGCGGCGCTGGGTTTCTTTCAAGACGGTGACGTTTTTGCCGATCGCCAGCGCGCCGATCACGTCGCCATCCGGGTTGCATTCTGCCACGACGTGGAAGGCATAGTCGGCAGTTTGTAAATCCGCTTTGACCCCTCTGAGAAAAATCTGCGCAGGAATTCTGGTTTCCATGACTTTACATAGCGTCGCGTTGAATTCTTCTCCCGAGATGTTGGTCCGCCATTTTGCATCTGGCATTTTATTCATCGATTGTCTTGCCGGAATGCCGGTTTCCTGTTCATAAGCCGGATTGACGTAGGTGCGTCGGCAATCGCGATCGTATCGTACGACCAGATCGGGCAGGTTTTCAGCAAGCGTACGGAATTCCTGCTCGCGTTTGAGCAACAGTTCATCCGCCTGCTTCCGTTCGGTGATGTCGCGCCCGATCGCAAGCACGCCGATGACCTGTTTGCAGCCGTCCTTTTTTGGGATAAGGCGTATTTCAAAAAGACGTTCCCCCTCCGGTGTCATCCGTTTATGTTCTATCGCATGGGGCACACCTAGCCGGATGGTTTCCTTGATCTGTTTTCCCAATTGGCCGTGCGGATCCAGATCCAACTCGTGCAGCGTTTTACCGATGAAATGCTCGGGGGACTGGCCGTAAGCTTGGGCGACGGATGGATTGACGTAAGTATGGCGGCTCTGCAAATCAAAGCGGGCAATAAAGTCGGGCAGATTCTCGACCAGAGTGCGCAGCCTGATTTCGCTTTCCTTGAGTGCCGTGATGTCCCGTCCCAGCGCCAATACACTGACAATTTGTCCATCCAGAGCCAGTTCCGGCATCAGCTGGACTTGAAGGTAACTGGTTTTGCCGTCGGGAGAGTGCATGACGAGTTCGATTTCTTGTTTTACGCCGCTCTGCAGGACTTGCTGTATTGCGCGTTGATATTCCGCCGTCTCGTCGTAATTCAACTCAAATCCGATAGGTGTTCTACCCAGCATTTCATGCGCTGGAATGCCGGTAACACGTGTCAGTGCCGGATTGACGTACATGCGTCGGCATTCCCGATCGTAACGGACAATGGTGTCGGGAGAGTTTTCCACCAAGGCGCGAAACTCCTGTTCGCGCTTGTGCAAAAGCTCTTCCATGCGCTTGCGCTCGGTAATGTCGCGCACCAGCGTGACGTTATAAGCGCGGCCTTGGTATTCGAAATACCTGGCGCTGACCTCTACTGGGAAAATGCGTCCATCCTTGGCTTGGTGACGAGTTTCGGTCTTGTTGGAGCCGTGGATTCTGATGTAATCAAAGCATTCAGGCCAGCGCTTTGCCGGCCAGTCGGGATCGATATCGGCTATGCCCATGCCAAGCAATTCAGCGCGACTGTAGTTGAGCGCGCAACAGGCGGCATCGTTCACATAGTGGAAGCGGCCGTGCTGATCAATCAGTAGTACGCTGTCATTGACTTGATTCAGGGCGAATTCGTTGAGTGCCAGATGCTGCTGGGTTTGCTTGCGCCTGGTGATGTCGCGGGCAAAGCCGACGCTGCCGCGCAATTTCCCGTCCGCATCCCATGCAGGCGCCTTATAAGTTTCGAACCATTTGCGGGTACCCTGGATTTCAATGATTTCCTCATATATCTTCCGATCGCCGCTGCCGAGTACTTCCTGATCGTCGGCCCGGTATTGTTGCGCCAGATCCTGCGGGTAGATATCCTGATCCGTTTTACCCACGAATTCATCGGCGACTGCGAGGCCGAAGGCATCGGCAAATGGCTGGTTGACGGCGAGAAAACGGTTTTCCGTATCTTTAAGCCAGGCCAGGAAGGGAAAATTGTCGAACAATATGCGCAGTTGATTATCTTCGCTCAGATCGTTATTCTTCGGCGACGCCAGTTCGCTGATATCGATAAGCTGAGCGAAAAAATACAGTAGCCCGCTATGCACGTCATGCACGGGTGAGATGTGTAGCGTTCCCTGGATGATTTTGCCGTTCTTGCATATAGAGCGGGATTTCAGGTGTCCGCTTGGAGTTTCATGCGTCAATCGATCATCAAATGCATTCAGGATCAAAAGCCGGTCCTCGGGATGCAGGATGTCTGCAAAATGCTTGCCGGTCAGTTCTTCTGCTTCATATCCAAGGATCGAATACGCTGCGCTGTTCACTGCCAGGAAAATCCTGTCCTGGCCGATGATCATCATTGCAGTTGCCGATCGTTCGAAGATATCTTGAAAAAAAGCTTTCTTCTTGAGCGGAAAATTGATAGCAGGCTCGTCTCGCATAGAGGTCATTTAAATATCTTTATGGTGGAGATCGATGTACATCCTGAATTGCCGGCATTTTCGCATGTCGCGGAAAAAGGATTCTGGGTACCCATGCATTACCAGTAGCGATATGCCGGGAGCACGTGCTTTTATTTTTCCAATCACGAATTCAGAATGTTTGTTTCCTTTAAAGCTGCGTCGGTCCGGTTCGGACTCGGAGCGTTTCAGGCAAGGCCATTTTAGCTGCCGATATGAGCGAAGAATAAGCAATCTCGGGCGGGCTGAGTATCAGGAAATCTTGCTATTGCTGTAGGGATAGCGGCAACTGCTGTCGGAAATCGCCTGGTTTCTCTATGCAATGAAGAATTATTGTTTCCGTAGGAAAATCCTTATTGGCTTTTGGGGATTACCTGATTGTTATTTCATCTAAATTTTCGCATCATTGACAAAGCGATAAGGCAAGTCTGCGTTATTTAAAACCAATGGAACCGGCGTACCAACATCTTGCCAGCTGCAACGATCAGTTTGATGAGGCTTTGTTGCACACATCCCCGCCAGCGTCATCTGAATCGAGGCTCGGGTAAACTGTCGCGATGAGTGCACCGGCCAAACCGAAGTATCGAACGACCAACTGGAAAGAGTACAAAGCGGCGTTGAAGGCGCCCGGTTCGCTGCTCATCTGGCTGGACCAGGACATGTGCTGGCGGGGTAGTGCCAGCGGCAAGCGCGGGCGCAGCCCGAAATACAGCGAGGCGGCGATTCAATTCTGCCCGACCATCAAGGACTTGTTCAATCTGGCACTGCGCCAGGCGATGGGCATGGCGCAAAGCCTATTCAAGCTGGCGGGCCTGGACTGGCAAGTGCCCGATTTCAGCACCGTCAGCCGCCGGCAAAAGCATCTCGTCGTGACGATTGCGGCACACACTACGACGACAGGACTGCACTTGTTGGTCGACAGCACCGGCATCAAGATGCTGGGTGAAGGCGAGTGGAAAACCAAGAAGCATGGCGCCGACTACCGCCGTCAATGGCGCAAGGCGCACTTGGGCAACGACGCCACCACATTGGAAATTCGGGCCATCGAAGTGACGGACAACGCCACCGGGGATGCACCCATGCTGCCATGCTTGCTAGACCAGATTGCCTTGGACGAGCCCATCGCGAGCGTTAGCGGAGATGGGGCCTACGACACGAAGGGCTGTCACGAAGCCATTGCGCACGCTATTATTCCGACGCGAAAAAATGCCAAGCCGTGGAAAGATCGGCGTCCCGGCGCCGAGGCCCGCAATGCCATATTGCGCGCCACGCGCCGCATTGGCCGAAGAATATGGAAGAAGTGGGCCGGCTATCATCGGCGCAGCCTGGTCGAAACCAAAATGCGTTG
>NZ_JBDTCG010000088.1:0-45235 GCF_039923675.1 Collimonas sp.
AGGAGTCAGCCATGTCAGCGTTAATCGTCATCCGGCTTCATCCCGACCATCCCATCCCGGGGGGCTCGTTCAGCGCCTACCTGAGCGGCCTGACCGTTACCGCCTACGACCTGTCGACCGGTGATCCAACAGTTGGCCAGGTCCTTGGCTCGGCAGTTTACGTAGCGCCGCCGGTACCCGCCACGCCTTGGATTCCCGCGCCCACCACTGGCATTGTCCAGCATTTCACCACCTTGCTGCTGCGGCCGCCGGAGGCGGTGGCGACGGCGGTGATCGAGATCGCGCCGCCGGCCGGCTACAAGGAATACGTCTCATCCGATTTGCGCATCGAGATCAGCCGCGGCGGCAGCACCGTGACCGACAAGACCCTGTATTACGACATTATCACCGTCCCCGGCCCGGCGCCGCTACCGGTTTTTTTCCCGGACCTGGACCCCAGCCTGTATTTGCAGTTGCCGCGTCCGCTCAGCGCCGGGCTGGCGTCGCTGGACCTCAGCAACGACGGCACGCCGCCAAATTTCACGGCCTTGAAGACCGCCGTGAATACGATACTGGCGGCGGATCAAGGTCCGATTCCTGCGCTCGCCGCCATCAAAGCCGAGCAGGCCCGGCATATCGCCTACGAAATCGTCTGGGGGCCGCAAGACCCATTGCCGGCCCTGCCGTCAGTCAGCGTGCCAGCGAACTGGGACCATATCGGTGCGCTGTATACTTCTGAGGCGAATGACGCCAGCCTGAGCAATCCGCTGGAACAGAATCGCCAGCAGTTCGAGGGCAATCTGAACAGTTATTACGCCACCCACAATGCCCAGGTTGACAGCCTGACGCGCTATGTCTATGCGCTCGGCGCAGCAATCGCCTGCGAAGCCAGCAGCACCAATGCCACATCCGCGCTATTGCAATTTCCGGTGTATCCCGGCAGCACCAGCCTGGGCACCACCGTCGACTCGGCCGAAGTCATGCTGGTCGACGGTAGTGGCGGCAGCGGGCCGCTGGTGCCTGCATTTACTGTTCCCGCCGAATATTTTTACGTGCTGGGCGCGCAGCTGTCAGTGCAAATGGGCGCCGCCCAACGATTCTTGATGGCGGTGCGCGACAATCAGGAGCGCCTGTTGCCGGTATTTATCAACGCGTACGACAGCGGCGTCATCGACCCGTCTCCTGCAATCAATCCGGCGCAAGCTGTGCGCCGGCTGGACGCCTTGCAACCGGTGTCCGACACCATCGCGCCGTCATGCAAACTGGATGCGACAGTTCTATCGCTGGTGAACGATTGGCTGGCGTTTCCCGGCGCCGCCGATTGGCGCAGTTACACGCCCGGCGATGATGTCGTAAAATTCTGGCAGCCAGAGCTGGCGGCTCGGCCATCGCCATATTTGCAATTGGTATTGTGCGCGCTGACCCTGGATTTCCCAACGCTGATAGCGGCCATCCTCGCCTTGCCGGTCGCTACCGTCGCAGCGCTTGCCGGGCTGTCGGCAGCGCAATGGACAAGCTTGTTTGGCTCGCCAGTCAACATCTTGCTGCTGCCGCCGTTCACCGCGCCCGGCACCCCTGAAATCCGGGTGGCGGCATTCATCCGTTGGGTACAAAAATTTTTCGATATGCAATCCGGCGTCGCCGCCCCACCGACCGGAGCGGCTGGCAACGCGCCGGTGCTGGATTTGCCGACTGTCGATATCATCGCCGAATTTGTTGCGCAATACGTACTGTTGACCGGTCCGTTTACCTTTGGCGCTGCAGGACTCAATGATGGTGCGGTCGAAGACGCGGCAGCATTGGTCTTTCCGGGCGACCCGGCGGCGCAATCCTGGTTATATCAGCGCATGTACATAATTAACAATCTGTGCCAGCTAGCCACTGTGGCGTCCAACGTGATGCCGCCGGTTCCGAGCTTGGCGTTTTCGGTGGCCGAGGCGCTCTACGCCCGCGGTTTTACCAGCGCCGACGACATCATTCCGCTCAGCCTGGCGGACTTCAGCGATGCATTGTGCGGCACCGTGGCGTTCGCACAAGCCGCGATCATCTATGCCAAGGCTGCAGCGACCGGTCCGCAACCGGCGCCGACGCCGAAGCCGTTCCAGCCGATTAATCCTGGAGGGCTGGTGAACTGCATCCCGCCTTGCTATCTGTCGCCGTCGGGGCCGGTGGAATATCTGCACGAACTGCTTGCGCTTTCCGAAGCCTCGACTTGCCATGACCCGGCTGCCGAGCCGCCGAAGGGGAAATCGACCTTGGGCGACGCCATTGCCGCACGCCGCGGGCCACTAGGCAATTTGACCGTGACTGCGGCGAACGCCGAAACACAGATTCCCTTGCTTGATATCGTCAACGAAAACCTGGAAAACCTTGCCGCCGTCATTCCTGCATCGCCCATAGGCGCGGTGTACGACACCGCAAGCAGCCATCTCGGCGGCCATAAACTCTGCGCGACCAGAAGCAAGAAAGATGAGGATTGCCATCCTGCCTGCGAACTGTTCGATGCCTTGCCTGAACATTCCGCTCCCGCAGTGCCTGTCGCCCAGCCAGGCGCCTACGACAAGCTCGAGCAGGATTTTTCTGCGCCAGCGCTGCCCTATTCCGAGCCGTTGGATATTTGCCGCAGCTATCTGGAACATGTCGGCACATGCCGGTTTGAAACGATGCGCACTTTCCGGCAAGAGATTACCGAATTCGCGCTGGATCCTACCTTGCCGGCGCCGCTCTTCCAAAGCCAGTTGTGGCGTTATCCGGTACGCATCGACACCGCCATCGAGTATCTGGGAATCAATCCTGAAGAATATACATTGCTGTTCACCCAGGATATCGTTGCGGCGCCCACGCCAGGGTTTCTGGTCCTGTATGAATTATATGGATTCGACACATCCGACCCCGGCGGCGTCAGCTGGATCGAGATCGCGCTGCAGTTGCCGGAGTTTTTAAAACGTACCGGTTTAAGTTATTGCGAACTGGTGGATTTGCAAAAATCCAGATGCTTTACGTTTGCGGCAATTGAGCGCACAACGCTCAACCGCGGCGGCGGCGCCAGCAATCCGGGAGACACTGCCGTCGAACCACCCGGCAATGGCCGCACGCTACTGCCGGACTGCGAACCTTGCTGTCTTGAGCACTATCAGATACGCTTCATCAAACCGGCGAGCCAGGAAGATGCGCTGAGGATGCTGGCGGTTTTCTTGCGCCTATGGCGCAAGCTGCAAGCGGTGTGCGGCGCCAGATACAGCTTTACCCAGCTGTGCGACATTTGCGAAGTGCTGCAGCTGTTTATCGGCGATGCGATCAATCCCGATTTTATCCGGCAGCTTGCGGCATTCCAGATTCTGCGCGATCAATTCAAGCTGAAACTCGACGACGGCACACATCTGGCCGGCGCGCACGGCGCCAACCGGACGCATATCCTGGCCTTGTGGGTTGGCAGTAGCGCAGCGAAGTGGAACTGGGCTGTCGATCAGCTGGTCCAGAGAATCCAGAATTTTGCCCATACCTACCCGGCCTATGCAGATGAATCAGAGCATAAGGCAGGACATGAATCCAAGAGAAAACACCATCCGCAATTCATCAAGCTGCTGAAAGCCAATCTCGATCCCTTGTCGACACTGGCCGGATTCGATCCGGCGAACCCCACCGACACCTGGCACAACAAGCCGGCCGGCACTTTGCGCTTCGCCGAAGTACTGGCGAAGATGACCGCCTCGCAATTCGGGATTGGTGAAATCCTGTACTTGTTCAGCGCCGACGATCATCTCGATGGCGTCGACCCGTTTCCTTTGCAAGATGTCAACGACGCACTCGATTCACCCCTGTCGTGTCCCGAAGACGACGATCATCACGACCTTTGGACATTGCGGCATGCGTTGCTGGCAGCTGAAGTCAGCGAAGAAGAACAGCGAAAATGGAGCTGGCAGCGGGTCGAAGCGGCGCTACGCGATGAATTCGGCTTCCAGCTTGCGCCTGGCGCCACCGATTACCTGACTTCGCTGGCGCAGCATTTCTTCCCTGGCGTGCTGGAACATGCCGGCATGGCGGTATCGGCGACGGAACGGCAATACCGGGTCCATCTTGCCGCACCCTCGGCTGCCATGTGGAACCTTCCACCGGAAGGACCGTTCCGTTTCGACACCGCAGCTTCCCAGCTATGGACGCAATTGCCATTGAGCGACGAGCAAGTGGTCAACAAGCTGGAGCATCTGCGCAATCTGACGCCGGCGGAGCAGCTGGCGACACAAAACCTGTATCACATGCCGCGTGTGGACCTGGCGGCGTTTGCCTGTTTCTTTCCAGATTTCGGCGAGGCCGAAAGACATTTGATCGAGGAGCACGACGAAGACAAGCGCTGGGCCTGGTTCCGCCACCAGTTCGCCTTGATGTACAAACGCTGCCATCTGATTGCCGAACATCTGGCGCGGCACGTCGCTGCGGCCACCGGCGAGGAATGGCAACACGGGTTCCCGACCGCCTGGCTACTGCTGAAACACCTGTACGCAGACGAAAATCGCGCCCAGAGCACATGGGAAGCCGATAGCGGCGCCGTACCCGATGTGACCTGGAAACCGCAACCCAGCGGCGGCGCCTTTGCGGCCCTGCTTGGCCTGACCGGCACCGGGCTGCTCGGCGAATTCAAAAGAGTCGACGGCGCCGCCGGCGCTTTGGCCTGGCGTGAAATGCGTGGTCCGATGACTGCCTTTGATCATCAGAAAAATAAAAACAATGCGCCGGCGCCGACCATTCTGCCGGCAATGGATTTGCAGTTGAGCACCGAACAGCTCAAGTATGTCGACCTGCGCAATGGATTCGCCGTGCAAGACCAGCATGGCAAGGAACTCGGCGGCGCCGAGAGATTTATCGTCAACTGGTCTGGCGTGCTGCTGGTCGATGAAGACGGTAAATACACGTTCAGCGCCGGCGCGCCGACCCCTGACGGCGAAGAGCCGGATCTGGAGCGGGCGGAACATTGCCAGTGGCGAGTCACGCTCAACCGTGGTCAAAAGAGCTGGAGCGTCCTGCATCACCGTGGACATGAGGACCGCAGGCATGACAACCCCGATGGCGATCACGGTTTGCATGATTCCCATGGCCGGGAGGAGTCCACACTGCATCTGAAGCGCGGAGCTTACAACATCACGGTGGAATTCAGGCAGGCGGCAGCGGATTTCTCGGACGCCGATGATCTCTATCCGCAGCACACCGGTTTTCAGGTCAAATATTGTGGCGCCGATACGCATGAGCGGCCGGAAGCGCTGCCGCTGCGATGCCTGTTCCGCGGGCAGGCGGACGAGCCATTGAATAACGGGGTCAAATTTCCCGATACCCCGCAATATTGCAGCGCCGCGCTGTTCTTGCAATTGCGTTATACCAGCAGCTTGCGCGATATCCGCCGTACCTATCAGCGTGCATTCAAAGCACTGCTGTTTGCGCACCGGTTCGGACTTTCCGGGCGGCCATTGAAGCCTTACCAGCAATCCGAGCTGGGCTATATGCTGGATCACGCCGATCTGTTTGCCGGCGCCAGCTATTATCGCAATCCTGCGCCGGCCGGGCCGTTCTTGCGCCATGCCGCCAATTTCGATTTCAATTTCCTGCCGTTGAAAGACGTCTATGACTCTCCCTTGCCGGCCCAGGATCAGCGGGTGGCGCCAACCGCCAAACGCCGGCAGGCGCTGTTTGACAACTGGGAACGGATGTTCGATTACACCTGCATGCGGCATGAACGCCAAAGGGCAATCGAACGGCCGGTCTGGCTACTGTTTGAGGACGCGCTAGAAAAACAGCCAGACAATCCTGAACAGTTGCTACGCCACCTTGAGATCGATGCGCGCCATGCCAGCCTGGTATCGCGCTATTTTCAATCTCAAACCACGGCAGTTCATGCGATCAACACCACCGATCTGGAGGATGACCGCTGGACGGTGCGTGTGTGGCACGGCGACCGCTGGGTAAATAATCTGGTGAAGCATTTCACGCCGCAGAATATTGCCACCGCCCGCCCCGACCTGTGGGCCGCGGACGATCCGGGGCAATTGGTGACCGGCGAAGTAAAGACAGGCGACGCCAATCTGGTCCGCTTCATAGACGATGGCTGCCTGGAAAATGAAACGCCGCGGCGCTATGCCGACGTCAAACGGCTTAACGACCACTTGCGAAGCCGTGCCCGTGCCGCGCTGATTGCCTATCTGTGCGGCATGCAGCGGGTGGCGTTGCCTTGGGGCGGCTTTGCCAGTACGCCCAAAGAGCTGAGCGCCTTGCTGCTGCTGGACGTCGATACCGGATGTTGCGAACACGCCAGCCGCATCGAGGAAGCCATTACAGCGGTACAGAATTTCATCCAGCGGGCGCGTCTAGGGCTTGAAATGAACTGGTCCGTGAGCGCGGGCTTTGTCCATCTTTGGAAGCATGAATTCGCCTCATATCGGGTATGGGAAAAATGCAAATGCCGGACCTTGTACAAGGAAAACTGGATAGACTGGGATGAGCTCAAGCAGGCGCGCAAGATTGAAGCGTTTCAATTTCTCGAGCAAGAGCTACGCCGCTCCACACTCACCATTGCAGTGCCGGGCGGCCTGGAATACTGGCCGGAGACGCTGCCGCCGCTCCATCCTGCCGTGAAATTCCTGCAACAGCGCGATGCTTCGGCGTTGCGGCTGCTCGATCCACCGCGCGAAGGCTTAGGCGTGCTGGGAACACCGGAACGTGACGCACGGCCGAGTTGGCTTGCGCCGGATACAGCGCAAGCCACAATGCCTGCGCCACCCGGCGGCCTCCCCAACAACCCCACCGGCGCCGGCGGCAGCCTGAGTACATCCGCCGTTGCAGCCAAGGCCGCTACCGTCACGCTTGATGACAAACTGCCTTTCTGGATCCAGGCGGCGATACGTCTCGGAACAAAATTCGTACGGGTTGCAGCCGGTGGCGTTCCACCTGCTGCCGCTGAATTTCATCCCAGCGATTTTCACGAAGAACCTGGTTGCTGCAACGAATGCGGATGCGCACATCCGCCGCTGATGGATGAGTACTATTTCTGGCTGGTCGCCGCGCAAGTCTTTAACGCGCCGTTACAGGACGAATATTATGATCCGATACAGCAAGCGTCTACCTATTGGCATGACGACGATAAGCTGCCCGCGCTGCTGGATTGGAAAGCGGCGGCGGCCACGCAGCTGGCCTGGTGCCGCGTGCATAACGGTGAGTTCAAACAGCCGCGACGCGCAGACGGGCTGGTGCAGCTGACCAGCGGCAGCATGCCCGATCTGGCCTATGTCGGCCGGACCGGCGATTCGCTGACATTCTCCGTGACTGGCGGCGCGGCTCCAACCGGCTACCACGGCACAGACGCACCCGGCTTCCGCTATGACATGGCGGCCGATGCCTGCGTTACGCTGCCTTTGGTGGCGGATGCGCCTGCCACGGCAAGCCCGTACCCGGCAGGTTTGCCGGCCTACCCGTACTTCGCTTTTGTGGAGCCGGGCGATTGTCTGTTTCCGGCTTCCCTGTTCAGTCCGGCGCTGTCGGTGGCAGGCGTATTGCGTTGCCACTGCCGTTTCGAACCCGCGTTGAAATGGTATCAATTGGTGAGCAACCCTCTGCTGACTGACAACAGCTGGGTGCATTGCCTGGGAGATGACGGTGGAAACCAGCCACCGGCGGCCAATCTTCCACCTGTGACATCGGTGCCGCCAGCGGCGGACATAACGCCTGCGGCGACGGCGGCAGGAACCGCCCCGGCCCGCACCGACGGCGGCATGTTACCGGCTGCGATGTGCTGCGACAGTACCCATATCTCGGCAGAAGCGGCGCGCAATCGCTCCGTCCTCCTGCACTACCTGGAAACCCTGGTGGAATGGTCGCGGGCGCTGATGCGCCAGAACTCGCGCGAATCTGCGCAGCAAGCGCGACTGGTGCTGGATACCGCGGCGATGATCCTGGGCGCCTGTCCGCGGGTTCTGGTCAATTACACGCCTGCCGCAAGCGAAACGGTGGCGACCTTCACCCCGCTTATCCCGCCGCTCAATCCGCGCCTGATGGCATTGTATTGCGATGTCAATGACGGATTGGCGCTGGTGCATCACTGCATGAGCGAGGCACGCCTGCGCAATGCCGGCACGTGCGGTCCGTACGGCAAATGCGGGGCGCCGTATTTCGGGCAGGATCCATGCCGCTGCGCCACGCTGGAGCAGCACTGCGGCTGCGAAGCGATGCAAGAGCCTTGCTGCGACGACGATGAGTGGTGCCGACCGCATAGCCCTTACCGCTTTGTCTACCTGCTGCAGAAGGCCCAGGAAGCAAGCGGTAAAGTACGTGAACTGAGTGGCGCATTGCTGTCGGCATTCAACAATGGCGATGCCGAATTCCTGGCGTCCATACGGGCGCGCCACGAAACGCAGCTGGCCGACATGACCATCAACGTACGGCAAAACCAATGGCGCGACGCCGATTGGCAAGTGCAAGCGCTGGGCAAGACCAAGGAAGTCAGTCAAACCAATCGCCGTTTTTATAAACACCTGATCGACGTTGGCCTCAACAATGGAGAGCTGAATTATCAAAGCAACACCAATTCTTCTCTCGATCTGCGTTCCTCGGCGATCCCGATTGAAGCCACCGGTGAAGCGATGCGCTTGATTCCCGACTTGTTTGTCGGTTTTCCCTGCGAAGAAACATGGCTGCCGCTGGGTACCAAGCTGGGCGAAATGTTCCAGGCCATCGCACGCATCACCAATGAATTCGCGGAAATTGCCAGCGTCAATGCCGGATTGGATTTGACGCAGGCAAGCTGGCAGCGGCGGCTGGACGACTGGGTGCATCAGGTCGAGATCCTGGATATCGAAATCGAACAAGAGGAAATCCAGATACTGGGCGCCGAACGCCGCCGCGATTCGGCGCTGGAAGAGTTGAACATCCAGCAAACGCAATTTGCGCAATCGCGTGAAGTGCTGGATGCGTTGCGCGACAAATTCACCAGCCATGAGTTATATCTCTACCTGCAAAAGGAAACCGCCGCGCTGCACTGGCAAATGTTCGAACTGGCGCGCTATCTGGCCGTGGAAGCGCAACGTGCGTTCAATTTCGAACTGGGTTACACCAAACGGCAATTCGTCGTCAATGAAAGCTGGGACAATCTGCACGAAGGACTGCAGGCCGGCGAACGGCTGCAATTGGCGCTGCAACAGATGGAAACGGAATATGTCGGCTGCAACCGGCGCGAATATGAACTGACCAAGCATATTTCGCTGGCCCTGCATTTTCCTTTACAGTTCCTGCGGCTGAAAATCACGGGAAGCTGTGAAATAGAAATTCCGGAATGGATGTTCGACATGGATTATCCCGGCCAGTATCTGCGCCGTATAAAAAATGTCAGCTTGACCATACCCTGCGTCACCGGCCCTTATACCGGCGTCCATTGCCGTCTGACCCTGCTCAGCAGCCAGACCCGGATCGATCCGTGTCTGCCGTGTCCGGTCACCGAATGCTGCCACGACAAGCCACGCAACAGCTGCGGCTGCAGCCACGGACCGCATGAACATTACGCGCTTTGCGGCGCCGACCAGAGAGCGGTGCGGCATTATGGCGCGAAAGAAGCCATCGCCACTTCCAGCGGTCGCAGCGATGCCGGGCTATTCGAGCTCAACTTCCACGACGAGCGGCACCTGCCTTTCGAATTCCTCGGCGCTGTCAGTTGCTGGCGCATAGAAATGCCGCCTGAAAATAACTACTTCGATATGGATAGCCTGACGGATGTGGTGGTGCACATGAATTACACGGCGCGCGAGGGAGGCATTCCTCTCAGGCAGGCCGCAAGCGCCAGCGCACAGCAGAAATTGCCCGGCAATGGCTGGATATTGATTGATTTGCGCAAGGATTATCCGGATGCCTGGGAGTTGTTCCAGCGGCGTTCCGCGCATCAGGACCACGACGATGAAAAAGCCGGGGCACGTAGCATGCGCTTACCCATTTCACGCAAATTATTCCCTTTCCTGCCGGCTGATCCAGAGTTGCGCATCTCGAAGCTGGCCGTGCTGTTCGAGCTGGAAGAGTGCGGCGACGAGAAAGCCGATGCGTGCCCGGAAATCGACGCTTGCCCTTGCGCCCATGACGACGTGCAGGATTGCCAGCTGGTAGAGGTGATGATAGATCACGCCGACGACGACTGTGACGATGCCAGCGAGACCGAAATCAACTGCGTCACCAGTGCAGAATGGCCGAAGCTGTATCACGGGGTTGCCGAGGTAGATATCGGGCCGATCAGACATGGCCGCAAGCATCATTCCGTGACGCTGACCCTCGACCACGACGTCAGCAGGCTGAAACGCGCATTTATATTGTGCCGCTACGAGACGGTGTGCGCGTGCTGCGAAACTGTGCGGCCGGTTGCGCAGGAGCATGCTGCTTGCTAAGCAGATCAACCGCTGCAGACAATGGAGACTATGATGAGCACCAAGTCTAGCAAGGCCAACAAGACCAGTGCGCCGAGGTATCAGTTTCTGGTGGGAGCTAATCTCGCCACCCTGGAAACCGACCTGAACCGGCTCGCCACCGATAATCCAGGCTTGAACCTGAACCAGGTTTTTTACGTGCAGGGAACGGGATTTGTCGGTGTGCTTGAGCGGCCCGTGGAGCATACCGCTGCGGATGAGGTTGCCGTCGAAGTCGAAGTTGAAACGATAGGTAGCCGGAAAAAAAGTCAGCCGCAGTCGCACAAGAGTGGCAAGTAGTTAGTTGTCGGCATGTCTTTGCCACCCTTCGCAGGAGACCGCCCGGCGGATATTTCTATTAAAGGAAAAGGCCGCAAGCCAGTGGCGCAAAAACCACAGGCCTTAGGTACATTGATTGCTCGTCATCCTCCTGTAACGGTAGCAGGCTAGTCTCTCGCACGACTGGATTTCTTCCCTTGCTCCACTACAAAGGCTTTTGATGAACAAGCATTCGCATCCCGTATTGCGCCGTAAATCCACCCGCATCGCCCTCGCCGCTTCTGCGCTTTGCGCCACCCTGGCCAGCGGCCACGCATTTGCGCAAAATTCTACCCAAACCGTTAGCGCTACCACCGCCAACAGCGCGGAAGCAGCCGCGCCTGACAATGATGGCGGCCAGATCGCCACGGTCGAGATTTCGACGCGCAAGACACGTTCCACGGTGTCCATGAGCGGCAATGAAATCCAGAAAATCCTGCCTGGCGTGAATCCTCTGAAAGCGCTGGAAACGTTGCCTGGCGTCAGTTTCCAGACGGCCGACCCGTGGGGCAACAACGAACAGAACCTGTCACTGTTCGTGCACGGTTTCACCGGCCAGCAGCTGGGCTACACCATGGATGGCGTGCCGCTGGGCGACCAGCAATACGGCAACTACAATGGCTTGTCGCCGCAACGCGCGGTCACCAGCGAAAACGTGCGCAGCGTGGTGCTGTCGACCGGCGCAGGCGACCTCGGCACGGCCTCGACCAGCAACCTAGGCGGCACCATCGACACCTTTTCCAGCGATCCGCTGCAAAAGTACAACGTCAATGTCCAGCAAACCGTCGGCAGCCACAACACGTCGCGCACCTTTATCCGCGTAGATACCGGCGAATTCGGCAATGGCAACAGTGCTTACTTTTCAGCTTTGCATCATGAGGCACGGGCCTGGGATTTCAACGGCCGCCAGAGTAACGACCAGTTCAACGCCAAATTCGTGCACGACGGCAGCGCCGGCAAGCTGACCCTGTTTGCCGACTATTCCGACAAGACCGAACCCAACGAAGACGCGACGGTGCATGTCGCCGGTGAAAAAAGCGCACCCTACACACGCTCATTCCTGTACCCGAATTTCGCCGCCGCCCAAGCCTATCTGTCGCCGAGCGGCGCCACGCCGGCCGCGGACGGCAACAATTATCACAACTACTACAGCGATGCGCAGCGTACCGACTTCCTGACTTACGCCAAATACGAAGCCAACCTGAGTCCTGACCTGACCTGGACCAATCAGATTTATTTCCATCATGACGACGGCGTCGGCGTGGTTGCCGGCCCGATCGGCGTGGCCGGCTTGCCGGGCCTGTTCGCGGTGTACTATCCGAACCAGAACCTGAAACAGGTCTTCGGCAACTCCGGCTACGCCACCCGCACCACCGAATACACCATCAACCGCGACGGCTATATATCGACGCTGCACTGGGACCTGGGCAATCATCAGATAGAAACCGGCATCTGGCTGGAACATAATCGTTCGGAAGCTTACCGCCGCTGGTACGCACTGGATGTCAACAATCCGAGCTCGCCATATACCCGCCCGTCCAATCCGCTGATTACCCAGTATGGCAGCGGCATCGATAACAAGGTAGCCCAGTTCCACCTGCAGGATGAGTGGAAGTTACGGCCCAACCTGGCGCTGCAAGCCGGTTTCAAGTCCAGCTTGCAATTCGCCGACGGCCAGTTCCCCGTGCAGGAAGCGCCGGCTGCCATAGGCGGCGGATCGCAAGGTTTGCCGGTCGGGGAGATCGTCACCAAGAGCTGGTTCCTGCCCGGCGTGGGGGTGCGTTGGGACTTGTCGAAACAAGACCAGGTGTTCGCCAATATCCAGAAAAACATGCGCCAGTTCGTCACCTACGGCGCCGGCGGCGCGTCGCCATGGAGCCTGCCCAGCCAGCAGGCTTTCGACCTGTTCAAATCCACCGCCAAGCCGGAAACCTCGATTACCTACGAGCTAGGTTTGCGCGATACGCGCCAATTGGACTGGGGCGTAGTCAAAGCCTTCGACGGCCAGATCGACCTTTACCATGTGGATTTCAGCAATCGTCTGCTGTCGATCAGCCCTACTCCGGTCATCAGCTCGATCATCGGCGGCAACGCTATCCTGGCCAACGTCGGCAGCGTCAAGACCGATGGCGTGGACCTCGCCGGCACCCTGCATTTTGGCCATAACATCTCGTTCTATGACGCCGTCTCCTACAATCACTCGCAGTACGAAGACAACTACACTTCAGGCACCAGCGTGGTGCAGACGGCGGGCAAGAACGTGCCGGGTGCGCCGACCTGGATGAACAAGTTCGTCGCCACCACTACCGTCGCCGGGGTTGAAGTCCAACTAATCGGCGATTTCGTCGGCAAGCGCTATGCGACCTATACCAATGACCTGCACGTCTCCAGCTATTTCCTGATGGGCCTGAACCTGTCAGGCAAGCTGCCGTACATGGGCAACCTGCTGAAAAATCCGCGCTGGAACTTCAACGTGGCCAACCTGGCCAACCGCCAGGGTGTCTTGGAAGTTGTGGTCGGCGCTGCCAGCGGCACGTACAACACCTATCCGATTCCGCCGCGCCAGGCGTTCCTGACCTTGAAGGCTGATTTTTCATAACGGGCTTTGGATGCCAGGCTTTCTCCCGGAAAGCCTGGCACCGCAAGCTGCAATCCGGCGATCAGCTCGCCGCGCCAGACTATGGCTGCTGTTTGTAACGGCCTCCCGACAACAGCTGGATGATGACTGCAACCGCGATGTTGATCAGCAGCGCCAGCAGGCCGGTGTAGACGGTATAGCTGTCGCCGCCGAGGTGCAAGGTATGCACCGGCTTGATACCGTCCGCGTAAGCCAGCCAGCTGCCGCCGGCAATCCCCACCGCCCAGCCGGCCAGCAAGGCATTCGGTCCGAACCAGCCGAAGAACAGTCCGAAGACCACCGCCGGAAAGGTCTGCAGGATCCAGACGCCGCCCAGCAGTTGCAGATCAAGCGCAAACTTGGTCGGCAAGAACAGGATGAACACCACCGCGCCAAGCTTGACCGCCAGCGACACGATCTTGGCCACCTTGGCCTCGCCGGCCGGGGTGACGTTTGGATTGACATAAGGCTTCCAGAAATTGCGGGTGAACAGGTTGGCGGCGCCGATCGACATCACCGCCGCCGGCACCAGTGCGCCGATGGCGATCGCGGCAAACGCAAAGCCGCTGAACCAGCTCGGGAACAGCGCGTTGAACAAGGCCGGCACCACATCGTTGTTGTTGTCGACCTTGATGTGCGCGGCATAGGCCATGTATCCCAACAAGGCGATCAGGCCCAGCAGCACCGTATAGGCCGGCAGGAAAACCGCGTTCTTGCGGATGGTATCGGCGCTCTTGGCGGCAAAAATCCCGGTCAATGTGTGCGGATACATGAACGCCGCCATGGCTGAACCGAGCGCCAGGGTGGCGAACGGCAGGATCTGCGCAGATTTCAACGTCAGCCCGGTGGCTCCACCCTTGGCGGCGAACGCATCGCCGGCGGAAGCAAACACCACGCCGTAGCCGCCTAGTTTCAACGGCACCAGCACCACCGCGACAATGACCACGATATAGATCATCAGGTCCTTGACGAAGGCGATCAGCGCCGGCGCACGTAACCCGGCCGAATAAGTGTACAAGGCCAGTATCACGAAGGCCGCCAGCAGCGGCAGTTCACCGGTGATTCCCAGCGCCTTGATCACCACTTCCATGCCGATCAGCTGCAACGAAATGTAAGGCATGGTGGCAAACACCCCGGTCAGCGCAATTGCAAATTCCAGTTTGCGCGACGAATAACGGCCGTAGACGACATCGGCGGCAGTCACGTGGCCAGCCTTGTGGGCGGCATGCCACAGCTTCGGCATGATGACGAACACGATCGGATACACCAGGATCGTATACGGCAAGGCGAAGAAGCCATAGGCGCCCACCGCATACACCAGCGCCGGCACGGCGATCACCGTATAGGCAGTATAGAAATCGCCGCCGACCAGGAACCAGGTGATCCAGGTGCCGAAGTTGCGGCCGCCCAGGCCCCATTCGTCCAGATGCTGCCCCTTGTTGCTTTTGCCGCTTTGCCAGCGCGAGGCCCAGAATCCCATCACAGTCACCAGCGCAAAGAAGAACACAAACACCGACAGCGCGGTCCAGTTGATCTGGCCATTCATTATTCGACTCCCTTTTTCAGGTCGCTGCGATAGACCAGCCAGATGATCAGTGCGGTCAGCGGCACCCAGAGAAATTGATACCAGTAGAAGAACGGGAAGCCGAACAGGGCCGGTAGTTCGTGGTTATAGAACGGCACCCACAACAAACCGATGAAAGGCAAAACTAACAAATACCGCATGAAACGACTCCTTTTTTTGACCTGGCATAATGTGTTATTGGTTTTTCAGGATGTGCCAGATGTCACCAGGAGGCTTGTCATTGCTTCGCGAGTGAGTTTACCGGCATCGTCCAGGGTAATGCCGACCAGCAACGGATTTCATTATAATACCGCCGCCGTTCCTCGGTTTTTCACCTGGCTTGGGCCGGACTTGTGTCTGATTCCGGCCGCCGGCAAAGCTGTCGCCATCAGCTACCAACCGCAGCAGCCGTGCCGGACAGCCACGCCTGCCTTGCCCGTCGCGGGTGTTTTAGGATAGGCTTGTGACTTCGCCCTTCCCCTTTAGCATAAAGAGAAAATCGTCACCTATGGATATGCCATCTCACCAGCTCACCATGACCATACTGATGTCGCCCGACATGGCTAATTTTTCCGGCAACGTCCATGGCGGCGCCATTCTCAAACTGCTCGACCAGGTGGCGTATGCCTGCGCCAGCCGCTATGCGGCGCAGTACGTGGTGACTTTGAGCGTCGACCAGGTGACTTTCCGCCAGCCGATCCATGTCGGCGAGCTGGTCAGTTTTCTTGCCAGCGTCAACCACACCGGCACGTCATCGATGGAAGTCGGCATCAAGGTGGTGGCCGAAGATATACGCACCCAGGTGGTGCGTCATGTGAACAGTTGTTTTTTCACGATGGTGGCGGTGGACGACGAACGGCGGCCGATCGCCGTACCGCCGCTGCGGCCGTTCAGCGCCGAGGAGAAGCGGCGCTTTGAAGGCGCCATCCTGCGCAAGCAGCTACGCCAGGAACTGGCGCGCCGCTTTGAAGAGGGCAAGCCGACCTGAGGGTGGCCTTTGCTTTCCTCCTCCCGTGTTTTTTACTCTTTGCGATCACCCAAAATGGCTTGATCGCATTCCTGTCGACAGAAACGATCCGATGACATCTTCACTCGTACGCCTTGCTTGCGTGTTTGGACTATGCATGTTCTCAGCGGCTACCGCGCTAGCGGCTCCCGCACCATCCAAGGCCGCCGCCAGCCAACAATTCCACGCGCTGTACACACAAGAATGGCAGTGGCGCCAGCAACAGTTTGCCGGCGCTGACGATGAGGACAACCAGGGGCATACAGCCGACCATCTACCCAAAGTGGACGCCGCCACCCAAACCATGCGCGAGCAGTACTGGGCCAACGTACTCAATCGGCTGAATACCATCCCCAAGAGCCAACTGAAAGGCGAGGACCCGGTCAATTACGAGGTCTACAAACAGCAGATCAAGGTACTGCTGGCCCGCCAGAAACTCCTCACCTGGGAGATGCCGTTCAACAGTGACTCGGCGTTCTGGAGCGACCTGGGCTTTACCGCGCGCAGCACTTTCACTGATCTGCAGAGCTACGAGAATTATCTCGGCCAGCTGCGCGATATCCCGCGTTATTTCGACGAACAGATCGCCAACATGCGTTCAGGCCTGGCGCGTGGCTTCACCCAGCCGAAGATCATCCTCAAGGGACGCGACCAATCGATCACTGCTGTGACCGATGCACCCGGCGAGCAGAACCTGTTCTACACGCCTTACAAAAAAATGCCCGCAATTATTCCAGCAGAGGAGCAGACCAGGCTTCGCGCCGAAGCGCTCGCGGCAATCAAGAACAGCGTGATTCCTGCCTACGGCAAGCTGCTCGCCTTCATGCGCAACGAGTACATCCTCAAGGCACGCGACAGTCTCGCCGCTGAAGACCTGCCCGATGGCAAAGCGTTCTATCGCTCACAGATTCTCGAATACACCACGCTGGGCATGAGCCCCGATGCGATTCATGCGCTGGGGCTCAAGGAAATGACCGCCATTCATCAGCAGATGCTGGACACTATCAAGGAGACCGGCTTCAAGGGCAGCTTTGCCGACTTCCTGCATTTCCTGCGTACAGACCCGCAATTCTATGCCAAGACGCCGGATGAATTGCTCAAGGAAGCCGCGTGGATCGCCAAGCAGGTCGATGGCAAGGTTGGCAACTACATCGGCCGGCTGCCGCGACGCCGCTTTGCGATCGAACCGGTGCCGGCGGATCTGGCGCCCTTCTACACCAGTGGTCGCGGTGGCCCGGGCAGCTACCTCGTCAATACGTATGACCTGCCTTCCCGCCCGATGTACTCGCTGCCGGCACTGACCTTGCACGAATCTTCACCCGGCCATGCTTTGCAGATGCCACTGGCTACCGAGATGGATGGGCTGCCCGACTTCCGTCGCCACAGCTACATCTCCGCCTACGGCGAAGGCTGGGCGCTATATTGTGAATACCTGGGCCAGGAAATGGGCATGTATGCCACGCCTTACGAACGCTTCGGTTATTTGAGCTATCAGGCCTGGCGTGCGGCGCGACTGGTGGTTGACACCGGCTTGCACCATCTCCATTGGACACGCCAGCAAGCGCAGGATTATCTGCGCGAGAACACGGCGCTGGCCGATCACGAAATCGAAACCGAAGTCGATCGCTATACCAGTTGGCCGGCCCAGGCCTTGTCCTATTACCTGGGCGAGATGGTGATACGCAATGACCGTGCTCGCGCCGAAAAAGCACTCGGCGCAAAGTTCGACATCCGAGCCTTCCACGATGCGGTGCTATCCACCGGCTCGATCCCGCTGCCGGTACTTGATGCGCGGATCGATCGATTCATCAGCGATGGCGGCAAGTCGCCTTATCCGCAGCATTGACAGGCATCGGCTTTGTCACGTTGGCGGGCCGCTTTGAATACCCAAGCCGGCTTGGGTTCCTGGCGGCAGAACATGTGCCGTCAGCTTGGTTCGGCTGTTTACCGGTCCGTCGGAAAACGTAAAGACTCTCTCAACAGGTAGCCCATCGGCATGTTCAACGTAATATTGTTTTTTGCGGGTATCGGACTCAGGAACCACTTGGCGTATAGCTTATAGATTTCGCCATCCTGGATTATGCGTGCAATTTCGTGGTCAACCATCGTCTTGAAAGCGACGTCGCCCTTCGGCAGCATGATCGCGTAGGGTTCGGTCGTCAAAGCCTCTCCTACGATGACATACTCCGCCGGCTTGCCGGCTGTCGCTTTCAATCCATAGAGCAGCACATCATCCATCGCAAAAGCATCTGCGGTCTTGTTTTCCACCATCTTGAACGATTCGTTGTGGTCGCGCCCTTCCAGCACCGTCATGTTGAGCGAACGGATCTGGCCGCGGTCTTCCAGCGATTTGACGCTGGTCGTACCTTTGGTTGTCACCACTTTCTTATCGCGCAGATCAGGCCAGTTCTTGATCTTGTCCTCGACCCGGACGATCATGCGCGATGCCGCGATGAAGTGCACGATCGCAAAATCGACGCGCTTGCGTCGCTCTGCGGTATCCGTCGTCGAGCCGCATTCCATGTCGGCTTTTCCAGCAGCCATGATGTCGATGCGATTGGTTGATGTGACAGGGATATAGGTGATGTTCAGCTGTTGCAGCTTCAATTGCTGTTTTATCGCATCGGCTATTTTGAGGCAAAGATCGATCGTGTAGCCGACCGGCTTTTTATCCTGATCCATAAAAGAAAATGGAAATGACGATTCCCGATAAGCGATGACGATGGTTTTACTGTCAAGTATTTTTGTCAAGACATCGGCGGCATGCACCGCTGGTGCGGCGACGCCCAGCATCAGCACAAGCGCCATGCCAACGCTTGAAACATGCCAAGCGCTTCTCTTGTTATTCCCCATTGCCACATTTATCCCCTGTCAATTTGCGCGGCCGAGCCGAGCCGTTTGCAAGTACGCCGGTCAGGATGCAATCTTCGCAGCGTGCATGATTTTTCCATGTCGCTGAATGGGGACAAGCTTTCCCGGTCCATCAGCCAGGTCAGCATAATCAATGCAAGGGGTGTGGCGAAATCAGGAAATAATGATTTTCTTGTAGTCTCGGGAGTCAGGCCTGTAGGGAGATCCTTAGCCATTGGAAGACGCAGCTACCTATCGTGGCCCGCCACATTTTTCCTCCACACGTATCCGCGTGCAGCTTACGGTTCTCGTCAGATTGGTGCATTTTTTGTCACATGCAGCGTTCATTTTTCAGATTTATCAGTTTCCCTTTCTTTTTTTGTTTGGCACGAATCCTGCAGGGAACGTGAATAATTCAATTCACCAATCGAACCATGGAAATCAAGACCAACGCCGCCAATGCGACCATCGCAGCCTGCGTCTCTGCCTGTATCTCTGTCCTGGCCGCTTGCGGCGGCGGCGACAGTAGCGGAGCGGCTTCAAACCCTTCTACGGCTCCCGGCGGCAATGTCACGACCAACAGCAATCCGGCTACGACGCCTGTGGCTGCGTCACGCTCCGACATCACTGCGGCCATCCTGGCGAACAGCAATGTGATCTTGAATGGCGACTCCATAGTCAACCTGCCTGCAGGGACAACTACCTACAGCGGCGTCATTTCCGGCACAGGCACCTTGGCTATCGGCGTTGCCGGCGCAGCTGGCACCTTGATTCTTACGGGAGACAGCACATTCACACTGCCCGCCGCGCAGCAGACCGAGACAGCCACCCAGACCAAGAGCCCCACCGACCCCAACCACGTCCATTACTGGGTTATCCGCAACCCCAATCCGCCAGCAGTGATTGTCAATGCCGGCGCCACTTTGCAGCTGGGCACCCCCTCGTCGGCCAGCGGCAGCATCGGCAGCTATATCCCCAATACTGCGGGCACTACGATCAACCTGGACAATTTTCAGATCGACGGCACCCTGGTGCTTGAATCCGGACCGACGCTCCACATGGGCATCCTGAGCGGAGCCGGCGTGATCCAGCGGCCACCTGTCGGCGCAACCGGAGGGACGGTCTTTTTCGTCGGCGAGAATTCGTTCAGCGGCGTGTATTCGCAACTGTTCGGTGGCTATTTCGGCAGTGATCACGTGATCTTTTCCATGCCAAAAGCGACCATTTTCAGTAATGAATCATTCATCACCGCCGCCCCCCAGGGGTTGTTCGACGACACCGCCGGCAGCGTACTGAAGTATCCCCAGACCATCTGGGAAAGCCACTATGGCGACGACATCAACACCGACGCCGGCCATGTCATCTTCACCGGCATCTACAGCTACAGCAATAGCGGCGACCAGCTCAAGCCGTCGCTCAGCGATCCAAGCCTGAATACCATGCTGGTCCGCAATGGCAGAGGTAGCCTCACCGGCGGTAACAATTCGAGCTTCCGTGGCATCAATATCGAAGGCGGCACCACACAATGGGGCGACGGCAGTTCCAACAAATTCTTCCTGCCGTCAGCGCCCTCACCGGCCGCTTCGGATTCATCGGTCAAGAACGCCTATATCAATCTTCATAACGGTTCGACGCTGGTCTTCGACTACAACGGCAAGTACGCCTGCAATATCAGCATCACCGGCGGCGGCGGCGGCCCGGACGCCGACGGCTCCGCCGGCACCGGCAACCTGACCATCGCCGGGACGCCCGGGAACTATGCAGTCCTGACCATGCCGCAGAATTACAACGGCATAACAGCTATCGGCGCGGGTGCGACGCTGCAATTGGGTAACGGCTCGGCTGTCACGGCAACCGAGGCCACCATCGGCGCGCCAACCACTGCCGAGCCATTCGGCGCCATCACTTCCAAAACGACCATTGCGACGTATACAGGCGACAGCAGTCTCCTCACTGCGGGGTCATCCAACGGTAATGCTGCGGACGCCATCGTCAACAACGGCGCTCTTGTCGTCGCCAATACCAGCGCGGCGATTTCCTTGTCCAACATCAGTGGCCCGGGATCGCTGCTTCAAGCCGGTACGGCAAGCACCACTCTGCTCGGAAATAATACCTTTAGCGGCGGCACGACTATCACGAGCGGCGCACTGACCGTTGCAAGCGATACCGCGCTAGGTACAGGCAATGTCGCCAATTCGAGCTCGCTGGCGACTGCCGGCGGCCAACATCTGGTCAAGGTGGGTGGCGCCTACAGTCAGACCGCCAATGCCGCGCTCACGCTTGCTATCGGTACGTCACCCGATCAATTGCAGGTCGCCGGCCAGGCAGCTCTGAGCGGGACTTTAGTGCTTAATTTCAGCGGCACACCAGCTCGAGGGACAAAATTCGTGGTGGTAAGCGCAGCGGGCGGCATTGCCGGAACATTTAACGCTATCACCAGCAACGGCGCTTCTGTCGTCGGAAACAAGGATGCGACGACCTACTATGTCGTCGTCCAATGAATCTGATCAGGCAAATAACAGGCTTTCACGCTCAACCGCTTTTTTGTCCATCTTCGCGATTTTCACGCGCATTAGAAATAACCTCGACGAGGCTGACATAAAGCTGCAGATGCGCTCCCATTCTTCGCAAAATATTGCATCGGAAATCAGGCTTTCCATCAATCGCGCCGCACGGGTTGTCATCAAATATTTTGCAAATGCAAAACAAGGAAATCCCTACGCAAAAATAAGAATGACCTGATTTCCATTGGTGGAAATTTAATCAATCATTCCTCGCAATGTGGCCGTTGTTCGCTGGGAAATTCGCAACTCTCAAATATCGAGCTGTATGTCGAATACTTTTGCAAACACGAAGACAAATCTCGAAATGTTAATAAATTATAAATAAGAGAAAATATGCCCTACCCAATCCACTATCGCCTCCTTCTTTCTGCGACATCTTCTCTGTTATTGATACCAGCGTTGACTGTGACGCCTGGAACCGCCTACGCCGCCTGCAACACTTCGGGGCTCTCAACCAGCTGTGATGCAAGCGCAACCAATCCCTGGACAACGACGGTAGGCACCGGCAACGTACCCGCAGAGGACGGACGGATTGTCACCGTCGGGGCAGGCAGCCAGCTCTCAGTTGGCGATGCAAATGCCATCAGTCTGCGCGACAACGCAAACGTAACAGTTCAGAGCGGTGGCACGGTGAGCGCCAAGGGTAGCAGCAATACAGGGCTATACAAGACAGGCGCCAATACGGTCGAATTCCGCAATAACGGCACATTGACTATCGACCAAGGGGGGCAAATCCTCGCGACCGGGACCGACGGCAGGGCAGAAGCAGTCAATCCGCAAGGCGCGGGGAATGTCATCACCAACAATGGCACGATCAAGGCCGATCATGCCGCTGCCATCTGGTTTCAAAATGCCAGCGGGTTGAACACGATTATCAACAACGCAACAGGCATTATCCAGGCGCCAGGCAATGTGATTGGCGCGTCGGGGAATGGCGCCGTCGATTTCACCAACAAAGGACAGGTCATCGGCAATCTCGTTTTTGCCGGCGGAAATGACGTACTCAGACTCTATACAGGGTCGTTGATTACGGGTAATTTCGACGGCGGCGGGGGCAATAACACCCTGTTCTTGAGCGGCAATGGGGCCTCGTCCCTATCGGGTAACATGACGCATTTCTCGTCACTGATCAAGAACGACTCTGGGACCTGGACGTTGACCAGCCCTATCACCGGGGTCACGGTCACCGAAGTTCGACAAGGCACATTGACTCTCGCCGGCAACAACAGCGGGTATACCGGCAAGATGACTGTCGATGCAACAGGTACACTTGAAGCACCTGCACAAAACCTGCCACTCGCCATCACGGACAACGGTCTGGTACGCTTTGTACAGCCCGCCAATGGAACTTATGCCGGTCTCATTTCAGGCACTGGCGCGGTCGAGAAAACCTCGGGCGGCACATTAGTGCTGGCGCCGACAGCTTCTGGCGGCAACACTTATTCCGGAGGCACCACGCTCACCGGCGGAACTGTCGCTGCGGGCGTTGACAACGCATTGGGTGCAAATACGGGCAGTCTCACATTCAATGGCGGTACGCTTCAGTTCCTGCAGAACTTCAATCTCGCCAATACGCGCGCGATAACGCTAGATGCGCCAGGCGGCACGATCGATACGCAGGGGTTTTCATCCACGCTGGTGCAAGGCATGGATGGTTCCGGCAGCTTTAACAAAACGGGAACGGGCAGCCTGACGCTGGCAGGAGCCAACACCTATACCGGAGGCACCACGATCACGCGTGGTACGTTGCAGCTTGGCGATGGCGGCACAACCGGCAGCATCGTTGGCGATGTCGCAAATAATGGCTCGCTTGTCTTCAAGCGCTCGGATACGGTGACTTTCCTTGGCGCGATTTCCGGCGCCGGCGCCGTTACCCAGGCCGGCAGCGGCATAACGGTGCTGAATACGGACAATCCGTATACCGGCGGAACAATCGTTGCTGCAGGCATACTTGCGGTGGGCGACGCATCGCACGCAAGAGCAGCGTTGTCTGGCGGCGGCAACACAATCATCTCATCAGGCGCCACGCTTGGCGGCTATGGCAACGTCGCAGGAGCGGTAACCAACAACGGCACCATCGCCGTGGCCAATGCTTTGTCTGCGTTTACCAGTTCGGGCAACGGCGCGTTGACAATCAACGGGCCATTGGTCAACGCCGGACTTGTGCAGGTCGGCGGCCAGGGTATTGGCAATCGGCTCAATATCGTCGGCAATTATGTCGGACAAAACGGCACTATCGCCCTGAACACTTATCTTGCAGGCGATGGCGCGGCGTCGGACCGGTTAGTGATCAACGGCGGCGCTGCCAGCGGTTCGTCCAACTTGCGCATCACGAATGTTGGCGGACCGGGAGCTTCCATCATCGCCGATGGCATCCAAGTGGTTCAAACCGTTAACGGTGCGACGACGACAGCAAACGCATTCACACTTGCCGGGCCGGTCAAGGCCGGTGCATATTCTTACTATCTTGCCAAAGGCGGGACGACCAGCGGAACGTCTGAAAACTGGTATCTGCGAAACACCATGGCACAGCAGCCCACCATCCCTGTGACGCCTCTGGGCACTCCGCCGATCACCCCTTCGGTTACACCCCCGGTGGCAACAACACCAACAGGTTCCAATGCAATCCCGTTATATCGTCCGGAAGTACCGATTTATGCGGAAATTTCCAGTGTTATCCGACAGATCAATATTCAGCAGCTCGATAATTTTCATGATCGACAAGGAGAACAGTCACTGCTGACTGAGAACGGCACATTGCCAGCCGCATGGGGACGTGTCTGGGGTAGCCGTACCAGGCAACGCCAGGAAGGCACTGTTACGCCCGAATTTGATGGCTCGACGACAGGGATGCAGGTAGGTCAGGATATCTATGCCGACAGCGGTGCTAGCGGAGGTCATAATCATTACGGCCTTTTTGCCGGTCTTGCGCACGCGACCGGCAACGTCAACGGCTTTGCGAAGGCGGTACAAAATCTTGATGTCGGCACCCTTGCGGTAGACACATACAGTCTGGGCGGTTACTGGACCCACGTCGGCTCGAGCGGCTGGTACACGGATGCGGTCTTGATGGCTGGCTCACTTTCTGCAGATCCTCATTCACATGACGGCGTTGGTGCGACAACGCATGGTCGTATGGTCGTCGGATCGATCGAAGGCGGCATTCCAATCCCTCTTGCGGCAGATGTGACTGTGGAACCGCAGGCGCAATTGACCTGGCAGAATTTCTCGATCAACGACTTGAACGATGGCGTGTCGGCCGTGCGCTTTAACAGCGGCGACACGGTCCTCGGCCGCTTTGGCCTGAGGCTGCAAAGTCGTTTTGAAATGGCCGGAGCCACTTGGCGGCCCTATCTGCGGGTGAATATACTGCGCAGCTTCGGCCCTCATGACACCACGACATTCGACGACACGACGGTTATTTCCACCGGCACGAATCAGACATCTGCGCAATTGAACGCAGGCCTGGTAGCAAAAATCGGCACAACAGTCAGCACGTTTGTCACAACGACCTACACCACCAACGTTGGCGGAGCAAAACGGTACACGCTGATGGCAGATGCCGGCATACGGTGGGATTGGTAGGTGTAGCGACAAATCTACCCCGGCCGCATCTAACAACAAACTCAGCGACCGGCGGCTGAAGGTGAATGTCTGATCGACATTGCGACATAGCACTCCAAGCCATGACATCAGCAGCCAATGCGCTTCAGCATGGATAGTCCATATGCCAATCTGGCGCTTGACCACAAGAAGCGTGCACGAAACGCAATTCTTCGGCATCGGCGACGAGGAGGCGCGGTTCCGTACGCTCTCCTTCCTCCCCGTTGGTATGTACTGCGATTATCTAATTGCTATAACCGCGGGTTCCAAGGGTTGCCAACCGCCGCCGAGCGCCTTGAAAGCCCCGACCGCGGCGCGTGCGGATTCGGTTTGCGCTTGCGCTCGCATATCGGCGGCACGTAGCAGGTTCTCGTCGGCTTGCAGGACTTCGATCAGGCTGACGACTCCTTTCTGATATGCCGCGAACGAGGCACCCCTCGCTCGACTGAGCGAGTCCACACCCTGAGCGAGTATCTCGGCCTGATCCTCGCGTTTTACCAGGGCCGAGAGCGCATTTTCCACGTCTTCGGCAGCCCGCAGCACGGCGAGCCGATAACCGGCCAGCGCCTCGGCTTCCTGCCCCTTGGCCAGGTCAATCTGCGCGTTGATGCGGCCGAAGTCGAACAGACGCCAGCGCAGGCCCAGCACGCCTGCGGCCTGGCTTGCGCCGCTGGTGAACAGGTTGCCGCTAGCCACCGATGTCGCGCTGCCGATCAGGCCGCCAAAGGAGAGTTTGGGGTAATACTCGGCGATCGCCATGCCGATACGCGCGTTCGACGCAGCCAGGCGGCGTTCGGCCACGATGAGATCAGGCCGGCGCCTGAGCAAATCACCCGGCGATCCGGTTGATGCGATCTGCGGGGCGGCCGGTATATCGCGGGCGTTGGCCAGTTCCTCCCGATGCGTACCGGGCGGTGTGCCCAGCATCACGTCCAGCGCATTCATGGCTGTATCCAGACCCGCTTCGAGGACCGGTACCGACGCTCGTACCTGGGCCAGTGCGCCCTCGGCTTGCCGCACTTGAAGTTCGGCAGCCAATCCCTTGCCATACAGCAGATTGATCGTTGAGAGTAACTCCTGTTGCGTCTGCACCTGCCTGCGGGCAACGTCAAGGCGGGCTTGCAGTCCACGGATGCTGATGTAGATGTCGGCGGTCTGCGCCGCCACCGCCAGACGTGTCGCCGCAGCGCCAGCCTCTGAAGCCTGATACTCGGCCAGCGCCGCTTCCCGTCCGCGCCGCAGGCCACCGAATACGTCCAGTTCCCAGCCTACGCCGAGATCGGCCTCATAGGCGTTGCCGTAACGATCGAAATTGGGTCTTGAATTCAAGACCTGTCCCAACGGCGTTTCAACCGACTGGTACGCGCGCGCGCCTTGGGCACTGATGTTGCCGGAAGGAAGTAGCGCGGCATTTGCCGACCCGATTCCTGCGCGCGCCTGAGCGACGCGGGCAGAGGCCTGTGCGAGATCCAGATTCTGTTCCAGCGCAAGCGTTACAAAGCGGGTCAGTTGTGGATCGCCAAAACCTCCCCACCACGCGCTGAAGTCGGCGGTGGCGTTGGCATGCCGCTGCTCAACTGCGGTTTGACCCAGGTAGCGGCCTGGCATGGGCGTGTCGGGCCGAACATAATCCGGTCCGACAGCACAAGCCGCGGAAAGACTGGCGACGGCCAACATAATGAGAGTACGTTTGAGTAGCATGAGCATCTTCCGCGAAGTAAAAAGGGATAAATACGAAGTGACTATATCACATATTAGTCACCTGTTGCGCAAATCAACAATAAGAGATAAGCTATCGAATATGAATAAAGCAACCGTCCGCCCAGGCCCAGCCCGAGGCCCAGCCGATCACGAAGTACGAGATCAAATCGTTGTCGCTGCTACCGAACACTTCCGCTTGTACGGCTACGAAAAAACCACCGTCTCCGATCTGGCCAAGGCAATCGGCTTTTCCAAAGCCTATATTTACAAGTTCTTCGAGTCCAAGCAGGCCATTGGCGAACTGATTTGCGCAAACTGCCTGCAAGAGATCGAAGCGGATGTGAGAACAGCGATCGACGGGGCTGACCGCCCGCCAGAGAAGCTGCGGCGCATGTTCAAGACGGCCGTCGAGTCAAGCCTTCGCCTGTTTTTTGAAGATCGCAAGCTCTACGACATTGCAGCCTCGGCCGCGACCGGGAATTGGGAGGCCACGCGCTCCTTTGAGGCGCGCATCCAGGCGATGCTGCAGGACGTTTTGCGCCAAGGGCGCGAGTCGGAGGAGTTCGAGCGCAAGACGCCACTCGACGAGGCGGCGACGGCGATCTACCTGGTCATGCGCCCCTACCTCAATCCGCTGCTCTTGCAGTACAGCCTGGATTCCACTGACAACGCGCCAACCCAACTATCTAGCCTGGTGTTACGCAGTCTGTCGCCATAAATACACAACACAATACATAACATCAATGTGACTATTGACTTAATTGGTCACTAGTCTCACAATAGAAATCCTGTTTAGCTCTTTATGGGATTTCTATGTTCCGCCGCCTCGTTTTCTCCGCCGTCATATCTGCATTGCCGTTTGCGTTGGTCGCTTGTGGCGGAAAACCACAATCAGATCCACGTACCGAAGCGCCGCTGGTGCGTGCGGCCACCATTCAAGACGCGGCCGCTGCGTCACGTATGTTCACCGGAACCGTCGCTGCCCGAGTGCAAAGCGATATGGGTTTCCGGGTCTCCGGCAAAGTGTTGGAGCGGCTTGTTGATACAGGGCAAGCCGTTAAGCGCGGGCAACCACTCATGCGCATCGACCCTGTCGATCTGAAGCTGGCAGCCCATGCGCAGCAAGAAGCTGTGGCGGCCGCCCGAGCGCGCGCGCAGCAAACAGCGGAGGATGAGGCCCGCTACCGCGACCTGCGCGGAACCGGCGCGATATCGGCTTCAGCCTACGATCAAATCAAGGCTGCGGCAGATGCCGCCAAAGCCCAGCTCAACGCGAGCGAAGCCCAGGCAGAAGTTGCGCGTAACGCCAGCCGCTATGCGGAGTTGGTGGCGGATGCCGATGGGGTCATCATGGAAACGCTGGTTGAGCCCGGCCAAGTCGTCAGCGCCGGCCAGGTCGTGATGCGTATAGCCCATGCCGGACGCCGCGAAGCGGTCATCCAATTACCGGAAACCTTGCGCCCTGCCGTCGGCTCAGTCGGCCAGGCGACGCTCTTTGGCAAAGAGGGCGTGACTGTTCCGACAAAACTCCGGCAGCTCTCGGATGCCGCAGACCGGCTAACCCGCACCTTTGAAGCACGGTACGTGCTTGATGGCGAACTGTCCGACGCCCCATTGGGTACGACCGTTACCATTCAGATTCCGGACGCGCGTAGTGCGGCGCAGGACAGTTTACGGGTACCTATCGGCTCGCTTTTTGACGCCGGCAAGGGGCCTGGAGTCTGGGTCATCGCAGGCGAGCCGACAAAGGTTTCCTGGCGCGCGGTCAAGGTCCAGCGCCTGGATGACGACGGCGCGTATATCGCCGGACAACTCAAACAAAGCGACCGGATTGTCGCACTTGGCACGCACTTGCTGCATGAAGGTGAGCAAGTCCGGGTGGCTACCCAAGCCCCCACTGCAACCGTAGGAGTGCGGCCATGAGCGAAGGTCGTTTCAACCTATCTGCGCTCGCCGTACGCGAGCGCTCCGTCACCTTGTTTCTGATCTGCCTGATCTCGTTGGCAGGACTGGTTGCGTTCTTCAAGCTGGGCCGGGCGGAAGATCCGGCTTTCACGGTCAAGGTGATGAATATCGTCACCGTCTGGCCCGGGGCCACCGCGCAGGAAATGCAGGGCCAGGTCGCCGAGAAACTCGAAAAGCGCTTGCAGGAACTGCGCTGGTATGACCGTACCGAGACCTACACCAGACCTGGCTTGGCCTTCACTACCTTGACTTTGCGCGACAGTACCCCTCCTGCGGAAGTGCAGGAGGAGTTCTACCAAGCCCGCAAGAAAGTCGGCGATGAGACAAGCAACCTGCCATCCGGCGTGATCGGACCGATGATCAACGACGAATACGCGGATGTTACCTTTGCTCTGTACGCACTCAAGGCCAAAGGCGAACCGCAGCGCCTGCTGGTACGCGACGCCGAGTCGCTACGCCAGCGGCTGCTGCATGTGCCAGGCGTAAAGAAGGTCAACATCGTTGGCGAGCAGTCCGAGCGTATTTATGTCGAATTCTCGCATGATCGCCTGGCAACCCTGGGTATCAGCCCGCAGGAAGTCTTCGCCGCGCTCAATAGTCAGAACGCGCTAACACCTGCCGGCTCCGTGGAAACCAAAGGACCGGAGGTGTTGATTCGCCTGGACGGTGCATTCGATGAATTGCAGAAGATCCGCGATACGCCGGTTGTAGCACAGGGCCGCACACTGAAGCTGTCGGACATCGCTACGGTCAAGCGTGGCTATGAAGACCCGGCGACTTTCATGATCCGCAATGGCGGCGAGCCCGCGCTGCTACTGGGCGTCGTCATGCGCGACGGCTGGAACGGGCTCGACCTGGGTAAAGCGCTGGACAGCGAAATCGGTGCGATCAACGCCGTGCAACCGCTGGGCATGAGCTTGACCAAAGTCACAGACCAGGCTGTCAACATCAGCTCCGCAGTTGATGAGTTCATGGTCAAGTTCTTTGTCGCACTCCTGGTGGTCATGGTGGTGTGTTTCGTGAGCATGGGCTGGCGTGTGGGCCTGGTGGTTGCCGCCGCCGTGCCATTAACACTGGCCGTGGTGTTCGTGGTGATGCTCGCCACCGGTAAGAACTTCGACCGCATCACCCTGGGGTCCCTGATCCTGGGGCTGGGCTTGCTGGTGGATGACGCCATCATCGCCATCGAAATGATGGTGGTGAAGATGGAAGAAGGCTATAGCCGCGTCGCCGCCTCCGCCTATGCCTGGAGCCATACCGCCGCGCCCATGCTGTCGGGCACGCTGGTCACGGCGGTAGGCTTCATGCCCAACGGCTTCGCCCGCTCCACCGCCGGCGAATACACCAGCAACATGTTCTGGATCGTCGGTATCGCGCTGATCGCATCGTGGGTAGTCGCGGTGGTTTTTACGCCCTATTTAGGTGTCAAGATGTTGCCCGACCTCAAAAAGATCGAAGGCGGCCACGACGCGATTTACAACACGCCGCACTACAACCGCTTCCGTCAACTGCTGGCACGCATCATCACACGCAAGTGGCTGGTCGCAGGTTCGGTGGTGGGCCTCTTTGTTTTGGCCGTACTCGGCATGGCGGTGGTCAAAAAGCAGTTCTTCCCGATCTCCGACCGCCCGGAAGTGCTGGTCGAGGTACAGATGCCCTATGGCACGTCGATTGCGCAAACCAGTGCCGCCTCGGCCAAGGTGGAAGCCTGGCTGGCCAAACAAGAGGAAGCCAAGATCGTCACCGCCTACATTGGCCAAGGCGCGCCACGCTTCTATTTCTCAATGGGTCCGGAAATGCCCGACCCGTCGTTTGCCAAAATTGTGGTGCGCACCGACAATCAGGACGCGCGCGAAGCGTTGAAATTCCGACTGCGCCGGGCCATCGCCGACGGTCTCGCCACAGAGGCGCGCCTGCGCGTCACTCAACTTGTATTCGGCCCCTATTCGCCGTTCCCCGTTGCCTATCGGGTCAGCGGACCAGATCCTGACAAATTGCGCAAAATCGCCGCTGACGTGCAACAGGTCATGGATGCCAGTCCGATGATGCGCACGGTCAACACTGATTGGGGCACACGCACGCCCACGTTGCACTTCACCTTGCAGCAGGACCGATTGCAGGCCGTAGGGCTGACCTCCAGCGCCGTGGCGCAGCAATTGCAATTCTTGCTAAGCGGCGTACCTGTCACCACTGTTCGCGAAGACATTCGCACGGTACAGGTGGTTGCCCGTTCGGCTGGCGATAACCGGCTCGACCCGGCCAAGATCGGCGACTTCACGCTGGCTGGCGCCAACGGGCAACGCATCCCGCTGTCACAGGTCGGCAAGGTTGATGTACGCATGGAAGAGCCGATCATACGGCGGCGTGACCGCATGCCGACGATCACCGTCCGTGGCGACATCGCCGAAGGCTTGCAGCCGCCGGACGTGTCGGCGGCCATCACCCTGCAGCTCCAGCCCATCATGGACAAGCTGCCGAGCGGTTACCGCATTGAGGAAGCTGGCACGATCGAAGAATCAGGCAAGGCAATGACGGCCATGTTGCCGCTGTTCCCCATCATGCTGGCCGCCACTCTGCTCATCATCATCTTCCAGGTACGCTCTATCTCCGCGATGGTCATGGTGTTCCTGACCAGTCCGCTGGGGCTGATCGGTGTCGTGCCGACTCTGCTTCTGTTCCAGCAGCCATTTGGCATCAACGCGCTGGTCGGGTTGATTGCGCTGTCGGGAATTGTGATGCGCAACACGCTGATTCTGATCGGGCAGATCCACCACAATGAACAGGCAGGTTTGGATCCGTTCCACGCGGTCGTTGAGGCAACCGTGCAGCGCGCACGACCGGTAATCTTGACTGCCCTGGCAGCGATCTTCGCCTTCATCCCGCTGACCCATTCGGTGTTCTGGGGCACGCTCGCCTACACATTGATTGGTGGCACTTTCGCCGGGACGATTCTGACCCTGGTGTTCCTGCCGGCCATGTATTCCATCTGGTTCAAGATCAAGCCCGGCAACGACAGCCCATCTGCGGACAAGACACCTGCATAAATAGACGCAGAAAAACCATCATTCACACAAAAAGGATATGAAATGCCGGATTCAAAAGTTGTCGTTGTAACGGGCGTCTCATCGGGCATCGGACGTGCCACCGCAGAGAAGTTTTCCAAGCGAGGTTGCCGGGTATATGGCACTGTGCGCAGCACCGCAAAGGCCCAGGCCATACCTGGCGTTGTGCTGGTCGAGATGGATGTGCGCGACGATGCCTCTGTTCAGCGTGCCATCCAGACCATCATCGGTCAGGCCAAGCGTATAGATGTGCTTGTCAATAATGCGGGTGGGTCGCTGCTCGGCTCGGTAGAAGAAACCTCGATTGCCGAAGCGCAGTCGCTGTTCGATACCAACGTGTTCGGTACCTTGCGCACCATGCAAGCGGTGCTGCCGCATATGCGCGCGCAGCGTTCGGGAAGAATCGTCAATATCAGCTCAGTGCTGGGCTTCCTCCCGGCTCCGTACATGGGGCTTTATTCGGCGTCCAAGCATGCGGTTGAGGGGATGTCAGAGACCTTGGATCATGAGGTGCGCAATTTCGGAATCCGCGTGGTGCTCGTCGAGCCGTCCTATACCAAGACCAATCTGGATATCAATTCACCACAGGCTGCTTCCAAAATTCCAGCCTATGACGATGAGCGCGACATTGTATCCCGAGCGATCGTAAAAAATGTCACTGGCGCGCCACTACCCGATGCTGTGACTGACACAATTGTCAAGGCCGCTTTGGGAACATGGAAAATGCGGCACACTCCTAAAGGCCAGGCCTCTCTTTTGAGCAAATTGCGCCGCTTTATGCCTGCTGGCCCGGTGGATGCAGGTGTCAGGAAGGACTTGAACATGAAATGAATATCATCGACCTGACACTATATTGGATTAACGCATGCGCCGACGTGAAGGACTGACTCAACAGCCGTTCCAGATGACGCGTCGCCATCTGCGGCGGAAGCAGTATGCTGCTTCCGCCCTTGGGATATATGCCCTAAACAAGCTCGGAAAGTGCAGCGGCGTCAAAACCCTTTAGGCTTTCGCGATTGGTGCCCTGGATCTTCGCAGCCCAGTTGGAATCGCTGATCAGGGCCCGACCCACTGCGATCAGATCGAACTCGTCTCGCTCCATCCGCTCGATCAGACGCTCCAAGCCCATCGTCCCCGATCCCTTGCCGGCGAAGGCGTTCATGACGTCGCCATCAAGGCCGACCGATCCGACGCTGATCGTTGCCGCACCGGTCAGTTTCTTGGCCCAGCCAGCGCAATTAAGACCATTTTCCCCGTCGATCTCCGGAAATTCCGGCTCCCAGTAGCGCCGTTGCGAGCAATGCAGAACATCAACCCCGGCTTCGACCAGCGGCAGCAGCCAGTCTGTCATCAGCGCCGGCGTTGCGGCCAGCCGCACGCTAAAGTCCTGCTGCTTCCATTGACTCACCCGAAGAATGATCGGAAAATCGGGGCCGACCGCCTTACGGACTTCAGCCACGATTTCGCTTGCGAAGCGTGACCGCTCCTTAATCGTTGCACCGCCATAGCGATCGCTGCGCTGGTTGGTCCCCGACCAAAAGAACTGATCAATGAGATAGCCATGCGCACCATGGATTTCCACGGTGTCGAATCCTAGACGCTTGGCATCCGCTGCCGCTTTGGCGAAGGCCGCGATCGTGTCGGCGATGGCTTCCTCGCTCATTGCTTCGCCGCGCGGCGCGCCTGGCGCATCAAGCCCGGACGGGCTTTCCACCGGCGCCTCCGGCTCCCATTCGCTGTGCCGGGCGGAGCCGGTGTGCCAGAGTTGTGGCCCCATGCGCCCGCCCGCGCCATGCACGGCATCAATTACGCCCTTCCAACCGGCCAGCGCCGCCTTGCCATGGAAGAAGGGGATTTTAGGATCGTTGCGAGATGCCGGGCGGTCTACCACCGTCCCTTCCGACAGGATCAGCCCGACTTGTCCCGCCGCGCGGCGCTGGTAGTACGCGGCGTTTGCCTCCGCTGGCACACCGTCAGGAGAAAAAGTGCGCGTCATCGGGGCCATGACGATTCTGTTTTTCAGCTCGAGTGACTTGATGGTGAGGGGGCGAAACAGCACGCCGGTATCGATAGAAGACATAGGATGAACTCGATTGTTATTGGAAGTTGCATGGTATATGAATTATACTTAGAGTCAATTAGGTACTTTAAAGTGCCTAGGTATAGCCAAGGAAACCACCCATGACCGATATCCCAATCCAATGCTTCTCTGCTGAATGCCCGAGCCGTACGCTGTTTGATCAGATCTCTGATAAATGGTCGATGATGGTGCTGATAGCGCTCGAAGGTAGTCCAGTTCGCTTCAACGCCATCAAACGCCGATTGGAAGGCGTGACTCAAAAGGCGCTCACTCAGTGTCTACGTAGACTGGAGCGAAATGGTCTGGTATCGCGTCACGTGATTCCGGTGTCGCCCATTGCAGTGGAGTACGAGATTACGCCGCTCGGCCGCACCTTGCTGCAGCCGTTTAAGGTGATGCACGACTGGACGCTGACAAAGTTGCCTGAAGTTGAGCAAGCGCGGCGAGCCTTCGATCAACGTAACCTGGGTTAGGACGTGTCAACACTAGTGCGGAAGTGGCTACTGTGCTTGAAACAGAGCGGCAATGGGGAATAGGTTTGATTTTTACGCTATCGTGACCCATACGGTTCCAGCACACCCCCGCGTGATTTTCTTGTCAGTAAACGGTGCCATTGATGGACAGCTTCCGATGGCGTCATATAGTCGATTAACGATTCATGGTGCGCCTCGATTTGATCCAGTAACTGACCGGCTTTCTCCCACAGCGAGTTTTCCTCATTGTCATTATTTCTCAATGCACACAAGATGGCGTCAGCGAGCGTGCCATAGAACTGCAGTTGAGGAGAGATGCTGCAGGTGCGCTCCCACTCCTCGCAAAATATTGCATCGGAAATCAGGCTTTCTATAAATCGCGCCGCACTGGTTGTCTCATCCAGGTCTAAAGACCGTAACTCCTTTGCTAGCAACAAGGCATCGTCGCTCGATATTTTTTCAATCATGTTTCCCGTCCGTTCTGATAGTAGATACGTTCCCTGCCGATCTTTCATGTTTGTCAAATTCGGATAAAAATACAATCAGATGTTTCCGAATTACATGTAAGCATGCCGTCGCCGGCGTAGGGATTTCCCTACCATCAAAATCTGTCTGGCTGACATGAAAACCAAGATTTCCCGATTGCCCCCTGCCCTCGCACTGACTATCCTGAATTCAATGGAGGACATCGGGAAGGTGCTGCCAACAATATTACCCATATCGCAAGCGGCTCCGTTTCCGGTGCCATGCCATCACCTCAAGAATCGTATTCAACCCGGTTTTCATCATGCGCATAACCTCCCTTATTTCCGTCAATTACCTCGCTGAAAAGGAGTTCTTGCGTTATGAACTCTTGATGGAAATCGCTGGAGAGCAAACGGCGTTTCGTTGGATTTTGTCGGATTTGAAAGCGGCATCGGTGGCGATTCTCGACCCGTGGCTTTTTAGCACTGCCTATGTACCTCCTGAACAATGTATTTGTATCTGGCTTGCGCGACCTGGTGGCTACGCCGGTCGCCAAGGAGACTTGGTCTTACCGCTCGGTTTTCGTCTGCACGACTTGATCGACGTGCTGGATCAGGCTGCCTTGCGTCTGTTCGAGATGAAAGAAAAGCCTGCAGCGGATATCGCGTCACGGCGCGCGACGCTGGAGATGGCGCTGCGCCACCTGTTTACTCAGTTCAGAGTATCTTGAACTGCAGGACTGCCGCCGCTGCGCGATTTGTACGAAAAAATTTCAACGCCAGGCAGCATACGCGATAATAGGATGGAATCAGAATGACAGTTACAACAAAAACAATCATTTACCTGATTCATGGAAGGAACGTCAAGACATGCATGCTCATCCATAATGTAGCGGGAGTTTTATGATACGGGTACTGATTGCCGACGACCACGCGATCATGCGAGAGGGGCTAAAACAGCTGTTTTCCCTTGGCAAGGAGATCGTGGTGGCGGGAGAAGCAGCCAATGGCGGCCAGGTTCTGGATGCCTTGCATGTCGGCGGCATCGACCTGGTGCTGCTCGACATGACCATGCCTGGCGTCAGCGGGGTCAATCTGATCCAGCGTATTCGCGCGCATGCATCCTATCCGCCGGTCCTGGTGCTCACCATGCACAATGAATTGCCTATTGCGCGCCGGGTGCTGACAGCAGGCGCCGCAGGCTACCTGACCAAAGACAACAAACCTGAAATATTGATGGCTGCCATTCGCAAGGTGGTCGCCGGCGGCCGTTTCATCGACCCCGAACTGGCGGAACAGATGGTGTTCGAATCGAGCGCTTCCGACCAGCGGCCGCAACATGAATTGCTCTCCGATCGCGAGTTCCATATCCTGCAATTGCTGGTGCGGGGCAAAAGCGTCAACGAGGTTGCGGAAGAACTATCGATCAGCAACAAGACCGTCAGCACGCACAAGGCGCGCTTGATGCAAAAGATGAATTTCCAGAACAATGCCGATCTGGTCCGTTACGCGATTACACATAACCTGATCCAGTAATGCGTCACGGCTTCCAGCCAGTCATTGTGCCTGGCAGGCGCCGTCGATGGGAATGAAAACCCGGATGGTGGTGCCTGCGCCGGCCACGCTGATGATGTTGGCATCACCACCTAGCATGAAGGCGCGCTCCCGGATGCCGATCAGGCCGAACGACTTCTTTTTGCGCAGATCTGGGTCGAAGCCCTTGCCGTTGTCACGTATCTCCAACAGATAACGGTTTTCCTGTCGTTCCAGCGTAATATCGACCCGGCTCGCCTCCGCGTGGCGGCCGACATTGGTCAGCGATTCCTGGGCGATGCGAAAAATGGTGGTTGCCCGCTTCTCATCCAAGGTGATTTTTTCCTCGCGGACGTGCAAGAGGCAGCGGATACCGGTGTTTTCCGTAAATTCTTCAGCCAGCCATTCCAGCGCAGAGACCACTCCCAGGTCCAGCGCACCGGGCCGCAATGCCGAGACGATGTTACGAACTACCTTGATGGTGCCGTCAACCAGCGAAACCAGGCGCTGGACCTTCCCTTGCAGCGACGGATTTTTCTCTCCAAACTCCATGCCGACCACCGACACTCCCATTCGTAACGCCGACAGGTACTGTCCCAATTCATCGTGGATTTCACGCGTCAGATGCCTGCGCTCCTCTTCCCGCGACAATTCAAGTTCGTAGGCACGCTCGCGCGCCTGCCGCCCCTTCAGCCGCTGGCGGGCAAGCAACCGGCGAACCCGGTAGCGGTCAGCCACAAACAGCAGGATTGTCAGAAATACGCCGCATGCGGTGTAGAAGACTGTAGTTCTCCACCACGGCGGAAGAATTTCGACCTTGACTTCGGTTGTCGGCGACGACGTCTGCATGGAGACGTTGTCGGCAGTGACCTGAAGGGTGTAACGGCCTGGCGGCAAAGCCGGGTAGCGCACTTCGGGGACCGTGGTGGTCGACCAGTCCTGTTCCAGGCCCTTCATCCGGTAATGAAATTGTACGGTTTCCCGATTCTGATACGACAGCACCGCGAACTTGAAATTGAGCGGGCCGGAGGTCCATGGCAGCCGGATCGATTTGGTAGGACCCGGCAGCCGGCCATCGCCGCCATCGCTTTCCACCAGCACTTCCAGCGAGAATGAAGAGAACAGGGTTTCCGGATGCAAGATATGCGAAGCGCCATTGCTGGTGCCTATCCATATCGAGCCGTCGTGGTCTTCATACAAAGCATCCGGATCGATATCGTCCCACACCACGCCACTTTCCTGGTTGAGAAAGCGCCATTGCTTACGATTCCATACAGCGACCCCATTGCCGGTAGCCATCCATAGCCAACCGCGGCTGTCCTCGATCAATCCGCCTATTTCCTTGCCCTGCAACAGCGCGGGAGTCGCTTCGTCGATCTTCAGCGCATTACCTTGTTGCGCAGCGTGCCAGAGGCCGCCGTCCATACTGCCGATCCACAGTGTGCCGTCGTTCGAACAGGTCATTGTGCTCAGTTCGGCCTCTGGCGCCGCAGGGCTTAGCTGCAGATTACGCCAGCGGCCGCCATCGAATTGCTGAACCCCCTTGCTGGACAAAAACCAAAGCGTTCCAGAACTGCTTTGACATCCGCGGAAAACCTGGACATCCGGCCCTCCCATGATCGACGAAAATTCTGCCTCAATCAACGGCTTGGCGTCCGCCTCGGGATGCCGGATGACATACAACCCGCGGTCGGTGCTTATCCAAAGCTGGCCGGCGCGGTCAAAAAACAAATTATTAATCATGGCCAGTTTGGCGACCAGGATGTCCTGCTTTGATCCCGGCTCTCGGCGCACCAGCACTCCACTTAATGTACCGGCCCAGATACGGCCTTTGCCATCCTGCACCATGCTGTTCCATTGATGAGATGTCTTGCCATATCTCCCTTCCACAACGGAAAAATGCCGGGGCGTTGTCTGTACCGCCGATCCGGAGCGCGTGCCAATATGAAACAGGTGGTCCTGGTCCCGTAAAAAAGACAGAACGACGTTATTCGGCAGGCCCTGCTCCGTAGTCCAGTTTTCCAAGTTGGGGTAACCCAGCCAATGAATCAGCCCGCGTCCCACCGATCCGAGCCAGACACCATTGTCACGGTCTATAAGAATAGAATTGATTCCTCCGCCAATCGTCAGTCCATTAGACTCGTCAAAAGATTGCCAGGCTTTGCCGCTCCATCGAATGAGTCCGCTATCCTGCTGACTGAACATGCGGTCATTGGCGTCGGCCATCAGCAGCGCTACGCGTCCTGATTTTTCTTGCCCCTCCTGCGGCGGAGAACGATCGACAAACACGTTTGCGCCGGACTGCAGCACATAGATATGCTGATTGCCACGCAACCATAATGTCCCTTGCCTGTCATGATGAATGGCTCCCCACTCCTCGCCTGGCAAGCCGTCTTTCTTCCCGAAGACAGTGAATGCGCCTCGATCGTAACGACATAGCGACCGGCTGCATCCCATCCACAAATCCCCCTTCGGGCCGACATGGATGCTGTAAAGCACGCGCATTTCCGGGTGCTGCGATAGTTGCTCCTCGCTAAAGAATGGTTGCGCCTGCCAGGTTGCCCCCTTATCGTCCGATTTCACCAGCCACACGTGATCCTGACTCAAGGCGAGCAGACGATTTTCTCCAAGAGAGGCAAAAACCTGCCCCTGGAAAAATGGCATTTTGGTATTTGTAAACTGGACCGGCGTCAGACGTTGTGCCTGCAGCAGATGCAAGCCTTTGCTGGTACCCACCCATAACCTGCCATTCGCCTCCATATGGAGCGCCGTGATAAACGGATCGGCAACGGCAACGCCGTCATTCACTTCAAAGCGCTGGAAGCGCGCGCCATCGTAGCGAAACAAGCCGTTTTGCGTGCCAATCCAGATATAGCCCGCTGCCTCTTGCACCATGGCAGTGATAGCCAGGTTTCCTAATCCATCGACTTGCCTGTAATAACGTAATGGCAACTGCTGGCAGAACGCCTGCAGCGGGAGAAAAATCAGCCATAGCAGCACGATAAATCGAGGGCGAAAGAACAAGGCCATCACGATATATATTCCATAAATATTATGAAAATACTATGTAAATTCCATGCCGATTTTCATACCGCTATTGTTGAGTTCATCCATTACACTCTTCGGGATAAGGCTATCGATAGCCCGACGACGTTCAAAAAACAGGATAGCTCCCCAGCCGGCAACTACTCCTATGATCACACCGATGGCAAGAAATAGCGACAGTGAAGGAGAACCAGGAGCGGCAGGGATGAAAACCGTGCCGATCACGGCAGTTGGAAAAGCGACGGTCTGCGTATGCAGATCGGTCAGTAATGCATGTTCGGCAATCAACGCGCGGATCGCCTCCGCGCGCATGGAGAGTTGGCTCTCTATCAACAGGTTTGCTTCAAATTTGAGAGACGAGGAGGCAGTATTTTTGAGATTGACCTGCAGACTCTCTTTTTCCGAAATCGCTTCGTGCATTTGACGCGCATTGTTTGCAAGCCGGTCTTCGAGATTTTTCATCAGCGGCGCCAAACGTTCATCATGCGCTTTCACCAAGGTTTGGATCGCTGCATCGAGATTGGTTTTGGCATCTGTCCGGGACAATCCCTCAATGCTGACATCGACGAAATTGGTGTTTTTCCCGGCAGCGGCTTTGAGTGTTTTGCGGAGCAGGCGCGCGCGACTGTCGCCACCGTCGTCTTGAGGAAAATCCACCGCAGCGAGCACCTGGTCCTGAAATTGACGTCGATTGAACCGCTCCGCAGCTTGCTCCGAAGATTCGATCAAGGTTGCCGGCAATAACGGCAACTGCCCGATCTGCAAGACCGCCGATGCTTTCCAGTGCGATGGTACAGCTGCCCATAACATCGCGGAGGCCGCCACGGCAACGGCAATGCATGTCGCCAAAATACCCCAGTGGCGTTTGATGGCGTCAAAGATTACTACAAGTTCATCTGGCTCGACCTCGTCATGTTGTGCTGTACGCGTACTGTCAGAAAAATTATTAAGCATGTGAGAAATAGTTTGTTTGATTATTATCAGGTTGATATCTGGTTCTTTTTCCGGCTTGGATTTTTTTCGCTGATAAAGAATTTTTCGCGGTGATCTCCCATCAGAGCGCGCAATTCGCCGATCGGCAAATTGCTGACTTCATGCATACGTATCAGCATCGAGCCGCCGACCATCAAGCGGCGATGGCGGAGCTTGCTGATGATAGGCGGCGAGACCTCGAGCAAACGACACAGCGCAATGTCATTTTTCAAATCCAGTTTCTTGATCAATGTGTCGAGCAGATGGTTGGGATCGTAGGTCTCTTGTGCATTAAGTCTGTTGCTGGCTGGGGTATCGTGGAATGTATCGGTCGTCATGATTTGTTGACTCTGTTGCGGATGGATAGTGAGAAGATAATTAATCAGGCAGGCGCCGGCGAAAATCAGGTAATCCCGATTTTCATGTAGGAATATCCTGATTTTCCTTTTGTAAATTGCGGCCCAAATTATTTGGGCAGATTCTCCGGCTCAAATCGGCGAAGTCGCCAATACCGAACCCAAGGACTGAAATGCGGAGCCGCAATCTACAGCCGTCGACCCTCCCGGCGCGCCGTTGACGGTAACGCCTGCCGCTGTAGAAGGGCTGATGGACGATGCAAAGCTGACGGCGCCAGGGCCTAGCGTGAAATGTGTTGCATTGGGAACGGTGGCCGGACCGCCGTTGTGACCGCTCTCGAAAGTGGGCTGAACTCCATCAAACACCACATTGTCGAGTTTGATTGTCAGTGGATTGTTCTGGCCGTTGATCTCATAGCCGACAAAAGTCAGCAAGCCGCCGCCGTATTTGGCGCTGCCGAGATCATGAAAGCCACTGATCGTGATATTGCTGAAGCTGGGATAGAGGCTCCCGGTCGAACTGCTATAGAAGGGATCGAACACCAGCGGCCGACGAACGTTGCGCATGCAGATCTGGCTATAGTTCACTGTATCGACCTTGCCACCACGGGACGAATCGGACTTGATACGCAGGCCACCACCGTTACCGCTATCATTGCCGTCCACGACAAGATCCGCGACGATGACGTTGCTGACGCCTGCATCGGTTTCGCTCCCGATCGACATGCCGTGGCCATAGTAAAAATGGTTGTGCGAAAAATTGAGTTTGCTCGATGCGGGTCCGCTGTGCGACTTGATGGCCACGTGATCGTCGCCAACGCTGATATACGAATAGGCCAGCAGCACGTTGCTCGATTGGCCTGGATCAAAGCCATCGGTGTTTTTCACCGTATCGGGAGTGAAACAAGTTGCAGGCGTCACGACATCCGGCGTCGTGCCCGCAGGACAGGCATAGGCCGGCTTGCTATAGACCAGGCTCGGCGAGAGAATCTTGATGTTCCAGGCTGTCACACCCGTCACGCCGCTCGTCACTATGTGGAAATTCGGCGAATTCTGCACCGTGATACGGTATAGCGTGAAGTTGCTGCCGTTTTTTACCTGAATCAAGCGTGGATTCTGTTGAATCAAGTTTGAGGTATTGGTCTGATAAGCGACATCCCACCAGCTGCGCTTACCTGCGTTCGGACCGCTGGTAAGCAGACTACCACCGCGGCCGTCAATCACGCCATCGCCAACGATACCGCTATTGACGGCGCCTGAAGCGGCGATGAGGGGATTGCAAGCGTTGGTATCCGTCGGGGTCGCCGTGCCGCAAGTGCCCGGCCCGTTGTCGTAATTCGCAGGATTTCGCGATGCAAAGAGCGTTACGCCGCTGTCGATCCTGAGCGTGACACCAGACTTCAATTGCAGTGGCCCGGTCAGGAAAGCTGACTCCCCCGATGCGCCAGGCGCCAACTGCACCGCCTGGCCGGCCGGACAAGCGTTGATTGCCGCCTGGATGCGCAGAGCATCAGGTTGCGAATTGGACGGATCGCCGTCAATGGCATCGAGTGAGCCTTTCCTCGGAGTCAGCGTGGCGGAAAGTTTCGCACAAACCGTGTTGGGAAAACTGGGTTCGTTAACGATGCCCCACTGTGCAGCGATACTTGCAGTCGGTGTTGGTGTTGGTGTTGGTGTCGGTGTTGGTGTCGGTGTCGAAGTTGTGCCAGATGACGAACCGCCGCCACAAGCTGTTATTGACGCGACAAGAACAGCAATCGTAACGAGTTGGAATGGCGACGTGGAGCCGCGCGCTTCTTTTGCCAGTTTCAAGCAAGTGCCAATTTTTATATAAGGTGTTCGCAAATTATTCATAAATGTAAGGATGCAATTAATACTTGGAAAAACTCTTCGGCGTCGTTTTTTTTGCACTGAAATGGATCAACGGATCATCCATGTTAAAACGCGTTGCAGCACGATCCGTGCCAAACAAAATAAATCCTCTTCCCCTCGCTAACAACGTCCCTAACCCGTCGCATTATTATCAGTGCGGCGGTCATTCAGGCATGTATTCGATGGCACGGCATTCAACAAACTCTGTCACTGCACATAACAAAAAATGGCGCCAAAACTGGACAAACATTGACATGCCGGGGCAATCAACGCGGAGACTAGGGAAATCCTTACACAGAAAAAAGCATTTCCCTATATTTCATGCCCATTGATTTTTGTAACATTCGCCACGTATTCATTTTTGTGAAATTTCATCGGGCTCGATCGTTGGTGATCCCGCTTCCCATCAAGCATATTTCTCTCTTGACTAAAAAATCATGACGAGCCAGCGCGCGCAGACAGAGCTTGGGATTGCCTTCGCGATCGGCAATCTCACCGAGTTCGACCAGCAACAAGTGCGCATCATGATGCGCATGTTGTCCACCCGACTCTGCACGCCATTTTTGGTAAGCAATGCGCGTGACGGTGAAATCGTTCTGGTGGCAAATGCCGCCGAAGCCGGGGCCTTCATCTTGCGCGCCAAAAGGCAGGCCGAGATCCGTGAAATACGGTTGCCTCGACCATTGCGGCTCATGCAGTTGGCCAATGGCCTGGATGCGATGATTCCCTTCATACACCCTGCTGCTCTGGTATCTGCCACGCCGCACAAGCCCTGTTCAAGATTATCCGGCGCATTGGGCTCGTCGCCTTCGGCGATACTGTGCCTGACTGGCGCCTGGGGCCGCTGCTGGCTTGTTCCGCACTCTGACGATGTGATGTTTGATTGCCCTCTCGAACATGTCGCCATCGCTCTGGCAACCAGCGATGTGATCTTTAAAACCGAGACGCTGGGTTCAATCGACGTTGAACATGACGCCAAGCTTCGCTTGCGCCGCGATGAAGTACTCTGGCTAAGCAAGCCTGACCCCGACCTGGAGCGCATCATCACCGTAAAATTAAGGCAGCCCGACGCTTTCCTCAAATTGCAAATCTGGCCGAATCTCGCTCGCATGCCCACGCATGCGCCGTGGACTACCGTATTTGCGGCGATGCAGGATGGCATCGCCGCCGACGACGCCATGCACCTCGCCATCGAAGCAGGTATCCAGGAAGCCGATGCGCATGTCGGATTCTGCGTGCTGTTGCAGCAGCGCTACGCCACGCTTAGCGTCCAGGCGCATTCCCCGCATCCGGCGCAGACCATCAGAGCGGCCACCGAAAATTCTTTCCTGCAGCGTATCAAAGGCCGCTTGCTGCACATGCTTGCAAGTGCATGAGCGTACCCGCCTGGTTAGGCGCCGATCCAATATTGTCACGGAGTTTGATTCAATGCAGCGCCACAAGTTGATTTTCCTGGGTTCACCCGGCGTCGGAAAAACGACGGCGATCCGCGCCGTCAGCGACGAGTCGCCGGTATGTACCGACGTCCAGTCTACCGACGAGCACCGTAGTACTACCGTCGCCCTCGATTTCGGTGAATTGACGCTGGCCGATGGCGATGTGCTGCATTTGTTCGGCGTACCCGGCCAGGAGCGGTTCAAGTTCATCTGGCCATTGGTGGTCGAAGGGGCGATGGGGCTCATTCTGATGGTCGACAATTCGCAGGAAACGCCGTTCGACGCGCTGGATTTCTACCTCAACAATTTTTCCTGGTCGATCGCCCAATTGCCTACCATCGTGGCAGTCACCCGCATGCGGCCTGACTCCCGGCCTCAACTTGCCGATTATGTGCGGCACCTTGGTCAACGCAATTTCAATCTTCCGGTGGTGGCGATGGATCCGCGCGAACGCAAGGATGTGCTGTTCTTGTTGAACATGGTGGTTGCGTTGATTGAAAAGCGGGTCGCCGCATGGAATTGACATCCGCACATGCTGCGGACCACGTGGCATTCGAACTCTTTTTCCCGCAACAGGCGCAAAGGGATGCCTGCATGGAAGCCATGGCGCGCCTGCTGCACAGCGTCCAAGGCTCCTACACCAGCGTGCTGGCAACGGTCGACGGCCATCTGGTAACGCACATATCGTACAACCGTGACCGGCCGGCGCGCGTCGCGGCCATGATCGGTTCGCTGTGCGCCTTGGGCGAGACCTTGAGTAAAGAGATCAACCAGCGCGACTACCGTGACGTCCTGATCCAAACCGACACCGGGCTTTCCGTGATCCAGCGGCTGCCTAAACCTGCGCAGCGACTGGTGCTTATGACCGCCAGCAACAACGAAGCAAACCTGGGTGTGCTTCTCGCCCACAGCAGAACCTGTGCGACCTCGCTGGCGCGGCTTGCCACGGACCCGCCCGAGCTTTGAGCATCGGATTGAACATTGAAGCGGTACATGTAGCTGATACCGCAGATGCCGTAACAACCTTACCCCGTATCCTCGGCGCCGGCACCGGCCAAAGAGCGGTTTTTTTAACGGTGCCTGGAGAAATGAAATGGCAAATATCAAAGACAGTCTCAGTAAATTGATGGAAGTCGATGGTGCAACAGCGGTAGCGCTGGTCGATTCGGAAAGCGGCCTGGTGCTTGGCAAAGAAGGCAGCGGCATCGATCTCGACCTGGCCGCGGCCGGTAACACGGAAGTGGTGCGAGCGAAGCTGAACACCATGAAATCGCTCAATATCAGCGACAAGATTGAAGACATCCTGATCACGCTGACCAAGCAGTACCACATCATCCGTCCGGTCGAATCCGCC